>NZ_JAFIBI010000001.1:3388658-3718210 GCF_017832975.1 Arthrobacter sp. PvP023
TGCGCCAGCCTGTCCTTCAGCAGCTCCCGGTCCACCTCGAGCCCGACCTGGACCGCCGGCTGGTAGTACTCCCGGACAGGCATGAAGGAACTGAAAGGGCGCCCTGTCAGTTCAAAGACCTCGAGGGCACGGACAACCCTGCGGGCATCGCCCAGGCGGGCGGCGGAGACGGGATCGACCGCTTCCAGCCTGTTGCGCAGCGGCGTCAGGCCGGCGTCGCCAAGCTCCGCTTCCAGCCGGCGCCGGATGTCCGGATCCGTGCCGGGAAACTCGAGGACGTCCAGGGCGGCCCGGACGTACAGGCCAGACCCGCCTGCCAGGATTGCCCGCTTCCCGCGCCCGTGGATCTCCGCGATAGCTGCCCGCGCTTCCTGCTGGAAGTCGGACACACTGGCTTCTTCGGTGACGTCCAGGGTGTCGAGCAGGTGGTGCGGGACTCCCCTGCGTTCCTCCGCAGTGATTTTGGCGGTGCCGATGTCCATTCCGCGGTAGAACTGCATGGCGTCGGCATTAATGACTTCGCCGTCGAGTTCCAGCGCCAGCGCCACGGCGAGATCCGACTTGCCGGACCCGGTGGGGCCGACCACCGCGATAACGGGAGGGGCGCCCTGAGGCTGCGTCGTGGGGTTGGTGTGCTCTTGCGGGCTGGCCATGGCCTAGCTGCGGCGGACGGGGAGCGCCGGCATGCCGAGGGACACTCCGCCCTTGCCGCCGGCACCGCTACCGGCCACGGGCGCTCCGCAGGAGTCCGCCTGGGACCTGTCCCAGGCGTCGCCGGCACGCGAGCGGCGCAGGGAGTAGTCTGCCGCCGATGCCGGATCGGCCACCAGGTGGAAAGCCGCGGCTTCGGTGATGGTAACCGTGACCAGGTCACCGGGGCGCGGCTTCTCCGCACCCTCCGGCACCGAGAAATGCACCAGGCGCTGGTCCTGCGACCGGCCCGACAGCCGGTGTGTTTCCTCCGACTTGCGGCCCGCCTGTGCCGTGACCATGACTTCCACCTGGCGGCCCAGCTGGCGGGCGTTCTCCTCGGCGGCAATCCTGTCCTGCAAGGCGGTCAGGCGCTCGAAGCGTTCCTGGACCACGGCTTTGGGAAGCTGGTCCGGCAGATCGGCGGCGGGGGTGCCGGGGCGCTTGGAGTACTGGAACGTGAATGCCGTGGCAAAACGGGATTTCTCGACGACGTCGAGGGTGGCCTGGAAGTCCCCTTCAGTTTCTCCCGGGAAGCCCACGATGATGTCCGTGGAAATGGCCGCATGCGGGATGCGCTCCCGGACCTTGTCCAGGATGCCGAGGAACTTGGTGGAGCGGTAGGAACGCTTCATGTCCTTGAGCACCTTGTCCGAGCCCGACTGCAGGGGCATGTGCAGCTGCGGCATGACATTGGGGGTCTCGGCCATGGCATCGATGACATCGTCAGTGAACGCGGCAGGGTGCGGACTGGTGAAACGGACCCGCTCCAGTCCTTCGATTTCGCCGCACGCCCGGAGCAGTTTGGAGAAGGCCTGCCGGTCGCCGAATTCCACGCCGTAGGAATTCACGTTCTGGCCCAGCAGTGTGACTTCGATGGCGCCGTCGTCCACCAGCGCCTGGATCTCGGCGAGGATGTCGCCAGGGCGGCGGTCCTTTTCCTTGCCGCGCAGGGCCGGAACGATGCAGAACGTGCAGGTGTTGTTACAGCCCACCGAGATCGAGACCCAGCCCGAGTACACCGAGTCCCGCTTGGTGGGAAGGGTGGATGGGAAAACGTCCAGCGACTCCAGGATCTCCAGCTGGGCTTCGTTGTTGTGCCGGGCGCGCTCCAGGAGCGCGGGCAGGGCCCCGACGTTGTGGGTGCCGAACACGGCGTCCACCCACGGAGCCTTCTTCAGGATTGTTTCGCGGTCCTTCTGGGCCAGGCAGCCGCCCACAGCGATTTGCATGCCGGGGTTGGCCGCCTTGACCGGCGCGAGCATCCCCAGATTGCCATACAGCTTGTTGTCGGCGTTCTCCCGGACGGCGCAGGTGTTGAAGACCACCACGTCGGCGTGCTCCCCGGATGCCGGGACATAGCCCGCATCTTCCAGCATGCCTGCCATCCGCTCGGAGTCGTGCACGTTCATCTGGCAGCCAAAGGTACGCACCTGGTAGGTACGTTGCCGGGCAGCCGGGGATGCTGTGTCGGTGGTGGCGGAAGTGCTGGTGCCGGACGCTGGGGAGGGAATGGTCAAACTCACCTGTTAAGGGTACCGGTTCACAGGAATTCCGTTGCCGCCCGTTCCCCGGCGGCGGTGTCCAGGACCTCCCCCACAATCCGGAAGGCCTGCGAGGGCTGGTATCCCTTGCGGGCAAGCATGGAGGCCAGCCGACGGGTGACTTTGTCCCGCTCGGCCCGGTCCGTGAGGTCCGCTGAGGCCTTCAGCTTGCGTTCGACGAGTTGGCGCGCAGCCGATTCCTCAGCTTCGTCGCTGAGCTGTTCCAGGGCCCGGGCAGCAATGTCCGGCTCGATGCCCTTGTCCGCGAGCTCACGCCGCAACGCTCCCTTGGCAAGCTTCCGGGTCTGGGACCTGCTCCGGACCCACATGTCGGCAAACTCCGCGTCATCGACGAGCCGGACTTCTTCGAACCGGTCCAGCACGGACTCCGCCACATCGTCCGGAACGTTGCGTTCGGCGAGCTTGCGGGCCAGCTGCAGCCTGCTCTTGGGCGAGTTGGTGAGCTGCCGCAGCACGATGGCCCGCGCCACCGACACCGGATCCGGTTCCGCATCCTGTTCAGACAGCGGCGCCGGGGAGAACCCGTCCCCGACGCGGTTTCCCCTAGAAACCGTCAACGGCCTTGAGCTTCGGCGACGCTTCTGCTTCGGCCGCCGCAGGCTTCACGCCGACGCCAAGCTTCTCCTTGATGAGGCGCTCCAGTTCCGCGGCAAGCTCGGGGTTGTCCCGGAGGAAGCGCCTGGAGTTCTCCATGCCCTGGCCCAGCTGGTCGCCGTCGTACGTGAACCAGGAACCCGATTTCTTGATCAGGCCGTGCTCCACACCCATGTCGATGATGCCGCCCTCGCGGGAAATGCCCTGGCCGTAAATGATGTCGAATTCGGCGATCTTGAAGGGCGGGGCCATCTTGTTCTTGACGATCTTCGCCTTGGTGCGGTTGCCCACCGAGTCTGCGCCTTCCTTCAGCGTCTGGATGCGGCGGACATCGATGCGGATGGACGCGTAGAACTTCAGTGCCTTACCGCCGGTGGTGGTCTCGGGTGATCCGAAGAAAACGCCGATCTTCTCGCGCAGCTGGTTGATGAAGATGGCGGTGGTCTTGGTCTGGCTCAACCGGCCGGTGATCTTACGGAGCGCCTGGCTCATCAAACGGGCCTGGAGGCCGACGTGGCTGTCACCCATGTCGCCTTCGATTTCCGCGCGGGGCACGAGGGCTGCCACGGAGTCGATGACGATGACATCGAGGGAGCCCGAGCCGATCAGCATGTCCATGATTTCCAGAGCCTGCTCACCGGTGTCCGGCTGCGAGACCAGCAGGGCGTCGGTATCGACACCCAGCTTGGCGGCGTATTCGGGATCCAGGGCGTGCTCGGCGTCGATAAAGGCGGCGATGCCTCCCTGCCGCTGGGCATTCGCGACGGCATGCAGGGCAACGGTGGTCTTACCCGACGATTCGGGGCCGTAGATTTCGACCACGCGTCCGCGCGGCAGGCCGCCAATTCCGAGAGCAACGTCCAAGGCAATGGAGCCGGTGGGAATTACTTCAATGGGAGCACGTACTTCGTCGCCCAGCCGCATGACGGAGCCTTTGCCGAACTGCTTGTCGATCTGGGCCAGCGCTGCGTCGAGCGCCTTCTGACGATCCGGGGCTGCCGCCATGGTTCACACCTCTAGTTTTCTCGCTGTGGAGTGGCCTGAGCGGCCTTTATCTGTCATCACTGACGCTAACGGCACCCACCGACATTGTTGCCGGATGACATTGCGTATGTGGAAAACGGTCTGGAAAAAGCATAGCCCGACCCGAACAGATATTCGAACAATCCTTCGGCGTGTCAGGCTGCGGACAATCAGTTCCGGGAGGGCTTGACGTCCCTCCCGAGACGGCGCTCAGCCGGGACATCCTGCACATCGCACATCGCGAGCCAGACCTGCCGCGGGGGAACACCCGCCGCCAGCGCCTGGTCCGCGGTCCGCCCGCCAACACCTGCGAGCACCAGGGAGCTACTGAGGACGCGGGAGTATCCCGCACCGAACTCGTCGTCCATGAGCCGCCAAAAGTCGCTGATTCGCACGGATAAAGTCTCTCACGCCTGCGGCCAATAGAATGGTTGCCATGAGCAACCCAGCCGTGGAACCCGATGCTTCCGGGGCCACCGAAAACAGCGTCGACGCGGCCCTGCGAACCGTGGAGAACCAGATCAGCCTCTTCTGGCGCCGTGGACGCTCCCTCTCCCAGCAGCTGTCCCGGCAGGTCCACCCGGACATGGAGCCGGCGGCCTATGGCCTTCTCACCGTCATCCGCCGCGAAGGTCCCATCCGGCTCACCGAACTGGCAACGTGCATCGGAGTCGGCAAGCCGTCCGTCAGCCGGCAGATCGCGTTCCTTGAGAGCATCGGCCTTGTGTCGAAGGAAGCGGACCCACTCGACGGCCGGGCCCAGACGATCCGGCTGACGCCCAAGGGCGAGGAGAAGATGCACCAGGTGCAGGATGCCCGGCGTGAGGTGTTCCGTGAGCGGCTCGGGGAATGGCCGGTGGAGGACCTGCAGGCTCTCGCCGCTTACATGGCCAAGCTCAACGCGACCTATGAGCGCGACGGCTTCCCCAGGGACGAGGCGAAATAGCGGCCTGACGGCCGGCCCTCCCGGAGGGCACGCGCGGGCTCCGACAGCACGCATCACAACGAGGGGCCGCCGGCATCGCCGGAGGCCCCTCGTGTCAAATACGAAGATCTAATATGTGCGGGTCAGCGGGCGCCCGAGAGCAGTCCCTTGGCCAGTTCGTCAGACAGTTCAGTATTAAGTTCGCGGTCAAGGTAACGCTGCGAGAATTCCTGCGGGACGGTGTCTGGAACAGCAACGCCCTCAGCGACGGCAACGCGGTCGCTGACTTCGCGGAGCATGCTGGACAACGGGACGTCCAGGGCCGAGCAGATCGAAGACAGCAGCTCCGAAGAGGCTTCCTTCTGGCCGCGCTCCACTTCACTGAGGTAACCCAGGGAAACCCGGGCACTGTGTGACACTTCGCGGAGGGTACGGCCCTGACGCTGGCGAACGTCGCGCAGCACATCACCGATTTCGTGACGAAGTACTACCATCTTGCGCTCCTTCTGTTCGCTCTTTGCCTGATCGGCGAGGCCCACATCCTTCCAGCGGACAACGCCGTTCACGGATACGGGCTGCTTTACCATCTGTATCGCCTTGCTCCCTCGTACGTCAGGTCCGCCCTCATCAGGCGAACCATAATTATTTATTCATCCTAGGCGCCTCACTGATTCCGAAGCGACACAATGTAACAACTATTAGGAATCAAATTTTGTTCCCGGCAACTTTACGCCGGGTAAGCCTCGGAAGATAGGGCCTCCAGCAGCCGCTCCAAAGCAGCCGCACATGCCTGGCCCCGGATGTCCGCGCGGTTTCCCTCGAAAACGTAACCGAACGACGTCGTACCGTCCGCGGTGGCGATGCCGACGAAAACCGTTCCCACGTCCTTCCCGCCGTGTGGTTCCGGTCCTGCGACTCCTGTGGTGGACACTCCAATGTCTGCCCCGCAGACCCGCCGCGCCCCCTCGGCCATCGCTTTCGCCACGTCACCATCGACGGATCCGACGGCGTCCAGCAGTTCGCCGGGGACGCCCAGGACGTCCGCCTTGACGGAATTCTGATACGACACCACACCGCCCTGCAGCATCCCCGAGGCGCCGGGGGTATCGGCGAGGACCGCCGCCACCATGCCCGCAGTCAGGGATTCGGCGGTCGCCACGGTCAGTCCGCGCCCGATGGCGCCGGTGACTGCTTGTTCGGCGATGCGGTGCAGATTGCTCATGGCAGCTCTCCTTGTACGCGCTGGCTGGCTGCGCGCCGGCCGTTTGCCCGCAGCTTCAGCGCTTCTACGACATATTGTCCGCCGGTCCAGACAGTGATCGCCACAGCGGCCAGCATCACCACGAAGGCCACCACACCAAGCCACGGAGCCAGTGAAGCGAGCGGGACCACATACAGCAGGATCGCGACAGTCTGCACCACGGTCTTTAGCTTGCCGCCGCGGGACGCCGGGATGACGCCGTACCTGATCACAAAGAACCGCAGTGCCGTGATCCCCCATTCGCGGGCCAGGATCAGGATGGTGATCCACCACGGCAGTTCGCCCAGCAGGGAGAGCATCACGAGGGCGGAGCCGGTGAGCAGCTTGTCCGCGATCGGATCGGCGATCTTTCCGAAGTCAGTGATCAGTCCCCGGCTGCGGGCGATGTCGCCGTCGAGCTTGTCCGTGTAAATGGCAACCGCAAACGTCAAGGCCGCGGCCCAGCGCCAGAGGCCGTTCTGGCTGTCGAACCCCGGTGCGTCCGCGACGAGGAACCAGACGAAGAACGGCACCAGGACGATCCGCAGCATCGTCAGGATGTTCGGAAGGTTCCAGATCCCGGAGGCGGAGCCTGAGCTGTTGGCTTCAGTGCTAGTCACCCTCCTAGGCTACCGTCCGGTGAGCGACCAGGCGTCTTCGGAGCCGTCTTCGTCGTCACCGTAGCCTCCCGCACTGCCGTCGGCGCCGTCGTAGTACTCAACCTTCTGGGTGCGGTTGTCCAGGTCCGCCGCCACGAGGTCCTCGGCGTAGCCGCCCTGGGCGATGTTCGCGTTGGCGTTGTCGCTGAGTGCCGCGGTCTGCGAATCCGGCGCAGCAGGGGCCTCCTGGCCCTTCATGGCAGCGAGGACGGCGGCGAGGTCGTCGGGCTTCACCAGGACGTCGCGGGCCTTGGAACCCTCCGACGGGCCCACCACTCCCCTGGATTCGAGCAGGTCCATGAGCCGGCCCGCCTTCGCGAACCCCACGCGCAGCTTGCGTTGCAGCATTGAGGTGGAGCCGAACTGGGTGGTGACCACCAGTTCGGTGGCCTGCAGCAGCACCTCGAGGTCGTCCCCGATGTCGTCGTCGATCTGCTTCTTCTGCGCCTCGGGCGCGACGTCGTCACGGTACACAGCCTTCAGCTGCCCCTTGACGTGCTCAACGACCTTGTGGATTTCCGATTCCGTAACCCAGGCGCCCTGGACGCGCATGGCCTTGGACGCGCCCATCGGCAGGAAGAGCGCGTCACCCTGGCCGATGAGCTTTTCCGCGCCGGGCTGGTCCAGCACCACGCGGGAGTCGGTGACCGAGGAGGTGGCGAACGCCATGCGGGACGGGACGTTGGCCTTGATCAGGCCGGTGACGACGTCGACGGAAGGCCGCTGGGTTGCCAGGACCAGGTGGATGCCGGCGGCACGGGCCAGCTGGGTGATGCGGACAATGGAATCTTCGACGTCGCGCGGTGCCACCATCATGAGGTCGGCGAGTTCGTCCACGATCACCAGCAGGTACGGGTAGGGGCGGATGACGCGTTTGGAATCGACCGGCGGGTGGACCTTGCCGGCCCGGACCGCCTTGTTGAAGTCGTCGATGTGCTTGAAGCCGTAGTTGGCAAGGTCGTCGTAGCGGGCGTCCATTTCGCGGACCACCCACTGCAGGGCCTCGGCGGCCTTCTTGGGGTTGGTGATGATGGGCGTGATGAGGTGCGGTACGCCCTCGTACGCCGTGAGTTCCACGCGTTTCGGGTCCACCATCACCATACGGACCTCGTCCGGCGTGGCGCGCATCAGGATGGAGGTGATCATGGAGTTCACGAAGGACGACTTACCGGCACCGGTGGCACCCGCTACGAGCAGGTGGGGCATCTTGGCGAGGTTCGCCACCACGTAGCCGCCCTCGACGTCCTTGCCGACGCCCATGACCATCGGGTGGTCGGTGCGGCGGGCGTTCTGGCTGCGGAGCACATCGCCGAGGGACACGGTTTCGCGGTCCGTGTTGGGGATCTCGATGCCGATGGCGGACTTGCCGGGGATCGGGCTGAGGATACGGACGTCACTGGACGCGACGGCGTAGGAGATGTTCTTGGACAGCGCCGTGACGCGTTCCACCTTCGTGCCCGGGGAGAGTTCGATTTCGTACCGGGTGACCGTGGGGCCGCGGCTGAAGCCGGTGACCTGGGCATCCACGTTGAACTGGTTGAGCGTTTCGGTCAGTGACGCCACGATCGCATCGTTGGCCTCCGTGCGTTCCTTCGGGATGGAGCCCGGGGTCAGCACGTCCGACGACGGCAGGGTGTACGTGACGTCCCCTGCGAGCGAGAGCTGCTCCGTGCGCTGCGGGATCGGCGTGGGCGGCGGGGCCGGGGCGACGGGTCGCGACGGCACTTGCGCGGCTGAGGCAACGGCGGCAGCACCGGCTGCGGGATTGAGTGATCCGGCAGCCACCATCCCCGGAGTCACCAGCGGGATGGCCTCGGTGGCGTTCTCGCCGCTTGCATCCTGTCCCTTGGTGCCCAGCCCCTGGGCTGCCTTGATCTTCTCGACGGCGATTTCTGCCTGGGTGGGCCGGCGCACACCGGGCGCCGGACGCGGACCCTTGCCGCCTGCTTTGGTGCCGCTGGGGCTGCCGGCCGTTTCGTCGTCGTCGATGACGGCATGTTCGAAAGCCTCGTCGCCCACATATCCTTCGAGGCGGGGATCAGTCTCCTGGTCCTTGCCGAACAGCCTGCTGCGCCGCTTCTTCTTGGGCTCGTCCTTGCCGGCGTTCTCGTAGAGGTAGCTGCGGTCGTGAACGTCGCCGGGTTCCTGCAGGTCGATGCCCATGAGGTGCTCGTAGGCATCCCTGATCCGGCGGGGAATCGCGCCGAAGGGCGTAGCGGTCACAATCAGGAGGGACGTGAAGGCCAGCAGGCCGTATACGGCCACAGGCACCGCGACATGCAGGGCAGCCAGCGGCGAGGCGGCCAGGAAGCCGAGCATTCCGCCGGCCTGCCTCAGTCCGTCGAAGCCGTCCGTTACGGTGGGCTGGCCGCCGATGACGTGTGCCAGGCCGCAGCCGGCAAACGTCATGATGAGGAAGCCAATGCCGATCCTGTTGTTGCCCCGCCCGTCCGACGGCTGGCGGAACAGCCGGAAGGCACAAACGAAAAGCATGAGCGGCAGCAACAGCGACATCCAGCCGAACGTGCCGTTGACGATCGCGAACACAGTGTCGGGGAACCATCCCTTGAAACCCCACCACGCGAAGGTTGCAACAAACACGCCCAGGGCGAGGTTGAAGAGGGCTGCACCGTCGCGGCGGTCCTCGGGGGCAAGGTCGCTGACGTCGTGGCCGATCCGACGGACGCCGCCGCCGACTACGTGCCCTATTCCCAGCCACGCGCCCGCGGCCACCCGCACGAGCCACGGCTGCCGGGGTTCGACGGCAGCCATCTGGCGGGTGCGTGTCGTGCCCGATGATCCTCCGGTCCGGCTGGATTTGGACGCAGCGGAGCCGGAGCCCCTGCCCGCTGAGCTGCCTGATTTGCCGCTTGAGTTGCCTCTAGGCGCGGAGGAGGTACGTGTCGCCATACCCGCCACGGTACCCGAAGCCCGGCCAAAAACCCCGGATTTCCGGGGCGTTCCGGGATGCATGTTGCGGACGGGACGGCTAGGTCAAAACGTCTCCGGGGGCTCGCCCGGGTTAAACGACGGGACCCTCCCCGCAGGCAGCGGCCCGGGGGCCTGCTTTCCTGCGGTAAGGGTCCCGTCAAACAATCCCGGGCGCTTACGCCTCCAGCACCACCGGAATGATCATTGGCTTGCGGCGAAGCTTGCGGTTGACCCACGTGCCGACAACACGGCGGACAACCTGCTGGAGCTGGTGCGTAGTGTGGTCCGTGTGGTTAAGTACGGCCTCTTCCAGCGCAGCATTGATCTTGGGAATGATCTCGTCGAAAACGGAATCGTCCTCAGCCACACCGCGGGCGTGGATTTCCGGTCCTGAAACCACCTTACCGGTGGCGCGGTGGATCACGGTGATGATGGAGATGAAGCCTTCGTCGCCAAGGGTCTGGCGGTCCTTCAGGTCAGCTTCCGTGACTTCGCCGACGCTGGAGCCGTCAACGTAGACGTAGCCCACCTCGACCTGGCCCACGACGTCGGCCTGGTGGTCCCGGAGGTCGATCACAGTGCCGTTGTCCGCCAGCAGGATGCTCTCGTCCGGCACGCCGGACTCGAGGGCGATCTTGCCGTTGGCAATCAGGTGCCGCGTCTCGCCGTGCACCGGCATCGCGTTCAGCGGTTCCAGGATGTTGTAGCAGTACAGCAGTTCCCCGGCCGCGGCGTGGCCGGACACGTGGACCTTGGCGTTGCCCTTGTGGATGACATCGGCGCCGAGCTTGAGCAGGCCGTTGATGATGCGGAAGACCGCGTTCTCGTTGCCCGGGATCAGGCTGGACGCCAGGATCACGGTGTCGCCCTGTCCGACGACGACACGGTGGTCACCGTTGGCCATGCGGGACAGGGCAGCCATCGGCTCGCCCTGGGAGCCGGTGGACATCAGCACCACACGGTTGTCCGGCAGGTTGTCGATGTTCTTGATGTCAACCAAAATGCCCGGGGGCACGTCGAGGTAGCCGAGCTTCTCGGCGATAGCCATGTTGCGGACCATCGAGCGGCCCACGAAGGCAACCTTGCGGTTGTGGTTGGCCGCCGCGTCGAGGACCTGCTGGACCCGGTGCACGTGCGAGGAGAAGGACGCGACGATCAGGCGCTTGGACGCCTGGCCGAAGAGACGGTCAAGGGTGGGGCCGATTTCCTTCTCGGCGGTGGTGAAGCCCGGCACGTCGGCGTTTGTGGAGTCCGACATGAACAGGTCCACGCCCTCTTCGCCCAGCTTGGCGAAATGGCGGAGGTCGGTGATGCGGCCGTCCAGCGGCAGCTGGTCCATCTTGAAGTCACCGGTATGCAGCACGGTGCCGCCGGAGGTACGGAGGAACACGGCAAGGGCGTCAGGGATGGAGTGGTTGACGGCCACGAATTCGCATTCAAACGGGCCGAACTTCTGCACCTGTCCCTCGGTGACGGTCTGGGTGATCGGCTTGATCCGGTGTTCCTGCAGCTTCGCCTCGATAAGGGCGAGCGTCAGCTGGGAACCGACCAGGGGAATGTCGGCGCGCAGGCGCAGCAGGTACGGAACGGCACCGATGTGGTCCTCGTGGCCGTGCGTCAGGACG
Organism: Arthrobacter sp. PvP023; assembly: GCF_017832975.1. Classification (NCBI taxonomy): domain Bacteria; kingdom Bacillati; phylum Actinomycetota; class Actinomycetes; order Micrococcales; family Micrococcaceae; genus Arthrobacter; species Arthrobacter sp. PvP023. The sequence goes on from NZ_JAFIBI010000001.1 coordinate 3,399,911, forward strand.
ACGGCCACGATGTCATCGAGGCGTTTCTCGATGTAGGAGAAATCGGGCAGGATCAGGTCCACGCCTGGCTGGGTCTCCTCCGGGAAGAGGACACCGCAGTCGACGATCAGCAGCTTGCCATCGATTTCGAAAACGGTCATGTTGCGGCCGATCTCCCCCAGGCCGCCGAGCGGAACGATCCGCAGGGTGTCCTTGAGAAGTTTCGGTGGCGTGACAAGGCCGGGAAGGGCGGTTTGGGTCATAGTGCACTACTTTCCGGGCGGAACAGGAATGGTATTTGCCGATCAGGAAAAGACCATGCCTGCTTCCGCCAAATCCTCGCGGATGATTGCGATCTCAGCTTCGTCCGGCTCCACGAGGGGCAAACGGACAACCGAGTTGGGCAGGACTCCCTGCCATTTAAGAATCTGCTTGGCCGCAACGGCCCCCTGCACACGGGTCATGGTGGCCCGGATGACAGGTTCGAGTTCAAAATTGATCTTCCGGGCGGTGCCCAGATCGTTGGCGTTCACGGCGTCGATCAATTCACGGAACCGGCGGGTAGCGACGTGGGTGGTGACGCCCACGAGCCCTACGGCACCCATCGCCATCCACTGCAGGGTCAGTCCGTCGTCTCCGGAGTAGAACAGGAGGTCGGTCTGGGACATGACGCGCGTGGCCGCGGCGAAATCGGCCTTGGCGTCTTTGACCGCAACGATGTTCGGGTGCTCGGCGAGACGGATCAGGGTCTCCGGAGCAATCTGAATTGAGGAACGGCCGGGGATGTCGTAAAGCATCACGGGAACGTCGGTGGAGGAGGCAATGGTCTCAAAGTGGGCGCGTACGCCGGCCTGGCTGGGCTTGTTGTAGTACGGCGTGACGATCAACAGACCGTCAACGCCAACCTCGGCTGCCTGCTTGGAAAGGTGCACGGAGTGCGCGGTGTCGTTCGTTCCCGTGCCGGCGATGATGGCTGCGCGGCCGCCGACAGCTTCCTTGACCGCACGGAACATGCCCACGTTTTCCTCGTCGGTGAGGGTGGAGGTTTCGCCCGTGGTGCCGGTGACGACCAGGCCGTCGCAGCCGTCGTCGACAAGCTTTACGGCCAGTTCCGCCGCCTGCTGGTAGTCCACTTTGCCGTCCTCAGTGAACGGCGTGACCATAGCGGTCAGGAGGGTGCCAAAAGCAGGGTTATTCGCGGAAGTGTCAGCCATAGGAAAAACGTTACCCTGTCCCCGCCTTGTTAGGACAATGGCGGCCGCGTGATCGTCGTCAAATTCACACCACGAACGTCACTTGTCAATGCCGCGGGCCGGTCCCGGCTCCACCGGTTCGCGGCCTCCCGATTCCGGGGCGGGTGCACCGCAGTAGCGGGCTACAGCATCTTCCCGCAACGACTCCGCCCACGAGGCCAGCCGCTGGGCGGCGCGGACGTAGTGGAACAGCTCTGTAGGCGTGAGGGCCTCCAGGTCGCATTCAGAGAGCCGCCGCGCCAACTCGGCGCCGGGCGGCTGGGCGGACAGGGCCACACCCTCCCTCCCCCACTGGATATCCTCGGCCGGGTTTCCGGCCACCAGCTGCCGAAAGAGATAGTCCACCACACCGGGGCTCATCGCCTTGAGCGGACCAGGTGAGGTCTCGCGTTCCGGGAGCTGGCGTTCCTGGAGGCTGCGTTCTTTGGGGCGGCGCTCTTGAAGTCGGCGTTCTCGAAGTCGGCGTTCTTGAAGTCGGCGTTCCGGTGCATCATTCATACCCCGATGCTATTCGAACATATATTCGAATACAAGAGCCTGTGAGCGGGATATGAGACGATCGGCTCATGACCTCCCGTGGCACTGCTTCCCCCTCGCGGACTGCCAAAGGCACCGGCACCACAACGAGGCTCACCGGAGTCGACGCGGCCCGGGGGCTGGCGCTTCTTGGCATGATGGCCACCCACCTGCTTCCCACGTTCGAAGCAGACGCGCAGCTGACGCCCACGTGGGTCGGCCTGACTTTCTCGGGGCGTGCGGCCGCGCTGTTTGCCGTGCTGGCCGGGATCGGGCTCGCCCTGTCCACCGGAAAACAGCGTCCGCCACGGGGCCAGGAGCTGAGCGGCGCACGCCGCGGCATAGCGTTGCGCGCCCTGGTGATCGCCGTCGTCGGGCTCTTCCTGGGCGGGCTGGACGTCAATGTCGCGGTGATCCTGGTTCACTACGCCGTGTTGTTCCTGTGTGTGCTCCCGTTCATTGGGCTCGGCATCAAACCGCTCTGTGCACTGGCTGCCGGCTGGGTACTGGGCTCGCCGGTGCTGGCCTACCTGCTGCGGCCGTGGCTCCTGGCGCCTTCGCCGCCGCTGCAACTGGGCCACAACCCCAACTGGGACGACCTCACCACGCCGGGCCGCCTGCTGGGCGACATTTTCCTAACCGGGTACTACCCCGTCCTGCAGTGGCTGAGCTACCTGCTGATCGGGCTGGTCATCGGCCGGCTCGCACTGACGAAGGCGACCGTCCAGGTGCTGCTGCTGGCCGGCGGGACCGTGGTGGCAGTTCTGGCCAAATGGCTGGGCATGCTGACGATGGATGCGTGGGGCGGCAAAGAAGCGCTGCGGGCCCACCTGGCGGACCCCCGCTACCCGCTGGACAGCCTCCTGCAGGTGAACCTCGCCGGTGTGGAACAATCGGGCTCCTGGTGGTGGCTGGCAAGCAGCGCCCCGCATTCGGGCACAACACTGGACCTGCTCCACACTTCGGCCGTAGCGGCCGCGGTGGTAGGCGCCTGCCTGCTGCTCGGGAGGCTGGGCGAATGGCTTAGCCTGGACCTGCTGCTGCCGCTGCGGGGTGCCGGCGCCATGACCCTCACCCTGTACACGGCGCATGTGTGCCTGGTGGCCGCCATGTACCTGCAGCCGTTGCCCGCCGGATGGACCCGCGAAGGCGTGTATGCGGCGCAGGCGCTGACAGCCATCCTCATCGGAGGGTCCTTCGCGGCACTCAACTGGCGGGGGCCGCTCGAGTGGGTGGCCCACGCCGCCAGCGAGGTCGGCCGGTACCGTCGGGCGGGAATCCGCTAGGCGCCCTGGCGGAACAGCTTCAGGGCATCACGCATCGATGCGCGGGCACGCTTGCGGTCGCCCGCGGCGTCATAGGCACAGCTCAGCCGGAACCAGGAACGCCAGTCTTCCGGCGCTTCCTCGGCTTCGGTCCGGTACTTCTCAAACTCGGCGTCTGCCGATTCCCGCACAATCCGCCCGGCGGGTGTGCGCTGCAGGTTGTCAACCGGCAGCCCGCCCTCGGCTTCGAGGACCTTGGCCATCTGTTCGGTCCGGGCACCGAACAGCAGTTCACGGACCAGGGCCCAGGCTCCGATGACCGGCAGGACCAGGTAGGCGGCACCAATGGCCTTGGCCACGGGGTTGGGATCGGCGAGGAGCAGGACGGAGCGCTGGAAGGACACCACCAGGTAGAAGACCAGCAGCAGCGTCACCGCGCCGACCCAGATTTTGGTTCGGTTCTTCTTAAAGCCGGCGAGGATGTTGCCCATTGCCGTCAGACTCCGAGGTCAAGGAAGCCGTCCAGGCCCACGGTCAGCCCGGGGTGGCCTGCTACGTTCCGCACTCCCAGCAGCACGCCCGGCATGAAGGAAGCCCGGTCGAAGGAGTCGTGGCGCAGGGTCAGCTGCTCCCCCGGTCCGCCGAGCAGGACTTCCTGGTGGGCCACAAGGCCGCGGAGCCGCACACTGTGGACGCGGATACCGTCCACATCGCAGCCGCGGGCGCCGGCGAGCTCGGTGGTGGTGGCGTCCGGACTGGCGCCAATGCCGGCGGCGGCGCGTTCGGCCGCGATCAGCTGCGCGGTGCGGACGGCGGTGCCGGAGGGCGCGTCAACTTTGTCCGGGTGGTGCAGTTCGATGACCTCAACGGACTCGAAGTACTTGGCGGCCTTGGCGGCAAAAGCGGACGCCAGGACGGAGCCGAGCGCGAAGTTCGGGGCAATGAGGACGCCCACCCCGGCATTCCGGCCCAGCAGGTCCTCAAGCGCGCCGAGCCTGGAGGCGTCCCAGCCGGTAGTGCCGACGACGGCGTGCATGCCGTGTTCGACGGCGAAGCGGACGTTCGCTTCGGTGCTTTCGGGGACGGTCAGGTCCACCACGAACCGGGCGCCCGCGCTGACCAGCTCGTCGAGGGAGTCACCGCGTCCGAGGGCCGCTACAAGCTTCATGTCGGGGGCCGCTTCAACGGCTTTCACGGCCTCGGCGCCCATGCGCCCGTTCGCGCCCAGGACGGCGACGGCAAGTTGTTCGGTCATGGACTTAACCCTACCGTCGGGCCGGCTGCGCGGATGAACCGGGTCGGGAGGTTACCAGGCTCCGGCCCCTTTCTTCAGGCTCCGGCCCCGACCCATTCGACGGTCCCGTCGCTGAAGAACTGTTCCTTCCAGATGGGCACCTGGGCCTTGATCCGGTCAACGAGCTCCGAGCACACCTCGAAGGCCTGGCCGCGGTGCGAGGCGGACACGGCGCAGACCAGGGCGGGGTCGCCGATTTCCAGCATTCCCACCCGGTGCGCGGCCCAGATCCGCACTGTTTCGCCGCCGTCGCCCGCATGTTCGGCGACGAGCCGGGCGACGACGTCGGCCATCACCTGGTGGGCGGTGGGATGTGCACTGTAGCTGAGCCGCTCAACAGGCTTGCCGCCGTCGTGGTTCCTGACCACGCCGCTGAAGCTGACGACGGCGCCGGCCGTGTCGGATTCCACAGCGGCGATAGCCTGCGCCACGGAAATAGGCTCCGCGCTCAGCACGGCATTCACGATCTCGAATCCGGATTCAGTGGCCTTGTCAGTGCTCATGGCTGCCTTCCAACTGGTCGCAAAGGTGGCTGATGACCGGATCCAGCACGCTCAGACCGTCCATGACGCCCTTGGGTGATCCGGGAAGATTGACAATGAAAGTGCGTCCGGCCGCGCCTGCGTGTCCGCGGCTCAGCATGGCCATGGGAGTCTTGGCCAGCCCGGCCTGCCTGATTCCTTCCATGATCCCCGGTATTTCGCGGTCCAGCAGCGGAACCGTCATCTCCGGGGTCAGGTCATCCGGGCTCAGGCCGGTGCCGCCGCTGGTGATGATCACGGCGGGCTGCTGTGTCAGCAGGGCGCGAAGCGCGGCGCCCACGGGTTCGCCGTCGGGCACCACCATCGCAGGGAATGTCTCGAAGCCGTGCTCGGTCAGCCAATCGGTGATGACCGATCCGGTTTCGTCGCGGTAGATGCCCGCCGCCGCCCGGTTGGAGGCAATCACGACGCCGGCCTTCCGGCCGGTGGCCTCCCCGTGGCGGTGCGGTTCGGGCTGCTGTCCGAAGGTGCTCATGCTGTCCAGTCCCCGCTCTTGCCGCCGCTTTTGGCCAGCACCCTGATGTCTGTCAATACGGCATGCTTGTCGACTGCCTTGATCATGTCGTACACGCTGAGGGCCGCGACCGACGCCGCGGTGAGCGCTTCCATTTCGACGCCGGTCACGCCGCGGGTCTTGACGGTTGCCAGGACCGCAACGGCATCCACGCCCAGTTCGAAGTCGACAGTGACTTTGGAGATGGGCAGCGGGTGGCACAGCGGGATGAGCTCGGGAGTCTTCTTCGCTGCCATGATTCCTGCGACGCGGGCAACCGCCAGCGCGTCACCCTTCGGCAGGTCGCCCGCGCCCAGGAGGGCGAGTACCTCCGCGGTGGTGCGGACCGTGGCGGTGGCTGTGGCCTCCCGCGTGGTCTCGGCCTTGCCGGAAACATCAACCATCTGCGCTGTCCCGTCCCGGCGCAGATGCGTCAGCCCGGCAGCGTTGTCTTCATTGTTCACAGCGTCCATACTTCCACTTCTGCGCCCGCGGCGAGCGCAGAAGTCCCCACCGGGACATGGATCAGGGCGTTGGAATTGGCCAAGGCATGGATCAGGTGCGAGCCTGCGCCTCCTTCGAGCCGGACCGAGCCGTCCGGAAGGAGCGTGCCGCGCCGGAGCTGGTGCTTCCCCTCGGGTGACTCCAGCGGTGCCGCCAGCCTGGCCAGGATTGCCGGCCGCGGGGCCGGTGCGCCGAACAACGAGCTGAGGACAGGGCGCAGGAACATTTCGAAGGAGACCAGGCAGCTGACCGGGTTACCCGGGAAACCCACGAACGGGACACCGTCGAACCGCCCGATCCCCTGGGGCCCGCCGGGCTGCATGGCCACGTGCAGGAATTCCACGTCCTGTCCCGCGGCTGCCTGCCTGACCACCTCGTAGGCTCCTTTGCTGACACCGCCCGTGGTGACGATCAGGTCCACGTGCGGGGCGTGCCTCCTCAGCATGGCCGTCAGCTCGTCCGGACTGTCCGTTGAGATCGCAGCCCGCAGGACATCCAGCCCGGCCTGGCGCATGGCGGCTTCGAGGAGCGTGCCGTTGGCGTCGTAGATCTTGCCGGGTTCCAGCGGGCTGCCAGGCTCCACCACTTCGTCGCCCGTGGTGGCGAGGAGCACCTTCAGCTTCCGGTGCACCGTAACCTGCGTGATGCCCAGCGCCGCCAGCAGCCCCAGCTGGCCCGGGCCCAGGAACGTTCCGGCGGCGAGCGCCAGCTCCCCGGCCCGGATGTCGCTGCCCGCATTGCGGACGTATGTGCCTGGGTCCGTTACCGGCAGCCGGACCGTGGCCGCCGCTCCGGGTTCCGGAAAGGAGTCCGGAACCGCCTTTTCAACGGGTACGACGGCGTCGGCTCCGGCAGGAATCATGGCTCCGGTCATGATCGGCGCGGCCGTGCCCGGTTCCAGCTCCGCAGCAGTGGCACCGGCCGGGATGGGCGCCACCACTTTCAGGTCCGTCCCGCCGTCGGGAATGTCTTGGCTGCGGACGGCGAAGCCGTCCATTTGGGAGTTCGCAAAGGGCGGCAGGTCCAGGGGCGCGGCGATATCCGCTGCGAGCCCGCGTCCCAGCGCCGCCTGGAGCGGTAACTCTTCGGTACGCCCGGGACCGCTGAAGTCCGCCAGGAGCTCTCGTACCGCCTCGCGGTGGGCCTCCACGGTGCGGGCCTGGTGGCCGTGCCCTGTGGCGGTGTGACCATGGCTGTTGTCGGTGCGGTGCATACGTTCCTTACCTGGGTCCTGGCGTGCTCGGATGCCGGGCGTACCGGGCCCGCCGGCCCGCTACGGCGTCACGTCAACTCTAATGGTGTGGAATCCGGTGGCGCCGTCCGGGGCGACCCTGGACGGCTTTTCAATCTGCGGCACACCGTTGAGGTCCGTGGCCCGGACCTGGATCTCATACTGCCCGGGCGTGAGGGGCAGTGAGAGCTGCCATTGGTACCAGGTGTCCCAGGAAATGCCGGGTGCAAGTTCCGCCGCCTGCCAGCGGCCGCGATTAACGCGGAGTTCCACTGTGCCTATTCCGGTGTGCTGGGCCCACGCGACACCGCCGAACGCCACCGTTCCGGCACGCACCGGGCGGCCGGTGCGCGGGACGTCGATGCGTGAGGACGTCTTGATGGGTCCGCGCTCGCTCCAGCCGCGGGGGGTCCAGTACCCGGCGTCGTCGGCGAACCGGGTCACTTTTAGTTCCGTGAGCCATTTGGTGGCAGAAACGTAGCCGAACAGGCCGGGCACAATGAGCCGCACCGGGAAGCCGTGCTCCAGCGGCAACGGTTCGCCGTTCATGCCGACGGCGAGCAGGGCGTCCCGTGTGTCCGTCAACGCTTCCAGGGGTGTGCCGGCCGTCCAGCCGTCACTGCTGCGGGACAGCACCATGTCCGCACCGCCCTGCGGCCCGGCCATGGCCAGCAGCTCCCGGACCGGCCAGCCCAGCCACAGCGCGTTGCCGATGAGGTCCCCGCCCACTTCATTGGAGACGCAGGCGATGGTGATGTGGCGTTCGGTCATGGGCTTCGACAGCAGCGTGGCGAAGTCGAGCTCGATGTCCCGTTCCACCATGCCCGTGACCTTGAGGACCCAGCTGTCCGGATCCACCGCCGGAACGGTGAGGGCCGTGTCGATCCGGTAGAAGTCCCGGTTGGGCGTGACCAGCGGACTGATGCCGTCAAGCCTCAGCTCAGCTCCGGCCGGAACCGGCGGGACCGGGGATGCCGGGGACGGCAAGGCAAGTTTGCTCCGGAATTCGCTGACGCCGGCCGCGGCGCCGCGCAGGACAACAGCAAGCGCGCCTCCAAGGATCGCGACGACGGCGGAGCCGCCCAGTGCCTGCATGAACCGGCGCCGGGCCGGTCCGGCCGCCGCGGCTGCCGGGCCCCCGTCGCGGAGGCGTGACATCAGCCAGCGCAGAACCAGGATTCCGGTTCCGGCCGCAAGCAGGGGCAGCGCAATGGCGCTGCCGCTTGCCTGTTCCCGGCCAAGGACCGCTGCCAGGCCCGCCACGCCAAATAGGGCGATGACTGCAAACCCTGCTAAGCGGCGCCGCCACTCCAGGAGGCCGGCTAGCGCAGCGAGGGCGGCTATGGCCAGTCCCATGCCGACGAGCAGCGCCAGCTTGTCCGCCGTGCCGAACACTGAGACGGCCCAGTCCTTCACGGCCGGAGGTACGGCATCGATCACTGCACCGCCAACGCCGGTCAAGGGCGAAAGTGAGGGGCTCACGAGGGCGGCGGCGAGTTCGCCGGCCACCACGCCGACGGCCACGGCGACAACGCCTGCGGCCGCTGCCCGCCGGCCGGCGGCGGCGGTGGCCGCGCCGGGGACGGCGGCAGGAACAGCGTCGGGAGGCATTCTCGCGGATCCCCTTCCCTGCGGATCAGTGTCCACGGCGCACCTTCGCTTCCGTCATGTCCTGGCTTCCGGTTGAACTCCGTCGCGGGGCGTCCGACGGGTGCGCCCGGTCCGGGGCGGGCAGGCGCAGCGAGAACCGGCAGCCGCCGTCGACATTTTCCACCGTCACGCTGCCCTCGTGGGCGCGGATGATTCCGGCCACCATGCTGAGCCCGATCCCGGCGCCGCTGTAGCCCGCGGCTTCCGGTTCCGGTCCGGTGATACCCGTGCCGCCGGAGCGGCTGCGCGAGGGATTCTTCTGCCATCCGGTGTCGAAGAGGCGGGGTATGTCCTCCGGTGCAATTCCGCCGCAGCGGTCCGTCACCGAAACCACCGCATCGTCCCCGTCCCTGGTGACTTCAACGGTCACGCCGGAGCCGGGCTGGCTGTACAAAATGGCATTCAGCACCACGTTGCGGACCGCCCGCCCCAGGGAGGGGCCGTCCGCGAGGGCCAGGCACTCCCGCACCCCGCCGCCGTCGAGCCTTATCTTCCGGCGGGTGGCGAGCGGTGCGAGGTCCGCGATCGCGTCGCTGGCGAGGTCGTAGAGATCCAGCGGTTCGGCCTTGAGCCGCAGGGTGCCTGCCTGGATCTTGGAGAGCTCCAGGAGATCATTGACCATGATGGCCATCTGGTCTGTCTGGCTGATGATTTTGCGGTAGTAGCCGCTGACGTCGTCGGCCATTCCGTCTTCAAGCGCTTCGGCCATCGCGCGCATGCTGGCCAGCGGCGTGCGAAGGTCGTGCGAAATCCAGCTGACGAGTTCGCGGCGGGAGTTCTCGACGGCGGCCTCCCGCTCCCGGGATTCAGCCAGCCTGCGGCTGCTGCGTTCCAGTTCGTCCGCCAGTTCCGAGAGCTCGGAACTCATGAGCGGCGCCGGCAGGCCCGGGTGCTCGCCGCGTCCAATGCTCCTTGCGGCAGCTGCGAGGAGTTTGGCGTTGCGCGACACGCGCGCCCCGAGGACCAGTGAGATGGCCACGGCCACCGCGGATGCGATGGCCAGGACGTACCACATGACCTCCAGGTCCCGGGCGGAAATAACCATCGCATTGAAGGCGCTCACCATGCCTGCGGTCAGGACCGCAACGGTGGACAGCACCACCACGCAGATCTGGACGGCGATGGACGTCCTGCGAAGTGGTCTGAGCAGCAGCAGCGATGCGGCTCCAATGACCACGGCCCAGAGCAGCGCCCAGGCCACGATGGCGAGAAGTTCAGCTGTTTGCACCGGAGGCTCCGTCCGGAGTGTCCAGCCGGTAGCCCACGCCCCACACCGTCTTCAGGAGGGCGGGCCGGGTGGGATCCGCCTCGATCTTTTCGCGCAACCGGCGGACGTGAACGGTGACCGTGGAGAGGTCCCCGAAGTCCCAGCCCCACACGGCCTTGATGAGTTCCTCCCGGCTGAACACCTGGTTGGGGCGGCGCAGCAGGAAAGCCAGCAGGTCGAACTCCCGGATGGTCAGCGCGAGCGGTGTTCCGTGATGCGTCACGGTCCGGGCGGCAGGGTTGAGCTCAAACCCGGCAACCTCGACAGCAGGATCGGGGCTGAATTCCTGCACGCTGCGGCGCAGGACAGAGCGCACCCGGAGCACCAGTTCGCGGGGCGAGAAAGGCTTGGTGATGTAATCGTCCGCGCCGACCTCCAGCCCCAGGATCCTGTCATCCTCCGTCCCCAGGGCCGTCAGCATGATGACGGGGACGCTCGTCGTCTGGCGGAGCCTGCGGCACACTTCCACGCCGTCCAGGCCGGGCAGCATGCGGTCCAGCAGAACAAGGTCGGGGTGCCGGTCCGCGGCGAGGCGCAGGGCCGTGAACCCGTCCCCGGCGAGGTCCACCTGGAAGCCCGCCTGCACAAGGTAGTCACGGACCACGCCGGCGATGGTCTGTTCGTCTTCGACGAGGAGTATTCGCCGGTTTCCGACTGTGGCCTGGGCCGGTGCCGGCTGGGACTTGTTCACTCCTCCAGCATAGGTTCGGGGCCTGGGTGTGGCGCGGCTTTGCCGCCCGCTGTGGCGATCCGTAGGGATTCCGTAAGATCCGCGGATGTCATGGGCGTGATGGTTGACCCCAAGGTGGCGTAGCCTGAATTCATGAGTGTTCAGCTTGGTATGCCGCAACCCCGGGAGGGCGCAGGTTCCGACCCGCGAGTGCCGTCGCTGCCGTCGCGCCCGGAGGGCATGCCCGCGGGCCTCATGGACCGGTACGGACGCCGCGCCACAGACATGAGGTTGTCCCTGACGGACAAGTGCAACCTGCGCTGCACGTACTGCATGCCGGCCGAAGGCCTCGAATGGCTGGCCAAGCAGGCCGTGATGTCCGCCGAGGAAATCGTCAGAATAGTTCGGATCGGCGTCGACATGCTGGGGGTGCGCGAGCTGCGCCTCACCGGCGGCGAGCCCCTGGTCCGGGCCGACCTCCTGGACATTATCTCCGCCTTGCGCCAGGCGCACCCGGAGCTGCCGATCTCCATGACCACCAACGCGGTGGGGCTGGATAAGAAGGCGGCCGGGCTAAAGGCTGCCGGCCTTTCCCGGATCAACGTTTCGCTGGATTCCCTGCACGAGGAGACTTTCACCAAGCTGACCCGGAGGCCTTTCCTGGACAAGGTATTGGCCGGCGTGGACGCCGCGTGGGCCGCCGGGCTTGGTCCCGTGAAGCTCAACGCCGTCCTGATGCGCGGAATCAACGACGCCGAGTCCCCGTCGCTGCTGGCGTGGGCCCTGGACCGCGGCTACGAACTCCGCTTCATTGAGCAGATGCCGCTCGACGCCGACCACGGCTGGACCCGCCGGAACATGATCACCGCGGCCGAGATCCGCGAACTCCTGTCCGTCGACTACGTGCTCAGCGCCGATCCAAGGGACCGTGACGGTGCACCGGCCGAACGCTTCGAAGTACGCCGCAGGGCCCCGGGTTCCGCCGAGGCCGCCGGCCCCGTGCTGGGAACAGTGGGAATCATCGCCTCCGTCACCGAACCGTTCTGTTCGGACTGCCGCCGCACCCGGATCACGGCTGAGGGCAAGATCATGAGCTGCCTGTTCTCACGCGAGGAAGTCGATCTCCTGGGGCTGCTGCGCGAAGGCGCCACGGATGAGCAGCTCGCTGGGCGCTGGCAGGACGCCATGTGGATCAAGCCGAAAGCCCACGGCATGGACCACGTCGGTTTGGACGCTCCGGACTTCGTCCAGCCGGACCGCAGCATGAGCGCCATCGGAGGCTGAAGCATTGAACGTACGTTATTTCGCTGCCGCGCGCGCTGCGGCAGGGGTGGACGAGGAAAAGTTCGAACTGACCGACGGCGCCACCCTGGAGGAACTGTTGAGCGCCGTGCTCGACGCCGACCGCCCGGTGCCGCCCGCCGGTACCCCGCCGCTCGCGCGGCTTCTTTCGCGCAGCAGTTTCCTGCTCAATGAAGTGGCCGTGCGCGACCGATCAGTGGTCCTGGGGCCGGATGACGTAGTGGACGTGCTGCCGCCGTTTGCCGGCGGTTAGGGATCGGGCAGGTTCTTACGACGGGCCGCCCCGTTCCGTGCCGAGGGCCAAGGCCAGCAGTGAATTCCTGCTCCTCACACCGCAGGCAGCAAAGACCAGTTTGAACTGGTCCTGCACCGTGTAGGGGCTGATCCGAAGTGCCGCCGCCAGCGCCGCGGTGTCCAGTCCGCCCGCGGCGAGTTCCAGCAGGCTGCGCTGCCTCCGCGTCAGGCCGAAGCACCGGGCGAACACGTCAAGCCGTTCCCCCGCCGGGCATTCCTGAATGGTCACTGCCAGCTTCGCTGCCCCGTTCTCCCGCGGGTCCAGCCGGAATGACCTGAGCACTGCCCACCGGCCGCTGCCGATGCTTACCCGGGCGGACGCCGGGTGGGAATCCACTCCGGCCTCCCGTGCCAGGAGTTGCGCGGCCACGTTGAAGACCTCGGCCGGGACGGCCTCGAACGGCCGGGGCCCCGGCTGCAGCAGGCAAAGCCAGTCGGCCGCCGAGGCGCTCCGGCTCGTTACTTCCAGCTCCGAGTCCAGCGTCAGCACCGCCTGTTGGGGCAGCCCCGCCGCGGGCGGCACGTCGCGGCGCGGCTTCGCATCGAGCCTCATCCTGGCTGCCCTGCTTCGCCGCAGGCCAGCCGCGATGACGGGCGCCACAGCCGCCAGGTGCTTCGCTTCGAGGTCCGTAAATAGCCCGTCATCTGCGCTCCGCCACAGATCAAGCCAGCCCCAGCAGCCGTATCTGTCCGCGAACACCGTGGACAGGACATCCACCACCCCGTACCGCCGGAGGACGCCGTTCCAGAGCGGGCTCCGGGCAGGGTCTCCCCCGGTTGCCGTCCGCAGCGTCACCGCGGGCGGCACGTTGTCGATGAGCGCCGTCCACCGGCCGGGAGCCGTCATGTACTTCAACCTGATCAGAGCCGGCAGTTCCTGCGGGCAGGGAATCCGGGCCATCGGTGAAATTCCGGTGCACGTTTCGGGGTCGGTCAGGGGCCACACAAACGAACTGAACGGAACAATGCCGCCAATCTCCGCTAACAGGGCTGCGCGCAAGTCATGGTCCTCCAGCGGCGAACCGCAGAGGTCACCGATCCTTTCCAGGCTTCGGCTCGCCGCCCAGTGCGTGGTCATGCAAACAGTATGGCCCCGGGAACCGCAGCACGTGGGGGTCACAGGACCCCGGTCATCACTGCCCGGCAAGATGTCTCCGCCCAGATTTCTGGGATACCGGTCCCTCCCGCGGTGTGCCTACCGTGAGCTGTACGGAAAACCTAGACGGAAGGCAAGGACATGTACACGCTTCAGATTGAGCACGGTATCAAGGACTTCGCGATGTGGAAGGACGCCTTCGACCGGGACCCCGTCAACCGGGCAGCCTCAGGCGTGCTGGCACATCGCATCAGCCGGCCAGTGGACGACCCGCGTTATGTGGTGGTGGAACTCGACCTCGCGCGTCGGGGACAGGCCGAGGAACTGCTGGCCAAGCTCCGCCAGCAGGTATGGAACTCGCCAGCCGCGGCTCCGGCCCTGGACGGTCCACCGAAGGCGCGGATTCTGGAATCAGCAGGCTGATTGCCTCCCGACAGGCCCCAAGCGTCCGTTCGCGCTGTCAGGTACGGCGGCAGACGGAGGTCATGAACGGCGCGAAGGCTGCGGCGTCGGCCAGACGGACCTCGGACGTGTGCGTCAGCACGCCGTCGTCCACCCGGAAAATGTGCCGGGACGTGTCCCGGCCGTTGCGGCGTTCCACGGTGAGCACTCCGCCATGCAGGCTGCACCGGATCGGAGCTTCCCGCGGCAGGCCCACGCTGTCCACGTGGTACCAGACCGTGTCCGCGTGGTCAGGGTCCATGGTGAACATGCCATGCCGCTCAAAACGGATCCCCTCAGCTTCCGTGTGGCGGTAGCTCTGTAGCACCGCGTACCCGCCGGCGGCCTTGGTGAAGGTCACCTCCGCCGCCGCAGTCCTGGCAGGCCGCCGGGGTGTGGCCTCAATGTGGGTCGTCCCCGTCCAGTGCCCGAGGAAATCCTCCAGCTCTTTGTGCACAGTGCCCGGGTGCGGACGGTCCATTGCTCCTCCAGTGTGGCCCCCGGGTTCATCATCACGCCCCGCGGATGGAGTTGTCCAGCGTGTAGTTGTCCAGCGAAGGGCGGGCGGGCTCAGAGGCCGAAGGTTTCGCGTTCCTCGAACGGACCCACTACTGTCACGGTCCGGGGTGCCGCCGCAAGCTCCTGCGCCAGTTCCCGTACCTGCTCCACGGTGACGCTCTTGATCTGCCGGAGCGTCTCCTCGATGTCCTGGTATTCGCCGGACACCAGTTCGGCCCTGCCCAGCCGCGACATCCGTGATCCGGTGTCTTCGAGCGCCAGGACGATCCCGCCACACAGCTGGCCCACGGCCTTCCTGAGTTCGTCCTCGGAGATGCCGTGCTCCGCCAGCTTGTCCAGTTCGGCACCCAGCAGCTCAACGACCTGGCGGACCTTCGAGGGAGTGCAGCCCGCATACATGCCGAAATAGCCCGCGTCAGCATAGGACGAGGCAAAGGAATAGGTGGAGTACACCAGGCCGCGCTTTTCCCGTACCTCCTGGAACAGGCGCGAGGACATGCCGCCGCCCAGCACGGCGTTAAGCACGCTCATGACGTAGCGGCGCCCGTCCGTGGCGACGATGGTGGGGCAGCCCATGATGATGTTTGCCTGCTCGACGGGTCGCTTGACCACGTGGAGTCCGGCGGTTCCGCTGATGTGGGCCCGTTCGGTGGAGCGCCGCTCCACGGGTGCGGCGCCGGCCTCCAGCGCCCAGCCCGCCTGGTGGAGGGCATCAACCACCAGTCCGCAAACGACGTCGTGGTCCAGCCCGCCGGCCGCGGTGATGACCAGTTCGTCCGGGCGGTAGTACCGGCGGTAGTGGTCCCAGACGGAATCGCGGGCAACGGCCCTGATGGCCTCCGGTGTTCCGCCGATCGGGCGTCCCAGCGGATGCGTCCCCAGCACCGCGGCCACGAAGTGCTCGTGGGCGACGTCCGTGGGGTCGTCGCTGTCCATCGCGATCTCCTCCAGGATGACGTCGCGTTCCTGCTCCATCTCCTGCGGGTCCAGGACTGCTCCGGTAATCATGTCCGCAATGACATCGATGGCCATCGGAAGGTCCGTGTCGAGAACCCGGGCAAAATAGCAGGTGCTTTCCTTGGCGGTGGCCGCGTTGGACTCCCCGCCGACCTCATCAAAGGCGGACGCAATTTCCAGCGCGGTACGCCGCTTGGTGCCCTTGAACAGGAGGTGCTCCAGGAAATGGGTGGACCCGTGCTGCCCGTGGGCTTCGTCCCGTGAACCCACGCCAACCCAAAAGCCGATGGTCGCGGACCGCTGGCCGGGCATGGCCTCCGTCAGTACACGCACGCCTCCGGGGAGCACGGAACGGCGAACCACGGACCCGCCGTCGGCTCCGTGGATCAGGGTGTCTCCGGGATGGTTCTGCACGAGCGGCAGGGGTACGACAGTCATCAAGGCCTTTCAGGAAAACGGTGCCAAATCTGCCTGCAATCGTACCAGCGGACCACTGCTGCCATGCCCCGGGAACTGGCGATTCAATCGGGTGGCTTAACAGCGGCGGGGCCGGTGGAAGTTCCACCGGCCCCGCCGGCATGCTGGTACTACGAAGTGCGTTGCAGACTACTCTGCGGCTGCCTCGGCGACCTCGGCGCTTTCAGCGCCTTCTTCCTCGGCGATGACCGGGGAGAGGGACAGCTTTCCGCGGTCGTCGATCTTGGTGATCTCGACCTGGATCTTCTGGCCCACGGAGACGACGTCCTCGACGTTGTCAACGCGCTTGCCGCCGGCGATCTTGCGCAGCTCGGAGATGTGCAGCAGGCCGTCCTTGCCCGGGGTGAGGGAAATGAAGGCGCCGAAGGTGGTGGTCTTGACGACCGTACCCAGGTAGCGCTCTCCGATTTCCGGAACCTGCGGGTTGGCGATGGCGTTGATCGCGGAGCGTGCGGCATCGGCGGACGGGCCGTTGGTGGCGCCGATGTAAACGGTGCCGTCGTCCTCGATGGAGATGTCCGCGCCGGTGTCTTCCTGGATCTGGTTGATCATCTTGCCCTTGGGCCCGATGACCTCGCCGATCTTGTCCACGGGGATCTTGACCGCGATGACGCGCGGAGCGAACTCGGAGAGTTCGTCCGGGGTGTCGATCGCGGAGTTGATGACCTCGAGGATGTGCAGGCGTGCTTCGCGGGCCTGCTTCAGAGCGGCGGCCAGGACCGAGGCCGGGATGCCGTCGAGCTTGGTGTCCAGCTGGATGGCCGTGACGAACTCGGAAGTTCCGGCGACCTTGAAGTCCATGTCGCCGAAGGCATCTTCGGCGCCGAGGATATCGGTCAGTGCCGCGTAGCGGGTCTGGCCGTCAACCTGGTCGGACACCAGGCCCATGGCGATACCTGCAACGGCCGCCTTCAGCGGCACGCCTGCGTTGAGCATCGACAGCGTGGAGGCGCAGACGGAACCCATCGACGTCGAACCGTTGGAGCTGAGGGCCTCAGACACCTGGCGGATGGCGTAGGGGAATTCCTCGCGGGACGGCAGGACGGGCACGAGTGCCCGCTCGGCCAGGGCGCCGTGACCGATTTCGCGGCGCTTGGGCGAGCCCACGCGGCCGGTTTCACCGGTGGAGTACGGCGGGAAGTTGTAGTTGTGCATGTAGCGCTTGCGCGTTACGGGCGACAGCGAGTCGATCTGCTGTTCCATCTTCAGCATGTTCAGCGTGGTGACACCCATGATCTGGGTCTCGCCGCGTTCGAAGATGGCCGAACCGTGAACGCGGGGCAGGACCTCGACCTCGGCGGTGAGCTGGCGGATGTCCGTCAGGCCACGGCCGTCGATGCGGATCTGGTCCTTCAGGATGCGCTGGCGCACAACGTGCTTGGTCACCGAGCGGAAAGCTGCGGACAGCTCCTTTTCGCGTCCCTCGAACTGGCTGGCGAGCGAAGAAGTGACGTCGTCCTTGAGCTGGTCCGAAGCGGTGTCGCGCTCCTGCTTGTCAGCAATCTGGAAGACAGCAGCCAGCTTCTCGGCGGCAGCGGCTTCAACGGCGGCGTAGGCGTCGTCTTCGTAGTCGAGGAAGACCGGGAACTCTACGGTCGGCTTGGCGGCGCGGGCGGCAAGGTCTGCCTGGGCGTCGCACAGTGCCTTGATGAACGGCTTGGCGGCTTCGAGGCCCTCGGAAACAACCTCTTCGGTGGGGGCGGTGGCGCCCTGTTCCTTGATGAGGTTCCAGGAGTTGTCCGTAGCTTCGGCTTCAACCATCATGATGGCGACGTCGTCACCGGCAACGCGGCCGGCAACGACCATGTTGAACACGGAGTTCTCGAGCTGGGAGTGCTTCGGGAACGCAACCCACTGCGAACCGTGCTCGTCGGCAACGAGGGCAACGCGGACGCCGCCGATCGGGCCGGAGAACGGCAGGCCGGAGAGCTGGGTGGACATCGAGGAGGCGTTGATGGCCACGACGTCGTAAAGCTCGTCCGGGTTGATCGCCAGGACGGTGACGACGATCTGGACCTCGTTGCGCAGGCCCTTGATGAAGGCCGGACGCAGCGGGCGGTCCATGAGGCGGCAAGCCAGGATGGCTTCGGTGGACGGGCGTCCTTCGCGGCGGAAGAACGAGCCCGGGATGCGGCCGGCGGCGTACATACGCTCTTCGACGTCAACGGTCAGCGGGAAGAAGTCAAAGCCTTCACGCGGGTGCTTGCCGGCAGTGGTTGCGGACAGCAGCGCGGTGTCTTCGTCGATGTACACCATGGCTGCGCCGGCTGCCTGCTTGGCAAGGCGGCCGGTTTCGAAGCGGATTACACGCTTGCCGAAGCGGCCATTGTCAATGACGGCTTCTGAGAACTGGATTTCGGGACCCTCCAAGAGAGTCACCTCCGTTTCTTGGTTAACGGAAGTCCAGCCGCATCAACCCAGTCCAGCATCTGTCTACTGGCCTGCACTGCACCCGGTCATCGATCGAGACCCACGGGCCGGGCTTCATTCTTCGAAGCCGTTCCCGGGAATCACTACCGAGGACCGCGAATGCGTGATGCGGTTGATCCTCCTGTTTAGTTTTGTTTGAAGAAGGCGGCCCTTTCCGTCACGGAAGGGGCCGCCCCTCAGGTCTGACTAGCGGCGCAGGCCGAGGCGCTCGATGAGCGCACGGTAGCGGTTGATGTCAGTGTTCTTGAGGTAGGTGAGCATGCGCTTGCGACGACCAACCATGGCCAGCAGACCGCGCTGGGTGTGGAAGTCGTGCTTGTGCTCCTTCATGTGCTCAGTGAGATCCTTGATCCGCTGAGTGAGGACTGCAACCTGGACCTCCGGTGAACCGGTGTCGCCTTCGGACGTTGCGAAATCCTTGATGATGGACTGCTTTACAGCGGCGTCAAGTGCCACAATAACTCCTAGAGATGTGCCGTGAGGCCCGAATCAGTAACTCACTGCCGGGTGTGCCAGTGCCGGAAATCCGCGGTAACCCGGGAAATCCTGCACATAACAAGAGCCAGCCGCCACGGACTGCAGCCGGATCCAACGTTTAGTTTACCGGCCCGGCCGCAATCTTGTCGAAACACGCCGTGCAGCGCGACCGCTGTGGGCGGGCCGGTTAGTGGCGCGCCAGCAGATCGCGGACGGCGGCAACACCGCGGTAGACCTCCATAAATGAGGTGCTGAGCGGCGAAAGCCCGATCCGGATGCCGTGCGGTGCCCGGAAATCCGGGATGACGTCCTGCGCCCAGAGCTGCGCCGTCATCTCCCGGAAGTCCGGATGGTCCACGGTGATGTGGCTCCCCCGGCGTTCCGGATCCCGCGGCGTTGCCAGGAGGACGCCGGCCGGAGCCAGCCACGCGTCATGGAGTTCGAGCGCGAACGCCGTGAGTTTCCGGGATTTTTCCCGGAGTGCGGACATGCCGGCTGCTTCGATCAGGTCCAGCGTGCCCTGCATCGCGATCATGCCGAAAATTGCCGGCGTTCCGCTGAGGAAGCCGCGGATCCCGGGAGCAGGCTCGTAGCCGGCCGCCATTTCGAATGCATCCTTACGGCCCATCCAGCCCCAGATCGGCTGGCTCAGCCCCGGGAGGTGCCGCGAGTTGATGTAGGCGAAGGCCGGCGAGCCCGGTCCCCCGTTGAGGTACTTGTAGGTGCAGCCCGCGGCGAAGTCGACGCCGGCGGCGTCCAGGTCGATCTCCACCGAACCGGCGGAATGGCACAGGTCCCAGACCACCAGCGCGCCGGCGTCGTGCACTGCGGCTGTGATCGCCGGCAAGTCGGCGAGATAGCCGGAGCGGTAGGCGATCTGGCTGAGGACCACGACGGCGGTGGCCGGCCCTGCCGCCTCGCGCACCTGGTCAACGGTCACCCCGGCGGCGGGATCGGCCTCGATCCATCGCAGCGTCAGCCCCTCTTCCCGGGCGATCCCTTCGAGGAGGTAACGGTCTGTGGGGAAGTTGTCCGTATCCAGCACGATTTCGGTCCTGGCGGGGTCCCTGACCGCAGCGAGGGCGGCACGGATCAGCTTGTACAGGACAACCGTGGTGGAGTCGGCAATGATGGTTTGCCCGGGGGCGGCTCCGAGCACTGCCCGGCCCAGCTGGTCGCCAATAGCTTCCGGCAGCTGGAGCCATTCCTCGTCCCAGCCCCGGATCAGCCGGCCGCCCCAGCTGTGCTGGATGAAGCTGCTGATATCCGTAGCTGTCCGTTTGAGCGGACGGCCCAGCGAGTTCCCGTCCAGGTAGGACAGGTCGGTGTCAGTTCCGATGAAGTGGTCGCGGTAGCCTGCCAGCGGGTCTGCGGCGTCGAGTTCGACGGCACGCTGCCGCAGGGCGTCTTGGGTCTGGTGAACCGTACTCATTGGCCGATCTCCGTCCGGACGGCGAAAAGCTCGGGAAAGAACGTCAGCTCCAGGGCCTTCTGCAGGAACGCGGCCCCGCTGGATCCGCCGGTGCCGGCCTTCATGCCGATGGTCCGCTGCACCGTCCGCAGGTGGCGGAAACGCCACAGCTGGAAGTTGTCTTCCAGGTCCACCAGTTCTTCGCATGCCTCGTAGGCACCCCAGTTGTCCGCTGCGTTTTCGTAGATGTGCTTGAACACCGGCACCAGTTCGGGGCAGAACTGGTGAGCCTTCGTGACGTCGCGCTCCAGCAGGGATGCCGGAATATCAAACCCCTGCCGGTGGAGGTAGGCGAGGAATTCGTCGTAGATGCTGGGCGCCTCAAGGACGTTGCTCAGCTGCTGGTACGCCTCAGGGTCGGATTCGAACACCGGAAGCATCTTGCGGTTCTTGTTGCCCAGGACGAACTCCACGGCCCGGTACTGGCTGGACTGGAACCCGGAGGAGTTGCCCAGGAAGCCGCGGAACTGGGAATACTCGGTGGGCGTCAGCGTGGCCAGCACGGACCACTGTTCGGTCAGAGTCTTCTGGATGTGCTTCACTCGCGCGATCGCTTTCAAGGCGGATCCGAGGTCGTCGCTGCGGAGCCAGGCCGCGGCGCTGCGGAGCTCGTGAAGGACCAGCTTCAGCCACAATTCAGTGGTCTGGTGCTGGATGATGAAAAGCAGTTCGTCGTGGTGTTCGGGATTGCTGACCGGTTGCTGTGCGCTGAGCAACGTGGGCAGTTGCAGGTACGACGCGTAGCTCATCCGCGAACTGAAGTCCCGGACAATGTCCTTTTCCAGTTTCCTCGTGTTCTTCTCAACGGACACAGCGGTGCCTTCCTTGCCAGTGACTGGGGTCAGCGCCGGAACAGGATGTCGTGGGCCTGGACCACGTCCAGGCACATCTGTTCGACGAGCGCCTCCGGCCCACGGTACGCCACCATGCCCCGCAGCCGCGCCACGAACTCCACAACTACTGTCTGGCCGTACAGATCGAAGTTTTCAACCGGTTCTTCCGGACGGTCAATAACGTGGGCTTCAACCTGCCGGCTGACGCCGTCGAACGTGGGGTTGGAGCCGACGGAGATGGCTGCCGGCCATCTGGTGCCGGCCTGGTCCACGAGCCAGCCGGCGTAGATTCCGTCGGCGGGGATGTAGCCGCTGGCTTCGGAGGACAGGTTTGCGGTGGGGAATCCGAGTGCACGCCCGCGGGCAGCACCGTGCACCACCTCGCCGCGCATCCGGTGCGGGCGGCCCAGCACGGCAGCCGCCGTGGCCACGTCGCCGTCCCGCAAGGCCTCACGAACCCAAGTGGACGAACAACGGCGGTCCTCGCCGCCGTCGTCGTGGATGGGAAAACCTTCTGAGCCGAATTCACTGATGACCTGGACAGTGAAGCCGAACTTCTCCCCCAGCTCCTGCATGGTGGAGAGGTCACCGGAGTTTCCGCGGCCAAACCGGGCGTCGTGGCCGATCACCACGTGGCTGGCCTTGAGGCTGCCGACGAGGACGCCGGCGACGAATTCTTCCGGCGTCAGACTGGCCAGCTCCAGGGAGTATTTCATGACCAGGACGGCGTCCAGGCCCAGCTCGCCGAGGGCAACGAGCTTGTCCTCCAGACCCATGATGAGCTCGGGAGCGGACTCGGGCCGGTGCACCTGCGCGGGGTGGGGGTCAAACGTCACCGCTACAGCCCGCGCGCCGTTGAGGCGGGCTGTACGGATGAGCTGCGACAGCACCTGCTGGTGCCCGCGGTGTACGCCGTCGAAATTGCCAAACGTGACAACGGTAGGGCCGAAGTCCGCGGGGACCTCGGACGGATCGTTCCAGATGTGGACCATCAACCTCGCCTTTTGCTGCCTGCCATTGACTCGTCCGAAACCGCGCCGGGCCCCGGAACTCTCTAAGATTACCCGCAATTGCCTCTGGAAATTACCCGGAATCACCCTGCGGCGACCGACACCGCGGCCGGTCCCGGGTTCCGGCCTACCACGGTCTGGGGTGCCCGGCTAGGATGCAAGGGCAGCATCCGGCGACGCAGTTGCGCGCCGCAGCCAACGATGCCCGGGGCCGTGCGCCGGGCTGAAGGAGAGCGCTATGACTGACCTCCGCGAGATTTTGGAACAGATACCCGTTGACCAGGTTGCCGGTCTGCTGGGCACGGACAGGGAGTCCGCCCGGGCCGCAATCGAGGCTGCGGTTCCCACCCTCCTCGCCGGCATGCAGAGCAACGCACAGGCGCCCGGTGGTGCCGCCTCCCTTGAATCCGCTCTTGCCCAGCACCAGGACGGGCTTGCAGAGGGTGGCGTTGACGCTGCGCAGGTGGATACCGCCGACGGCGAGAAAATTGTCAGCCATGTCTTCGGCGGCCAACAGGATCAGGTGGCACACCAACTCGCCGGCACTGCCAACCTGGGCGGCGTGGGCAGCGACCTCGTCCGGAAGCTTTTGCCGATCCTGGCGCCCATCGTGATGTCCTATCTCGCCAACAAGATCCTCGGCGGTCGGAATGCCCAAGCGGGCGGCGGAGCAGGCAGCGATGCGGCCGGCGGCCCCGGCGGAATCGACCTCGGCAGCATCCTGGGCGGCATTCTTGGAGGTTCGCAGGGCGGCGCGGGCGCCCAAGGAGGAGGACTGGGAGACATCCTCGGGGGCATTTTGGGCGGGGGCCCGCAGGACGGCCAGCAGACCCGCGATGCAGTGGTCCCGGAGGCCAGTAAGGATTCGGCGCCGCAGCCCCCCACCGGACCACTCGGTCAGCCGATACCGCAGGGCGGTGCGCCCGTTCCGGGCGAGGTGATCGACGTCGACCTCCCCGGCGACGGTTCCGAGGACCACGCCGAAGAGAAAAAGAATACCGGCGGCGGCCTGGGCGGCCTGTTGGGCGGGCTCTTCGGCAAGAAATAGCCGCGCCGGATCGGGCTACTAGTGGTGCTGGCGGCCGGAACCTTCAGCAGCATCCCCGGGACGTGAAGTGGCTGCTGCGACCTCCGCCAGCCAGTCGTCGAGGTCCCTGGGCCTGCGGAACGCCACCACCGGCGGCATGTCCGGGCTGGCCTGCCATTCCTTGAAGACACGTTTCTTCCTGGCAAATGAGTTGAAGTGCCAGTAGAAGATCGAATCCCTCGCACATAGCCTCGCGAGCGTTTCGATGTTGCCGTTGCAGACGGGTTGCTTCGTGATGACCCGTCGCAGGGAGCGGCGGACCAGCCTGGACAGCGACAGCCAACGGGGATAATCCAAAGCGATGACCAGCTCCGCCCGGGGTACAACGATGTCGCGCCAGACGCCATAGGCGCTGTCCAGGACCCAGCGCTCGCGCGCCGCAACATTCGCCGCGAGCTCCCGTTGCTGCTCGACGCTGCGCTGCTGCCAGCCGGGAAGCCAGCCAATGTCGTCGTCGGCTGAAAACTCGGGAAGCCCCGACGCTGCCGCATATGCGCGGGCCGCCGAGGACTTGCCGCTGCCCGTCACTCCGTAAAAGATGACACGGGACGGGTTTACCGGGATGGGTTTCATGGTCTGCTCCCCCGTTTTGCTCGGCGGTCCGGCCTCCGGAACTCTGGCGCACCGCGATTTGCCACGATAGCACTCGGCGCATGAGTCGTTTTGGAGTGGTTTCCAGCGGGCTTTGGCTACGGCGGTCATGCCACACTGGTTTGATGCCAGAGTTCCGAGTCCACGCCGGTAGCGAGCTTACCGATGCTGAAGTCCTGGCCTTGTACGAGTCAGTGGGCTGGACCACCTATACGGATGAACCCGACGCACTCCTACGAGCAATCCGCCGATCAGCGTTCGTCGTGACATGCCGTGATGACACTGGCAAGCTCATCGGCCTGGCCCGCGCAATCTCGGACGACGCCACGGTCTGCTATGTGCAGGACATCTTGGTCGATCCGTCATGTCAAGGATCCGGAGCGGGACGGTCGATGCTTGAAGCCATCCTGTCCAGGTACAGGCATGTCAGGCAGACCGTACTCATCACCGACAATGAGCCGGGCCAGCGCGCGTTCTATGAGGCCCTGGGATTCACCGAAGGCTCGGATTTCAGGCCGGAACCGCTCAGGATGTTCGCTCGCTTCCGATAGCCATGAGACTGCCGGACCGGCCACCGAAGCCCGGGCAGGCCGTACTCCGGCTGGCGAGACCACTATTCACTGGGGTACGCGGGCTCACCACGGCAGGGTCACTCGAGTTTGAAGTAGTTGTTTCGTTGTGGTTTTTGGTGTGGGTCGATGTGGGGTGGCGGGATGAACCACGGAACCCCGGTTTTGACCTGGATGTGCCACTGTTCCTTGTGGATCAGGTGGTGGTGATGGCTGCAAAGCAGTGTGCCGTTCTCGGTGCTGGTGGTTCCGCCGTGTGACCAGTAGGTGATGTGGTGGGCTTCGCACCAGGGGGCGGGGATGGTGCAGCCCGGGAACGCGCAGCCTTGGTCGCGGGCGGTGATGGCTTTGCGGATGTGGGGCGGGAAGATCCGGGTGGTCCGGCCGATGTCCAGGACGCGGCCCTGGCTGCCGAGGAGGACGGGGATGATGTCGGCGTCGCAGGCGATCTTCCGGACCGTGGCGGCGGTGACGGGCCCGGTGAACGTGAACGAGCCCGTGCCGGGGATGCCGGGGATGGTCCCGGTGCCCGTGGTGCCGGGGATGCCTCCGGTGCCGGTTGGCCGGTCGCTGTTGTGGTCTAGCCGATCGAGGCGGTTCAGGAGGTCGCGGTAGTCGATGGTGACCATGACCTGGGGACGCAGACCGCCGGCTGCGGGGAGGTTGCCGGTGGCGAGTGTGGTTTTGGCGGCGCCGACGAGGCCGTCCAGGAGCTGCTGGGGCCGGGTCCGCCGGTCCAGATCGCTGCCACCACTGGTTCCGTCGTTGCCTTCAGCTGTCCCTGGTTGGGTGCGGGGGTTGGTGGCGGTGTTCATCACAGTCAGGAGGGGTTCGTATTGGTCCGGGGTGGCGAAGAATTCCACGTGGTGCAGTCCGCGGCGGGGTTTCCGGATGAAGACGCCCTGCCGGTGCCGGAGCTCCTCCTCGGAGGGTTCGCTGCCGTCCTGGTCGGCCGCCTCAACCAGGTGGCGGGCGACGCGGGCGACGAAATCGGTGTCCTGTTCGGCCGCGGTGCGGGTCAGGGTGTGTTCCATCCGGGCCATGGTGCCCGCAGGGGCGTGATGCCGGACCCGGTCCAGGGCGACGGTGATGATCGTCGCGGAACGGGAACCCACTGAACCGGACGCCACGGCCGCGGCGAGCACGGGACGTTCCGGAGGCTGGGGGTGGCCGGTGATCCCGGCCCGGGGCAGCACGGCCTCGGCCAGGGCGAGCCGGCGGCGGGCTTCCCCGGCACCGATCCGAAGCCGGGCCCGGAGGAACTCGGTAGTGTTCCGGCACCCGTCATCGGCCGGACCCGGATCATTGGACCCCAGCGCCGCGGGGCTGGGTCCGGGGTCCGCGGCGGCTGTGTCTGGGCCGCCATCGCCCGGGTCGCCATCCGGCCGGGCGCTCTCGCTAAGGCCTCCATCGGCAGTACTGGTCGCCCAGCCGATCGGCCCATGTACAGCCGTCTCGTTGCCCCACCCGGTGGTCCAGCCAACCGCCGCACCCGAGCCCGCGCCAGCCCGCGCAGCAGCACTGGCCTCGCGCCGCGACCGGTCCACCGCCCCGGCAGCAACCACCTGCAAATATTCAGCGACCCGGGAGATGTCCTCCACCCGGGAAGCGAAGTCAGCCGCCTCCCGGAAACCCAACACCGCAACGTCCGCAACCGCCGTCGAACTAATGGCCTCCAGCAGCTCAAGGCACCGGGACAGCTCACCGGAACCAACGCCGTCGAACGCTAAAGCCTCAGGACGCCGCGGCCCCGCGGGGACGCCCCGCAGGCTACGGACTGAACCCGGCGAAACAGCGGCCGCGGGTGAAGCAGCAGCAGCGGGCAGCTTGGCCCACCGCAATGCCCCTCCTGCTGCAAGCCCCCCATGACTTCCATGGCATAACTCTGCCAAAGGGGTACGACAAAAAAGGGCCGCCGGAATCGGGACGGCTATGCGGCCGGACGGGCGCGTCAGGCCGGGTGACTCAAACCCCTCGCGGTGCCGGCCTGCGCTTGTAAAGCCAGACGAGCCCAAGAATCGGAAGCAGGAGCGGGATAAAAGCGTAGCCGCGGCCGAAGAGGGACCAGACGGTTTCATGCGGGAAGCTGACGGAGTCGAAAATGCTCAGCGCCCCGACCACCACCACGCCTACGAGTTCCACCAGGACGGCAGCCACGGATACCTTGAACCAGGTCCGCCCGGCTTTCGCCAGTGAGACCGTGGCTGCGACGTAAACGAGCGCCGCGAACGCCGAGAGCAGGTAAGCCAGCGGCGCTTCGGAGAACTTGGTGAGAATCTGGTAGCCGGCCCGGGCCGTAGCGGAGATGGCGAATACTGCATAGACCGCAATCAGCAACCGCCCTGGGCCGGTATTCCGGGTGTCCCTGGAACGGACCTTCGCGGCCTCATTCTCGGTCTTGTTGACGGGGGTTTGCGGAGTCACGTCGTGTGCTTCTTCCACTCAGTACCAAATCTGGTTCATGCGTGCGGCCATCACAAGGGCGGTGACGCCCACGGCAGCCAGGACAAAGTTGCTCCACCGGGTGCGCTCCAGGATGGACCAATACACGGCGCCGACCGGCAGGATCAGGGCAGTGACCAGGTAGCCCCAGAACTCCCACGGTTCCCCGGCTATCTGTTCCCCCGAGGATACGCGGACGATCGAGCCGACAAGGTAGACCAGGAGCGCCAGTTCGACGGCGGCCACCGACAGGATGGTGGCATCGTTGGGGGCTTTCTTCATGATCCCCGCGACGGCGCAGATGATCGTGGAAAGCAGCCCCACGGCCAGAATGATGTAAAAGTACGCGTCCACGCTACTTGCCCGGCTGTTCATTACTCGGGGCGAAGACCAGCACCGGCTTCGCGTAGCCGCCCGCGTCAGCCAGCAGGGCCACCAGCGAGCCGTCAGGCGCAAAGGCCGCGGCGGGGTTGTCTGCGGTGGCAGCTTCCGGTGTTCCGGCTCCCGCGCCTGCGGCTATGCGCCGGCCGAACGAGATTTCAGTGGCTTCGTCTTCGCTGAGCTCACGGTTCGGCATGAGCGCGCGAGCCGCCTGGGACATCTCCAGCACTTCCAGTTCCTCGGCCAACTGCTCCAGCGTCCTGGCCTGGTCAAGGCTATAGGGCCCGACCTGGGTCCTTCGCAGCGCTGTCAGGTGGCCCCCGGTCCCGAGGGCTTCACCAAGGTCGCGCGCCAGGGCGCGGATGTACGTACCGGACGAGCATTCCACGGTGACGTCCACGTCGATGACTGCCCCGTCACGCCCGGGTCGGACGGCATGGACGTCGAACCTGTGGATGGTGACCGGCCGTGCGGCAAGCTTGACGTCTTCGCCGGAACGGACGCGGGCATACGCGCGCTCGCCGTTGACTTTGATGGCGCTTACGCTGCTGGGGACCTGTTGGATCTCGCCGGTGAGTGCTGCGACGCCGGCCCTGATGGCTTCCTCGGTGACCTCAGAGGCTGAGTGGCTGCTCACCACCTCGCCCTCGGCGTCGTCCGTTACGGTGGACTCGCCGAGGCGGATGGTGGCGGTATACGTCTTGGATGTCCCGACGATGTACGTCAGCAGGCGGGTGGCCTTGTTGATGCCGAGGACGAGGACACCGGTGGCCATGGGATCCAGCGTGCCGGCATGCCCCACTTTCCGGGTACCGGCCAGCCGCCGCATCCGTCCAACCACATCGTGGCTGGTCCATCCTTGCGGCTTGTCCACTATTACCAGTCCAGAAAGCACGCCTCCCAGTATATCCGCGCCTGCGGCCCTCCTAGCTCGCCCGACGGCGGGCGGCCGGTTGGGCGGCAAGCGCCCGACGGCGGGCGGCCGGTTGGGCGGCAAGCGCCCGACGGCGGGCGGCCGGTTGGGCGGCAAGCGCCCGGCGGCGGGCGGTTAGGATGGCAGACATGCCCGAGCTTGCCGCACACATCCACGACTTCCCCGTCAACCAGATCCGTGAGATCACGGAAGCTGCGTGGGGCACTCCCGGCGCCATTGTGTTGAGCATCGGTGAACCTGGCTTCGAGCTCCCCCGCCACGTCCTCGAGGCCGGCATGGCGTGCCTTGACCGCGACGAAACCAATTACACACCGAATGCCGGAATCCCCGCGCTCCGCGAGGCCTTCGCGGCCAGGTTCCGCGAGCACAACGGCGTTGAGATCGGGGCCGAGCGTGTCTACGTTGTGGACGGCGCCCAGCAGGGCCTCCACTTCGCCATGAGCCTTCTGCTCTCCCCCGGTGACGAAATACTGATTCCCAACCCCGGCTACCCGACGTTTGCCATGACCAGCCAACTGTTGCACGCAAAGCCCGTACGGTACCCGCTGTACCCGGAGCACGACTTCCAGCCAAGAATCGAGGACATTGAGGCCCTCATCACGCCGCAGACCAGGGTGCTGATCCTCAATTCACCGTCCAATCCCCTTGGCGCGGTCCTGGGCGGCGACCTCACCCGGGGCCTCGTGGACCTGGCCCGGCGCCACGACCTCTGGATCATCTCCGATGAATGCTACGAGGCCTTCACATACGACGTGCCCCATGTCAGTCCGGCCCGCTTCGACAGCGATATCCCCGGAGAAGCCAGGGTCTTCACGTCGCTGACGCTGTCCAAGACCTACGGACTGACGGGGCTCAGGATCGGGGCCCTGATCTGTCCGCCCGGGCTGGAGCGGAAGATGAACAACGTGATGGAGTCGATCGTTTCCTGCGTCGCCTCTCCGTCCCAGTACGCTGCGATCGCCGCACTGACGGGACCGCAGGACTACGTCAACCACGCGCACGCCCATTACCGGGCCAACCGGGACGCTGCGTCGGCGGTGCTGGCGTCCAAGGGCATTCCGTTCCTTTCGGCGCAGGGGGCGTTCTATCTCTGGGCCGATGTTTCCCACGTCAGCGGCGGCGATGTACGGTCCTGGGTCCGCACGTTCCTGGCCGATGCCGGAGTTTCCTTCGCCCCGGGCACCGCCTTCGGTTCCATCGGCGAAGGCTGGATCCGGATTGCGCTCTGCGGCGCCCAGGCTGACCTCGTGGCAGGCGTGGGCCGCCTTCCCTCCAGGTTCTGATGGAACAACGCCCAAGTGGGGCACAGAGTCCCTAGTGCGGAAGCCTGCCGAGCCCTAACCTGTCCACAGGGGCGGCACCGGAGAGGAACAACATGTGGTGGCAGGACCTGCTGTGGGGCTTCTGGAACGGTATTACGGCTTGGATCGTACTCATCGCGCATGTCTTCGGCGCCTGGGCAGAGTTCCCCTTTTACAACAACGCGAGGGCCGGCAACTGGTACGACTTCGGTTTCCTGCTGGGCATGGGGTCCCCGCTGCTCGGCGGGCTGGGCGCGCGCGGCGGACGGCGGTCCCGGACCTAGCGCCGCAGGCCAGCTGGCGGACCCGCCGGCCCGGCTGCCCACGTGCCGGACCGCTAGGGAACGATCTCTTCCTCGGGTGGTTCTTGCTCGGGCGACCATGACATCTTGACGATGAAGTGGGCCTCCGTAACGTTCCTGGCGATGATGGCCCCTGCCGCGCCGGCCAATTTCACGCCGAACTGAATTTCCAGGTGTTCCGGCGCAAGGTCCCCCAGGACTTCCGCTGCTGCCTTGGCGGCCGGCCGCACGGAGGCCAGGGCATCTTCGAGCCTGCGCCCGGTGTCCTGGATCCCCTGCTCATCACGCGACGGGTGTTCCACTCCGAAGCTGCTCTCCTCGGCTTCCACCAGGACCACGCCGGATCCGACTTCGTAGCGCAGTATCTCTGTCATGCTTTCCTCCGTCGAACTTTGCCGATCGTGTGCCGAAGTGCTCCTCTGGGCGCAGCCCGGGTTGGTTAGCTCAGAGTGGAGGACAGCGCGTGCTCCAGCCAGGTCCGCAGGGTCGCCGCGGGTGCGGCACCCGCCTGCCGGGCAATCACTATTCCGCCGACAATCACCATCAGAGTGGGGATCGCCTGCACCGCAAACCTCGCTGAGAGCCCGGGAGCGTGGTCCACATCCACTTTCACCAGCTTGATGCGGCCAGCTTTCTCGGTGGCCAACTGGTCCAGGACGGGGCTGACCAGGCGGCAGGGGCCGCACCATTCCGCCCAGAAGTCGATCAGTGCAGGCACCGTTGACTCCTCCGCGATGCGCTTGAAGTCCAAGTCCCCGGCGTCAACGATCCACGGCAAGTCATGGCTGCAGTTGCCGCAGCGGGGACGGCCGGGAGCAGTTGCAGGAATCCTGTTGGTCTTCCCGCAGCCGGGACACCTGATGAGCCGCGGCTCCACTACCCCGCGCTGTCTTCCAGCCGCCCCTGAAGTCATGGGTTAATCGGACGCCTGCCGGCAGAAGCCGGATAGAGTCGAAGGTCCCGCCGGCTTCGGCGGCCGGGTTCCCCGATGCCGCGGCCGGGCACGACGGTCAATATTCGGTGCGGTCCGGGTTAGCGTCCCAGGCATCAAACGGGGCGTTCGACGTCGGGACATCGGTTTGGTTGACCGGCATGAGTTCCGGCCGGATGCCCTCAAAGTATTCGTAGAAGAGGGCATCGTCGAACCCCGCGGCTGCAGCGCCGTGCCTGTCCGCGGCGAAATACACGCGGTCGATCCGCGCCCACAGCGCGGCCGCCAGGCATAACGGGCACGGCTCACAGCTTGCATAGAGCACGGCCCCGCTGAGATCGAAATTGGCGGATTCTGCCGCTGCCGTCCGGATGGCCACAACCTCGGCATGTGCGGTGGGGTCGTTGTCCCGCGTCACCCTGTTGACGCCGAAATGGCGCGTCCCGTCCGCGGTGACCACCAGTGCCCCGAACGGGCCGCCGCCGTCGGCCACATTCTGAACGGCAAGGTTGATGGCCTGGCCCAGGAACTCCTGGATATCAGCGGCTGAGGGTGGGGCATCCATGCTCCGATCATAGCCAGTACGCCCGGCTTTGCCGGGAACTGGGATGCCTGGTTTGCCGAAGCCATCGACGTCGCCGAAGGCGAAGAAATAGAATGTGCGCAGTGGGGGCGGCGGTGTTTCCCGCCAGCCGAATCAGTGGTCTCAATGAATCCTGGTAATCATCTTTGGGCATTTGGAGACCACCATGAGAAAGCACGTTTCGCTTGCCGCGGCCACCATCAGCGCCGCGGTCTTCCTGGCGACCGGTACTGCAGGCGTTGCCGCTCCGCCGCGAACCGAACCGGTCACCCTCGCAGACGGGCTGGTCGGCCCGCTGCACGTCAGCGCAGGCCGCGACGGCTCGGTGATTGTGAGCGAGGAATTCGCCAGCCGGCTGACGCGGGTAGCTTCCGACGGCACCAAGGCAGTCCTGTATTCGGATCCGGAATGGGACGTGGCCGGAAGCGTGCAGCGCCGTTCGACCATCTACTTCGTGGAGAGCCAGGGGGCCGGGCCCATGGATCCGCGCCCGCTGGCCGGTCATGTCCGGACCATCGCTGCCGACGGAACACAAAGGACTTTTGGCGATTTGGCGGCTTTGGAGAACGAAAAGAACGCCGACGGTGACGTCAGTTATGGTTTTGAGGACCTGCCGGATGCGTGCGCGGCGCAAATTCCGCCTGAAGTACCGGCTTCCTACACCGGGACCGTCGACTCCCATCCGTACGGCATCGCCGTCTCCGGCGACACCGTCTATGTGGCCGATGCCGGCGCCAACAGCATTGTGGCCGTCGACGCAGACTCCGGAGACGCTGAAACAGTGGCCGTCCTGCCGCCGCGTCCCTTCGTGATCACCGCAGAAGTGGCATCCACACTGAAACTTCCCGACTGCGTTGTGGGCCTCACTTATAACTTTGAACCCGTTCCCACCGACGTGGCAGTCGGGCCGGACGGCTGGCTGTACGTTTCGGTGCTCCCGGGCGGACCGGAGGACCCCGCACTGGGTGCCCGCGGTGCCGTGTACCGGGTCAACCCGGACAACGGCCGGGTGCGGCTTGTCGCCGATGAGGTCATGTCCCCCACCGGGCTGGCGGTGGATGACGACGGCGACGTGTACATTGCATCCCTGTTTGGTGAGGGGGTGCTCAAGATAGACGGCAAGGACAGCCAGCGCACGGTGCTGGCTGGCAAGCTCACGGCCGACGTCGCCCTCAGAGGTTCGACCCTGTACGCAACCACCGATGCCCTGCCCGCAGAAAACCAGCCGCCCAACGGCAGACTGGTGTCCCTGGACTTTAAGGGGCACTCCCACCGTTGAGGCAGCGCCTTAAAACGAGTGTGGCCGGTCCCTTGCGGGTCCGGCCACACTGATGCCTCCGACGGCCTACTTGTTGCCGTCTTCGTCAAGTTCTTCGTCGTCGATGAGGTCTTCATCCTCTTCGTCGAAGTCGTCCTCGTCGATTTCCACGTCCTCGGGAATGTCGCTCTTGTACGGATCGGCATCGCCGGCGTGCTTGGCGCCTGCAGCCAGGGCGGCCACTTCAGCGTCCCGCTTCTTGGCGGCGCGGAGAAGTTCTTCAAGGTTGGAGGCGTTGACCGGAATCTGGTCGGCCACGAACTCGAGGGTGGGAGTCAGCCGGACAGTAATGTTGCGGCCGACTTCCTGGCGGAGAACGCCCTTGGCTTTCTCCAGGCCCTTGGCAGCATCCGCCTGAACCACCTGGTCCCCGAACACGGTGTAGTAGATCGTGGCATGCTGCAGGTCATTGGTCACGCGGGCGTCGGTAACAGTAATACCT
This sequence comes from Arthrobacter sp. PvP023, assembly GCF_017832975.1. Taxonomy (NCBI): domain Bacteria; kingdom Bacillati; phylum Actinomycetota; class Actinomycetes; order Micrococcales; family Micrococcaceae; genus Arthrobacter; species Arthrobacter sp. PvP023. The sequence goes on from NZ_JAFIBI010000001.1 coordinate 3,432,763, forward strand.
TCAAGCCGCGGATCCTTGACCTTCCGGCCCAAAGCCTCTGCAACAACAACCTTAATCCGCTGCGCCAACTTGGCAGCGCGTGCCGGATCAGCCATTTCCACTCCTAAATATTTGGATGTACGACGGCGCGTTAGCGGCTTGCGTACAAAGGTTCGGTTAATTGCCACGCACCTAAAGCGAGTCTACGACGGACCCGCGTTGGATTTTTTCCGGCGGCCCGGGAGTGGCATCGGGCCTACCGGAGCTGGGCGGCACAGGATCGCAGATCCAGTGCCGCCCAGCGTAGGGGCGGGGCCGCCGGAAAAATCCGACGCCCCCGACCTGTATAGCTCAGACTAGACGCGCGGCTTCTCGCGCATCTCGAAGGTCTCGATGATGTCACCCTCGTTGATGTCGTTGTACGAGCCAAGACCGATACCACACTCGAAGTCCGTGCGGACCTCGGTGGCGTCGTCCTTGAAGCGCTTGAGCGTCTCAACGGTGAGGTTGTCACCGATGATCTTGCCGTCGCGGCTGATGCGGGCCTTCGTGTTGCGTCGGATAACACCCGAGCGAACGATGGAACCGGCGATGTTGCCGAACTTGGAGGAACGGAACACTTCGCGGACCTCGGCGGTGCCAAGCTGGACTTCTTCGTACTCCGGCTTGAGCATGCCCTTGAGGGCCATCTCAATGTCATCGATTGCTGCGTAGATGACGGAGTAGAAGCGCATGTCCACGCCTTCGCGGTCTGCCAGTTCGGCAACACGCTCGGCGGGCTTGACGTTGAAGCCGATGATGACGGCGCTGTCGACCGTTGCCAGGTTGACGTCGTTCTGCGTGATCGCACCGACACCGCGGTGGATAACGCGGAGCTGGACACCTTCGCCGACGTCGATCTTGAGCAGCGCGTCTTCGAGGGCTTCCACGGCACCGGACACGTCACCCTTGAGGATGAGGTTGAGGGTGTCGATCTTGCCTTCGGCGACGGCCTGGTCGAAGTCTTCCAGGCTGATGCGCTTGCGGCGCTTGGCAAGGGCGGCGTTGCGGTCCGCTGCTTCACGCTTCTCGGCGATCTGGCGGGCGGTGCGCTCGTCAGCGGTCACAAAGAAGGTGTCGCCGGCGCGCGGGACGTTGGACAGACCCAGCACCTGCACGGGGCGGGACGGGCCGGCCTCGGTCAGGACGCTGCCGTCGTCGTCGAACATCGCACGAACGCGGCCGTGGGCCGTGCCTGCCACGATGGTGTCGCCGACGTGCAGCGTACCGGACTGAACCAGGACGGTGGCAACCGCACCGCGGCCCTTGTCCAGGTTGGCTTCGATCGCGATACCGCGGGCGTCCTTGTTCGGGTTGGCGCGCATGTCCAGGGCTGCGTCTGCGGTAAGCAGGACGGCCTCGAGCAGCTCGTCGATGTTGAGGTTCTGGCGTGCAGAGACCTCCACGAACATGGTGTCGCCACCGTATTCTTCCGGAACGAGCCCGTACTCGGTCAGCTGGCCGCGGACCTTGTCCGGGTTGGCGCCTTCCTTGTCGATCTTGTTCACGGCCACGACGATCGGCACGTTGGCGGCCTGCGCGTGGTTGAGGGCTTCAACGGTCTGCGGCATAACGCCGTCGTCCGCTGCGACCACCAGGATGGCGATGTCGGTGACCTTCGCACCACGGGCACGCATGGCGGTGAACGCCTCGTGGCCCGGAGTATCGATGAAGGTGATCTTGCGGTCGACACCTTCGTGCGCGGTGGTGATCTGGTAAGCACCGATGTGCTGCGTGATACCGCCGTGTTCACCCGCGACGACGTCGGAGTTACGGATGGCATCCAGCAGGCGGGTCTTACCGTGGTCAACGTGACCCATGACGGTGACAACAGGAGGACGTGCCTCGAGTTCCTCGTCGCCTTCGGCCTCCAGCTCGGCGTCGAAGTCGATGTCGAAGCCGGAGAGCAGCTCGCGCTCCTCGTCTTCCGGCGACACGACCTGGAGCTTGTAGCCAAGCTCCTCGCCGAGCAGGGCGAAGGTCTCTTCATCCAGCGACTGCGTGGCCGTGGCCATTTCGCCGAGGTGGAAGAGCACGGTCACCAGTGCAGCGGGGTTCGCCTCGATCTTGTCGGCAAAGTCCGTGATGGACGAGCCGCGGCGGAGCCGGACTACGGTGTTGCCGTCGCCGCGGGGCACACTGACGCCGCCCAGCGACGGAGCACTCATCTGCTCGAGTTCCTGGCGCTTGGCACGCTTCGACTTGCGCTGCTTGCCACGGCCTGCGCCGCCCTTACCAAAGGCACCCTGGGTGCCACCGCGACCGCGGCCACCCTTGCCGAAGCCACCGCCGGCCGGAGCACCGCCGCCGGCGCCGGGAGCGCCGCCGGTACCCGGTGCGCCACCGGGGCGTCCGGGACCGCGGCCTCCGCCGCCGGGACGGCCTGCACCAGCGGGTGCGGGACGTTCGGTGCGGTTAGGCATCATGCCCGGAGTAGGACGGTTTCCGCCGCCTGCTCCGGGGCGTGCACCGGGAGCACCGGCCGGACGCGGAGCGCCGGGACGTGCACCCTGGGTACCGCCGGGACGCGGAGCGCCCGGACGGGGACCGCCGGCGCCGGCCGCGGGACGCGGGCCGCCGGGGCGTTCGCCTTCGGTGCGGCTTCCGCCCGGTCGGGGCATGCCCTGGGAAGGAGCGAACGGGTTGTTACCCGGACGCGGGGGACGTTCGTTGTCGCCGCCGCGGCCCCGGGGCATGCCCTGGGACGTGGCGAAGGGGTTATTGCCGGGGCGGGGACCGCCCGGTCGGGGTGCCGAACCGCCCTGTCCGCCGGAGCGGGAGGGGGCAGCCGGAGCTTCAGCCTTCGGTGCCGGGCGTGCGCCGGGCTTTGCACCGGTGGACGGTGCGGCCGGAGCCGCCGGAGCAGCTGCTGCCGCGGAGGGGGCCGCGGGAGCCGGTGCTGCTGCGGGAGCAGGCGCCGACGGCGCGGGGGCCGCGGCCGGAGCTTCAGCCTTGGGTTCCGGAGCCTTGGGAGCTGCCGGGCCCGGCGCGGGGGCCGGACGGGAAGCCGAGGGGCTGGCGGGCGCCTTGGGCGCTGCTGCGGGAGCTTCGGACTTCGAAGCGCCGGCAGCGGGGTATGCGTTGCGGAGTTTCCTCACAACGGGGGCCTCAATGGTGGAAGAGGCAGAGCGAACGAATTCGCCCAGTTCCTGCAGTTTGGTTACTGCATCTTTGGAAGTAATACCGAGCTCTTTAGCAAGCTCATGTACGCGGACCTTGGCCACATTTCTCCTGTCTCGGTCCGCACCGAGCCAGGCACGAACCGTCTACTTCTTACTGCGGACCTTCGCCGCGATAGCAGCTGAAAGGCCCATTGCAGAGCGCAACAAAGTTGTCATCGTTGCGCACTCATCGCTGGGAACTCATCGGGTTTCCATCAGTTTTCTGACCCGCTTTCAGGTTGGACGGTTGTTGCTGCGGCCACCGGAGTGTCCACGGCTTGCGTGCCTGCCGTTATCCGGCGTTCGACTGCGGCAGTTCCGGTGGTGCCCGGGAGGGCACGTCCGAACGCACGCCGCTTGATTGCCAGCGCCAGGCACGTTTCGCTGGGGTGCAGCCATGCACCCCGGCCAGCCATCCGGCGTCGTTCGTCAACGACGACAACGGTGGAACCGTTGCCTTCGGCGACGAGCCGGAGTAACTCAGACCGCGGGCCCTTCTTCCGGCATCCGATGCAGGTGCGTTGCGGCTGATCCTCAAGGTGTTGCACTAGCGCCACGGTGAGTATCTTCCTGCCCCTACAAATCTGCTGCCCCGAACCCGCCTGCACGTTCCGCGTTCGTAACGAACGCCGATTATGCGGGCACGCTCAAGGCGCACGAATACCGGCCATCAGGCGCGGTCAATGTCTATTCTAGCCCCTCAGGTGCCCCGGCCCCGAAACGACGGGTCGAAACGGGGCGGGACAATCCGAGGGGCCGTCCGCCAAGGCGGCCTAGTTTTCGCGCGGAACCGCCGCGTCGGAGACGATGTCAATCCGCCAGCCCGTGAGCTTGGCGGCCAGGCGGGCGTTTTGGCCCTCCTTGCCGATGGCCAGCGACAGCTGGTAGTCCGGGACGACGACACGGGCGGAGCGCGTTGCCTCATCCGTGATGGTGACGGAATTCACCCTCGACGGCGACAGGGCGCTGGCGATGAAGGTCGCCGGGTCCTCGCTGAAATCGACAATGTCGATCTTTTCGTCGTTGAGCTCGGTCATGACGGCCCGGACGCGTGAACCCATCTCACCAATGCAGGCACCCTTGGCATTGATGCCGGGGATGTTGGCCTTGACGGCGATCTTGGTGCGGTGCCCGGCTTCGCGGGCCAGCGCCACGATCTCCACCGAGCGGTCGGCGATCTCCGGAACTTCCAGTTCGAAGAGCTTCCGGACCAGGCCGGGGTGCGAGCGGGACAGCGTAATGGACGGGCCCTTGGTGCCGCGGTGCACGTCAATCACGAAGGCGCGGAGCCGGTTGCCGTGGATGTACTTCTCGCCGGGGACCTGTTCGGGCGGGGGAAGCAGCGCCTCAACCGTTCCAAGGTTCACCTGAATCATGTGCGGGTTATTGCCCTGCTGGATGGTGCCCGCAACCAGTTCGCCCTCGCGGCCCTTGAACTGGCCCAGGACGTTGTCGTCCTCAGCGTCGCGCAGGCGCTGCAGGATGATCTGCCGTGCCGTGCTGGCAGCGATGCGGCCGAACCCGGCCGGGGTGTCTTCGAACTCGCCGATGGGGGCGCCGTCGTCGTCAATTTCAGTGGCCCAGATGGTCACGTGGCCGCTCTTGCGGTCCAGCTCTGCGCGGGCCTTTTCGAAGGCTCCCGGAGACTTGTGGTAGGCCACCAGCAGTGCCTGCTCGATGGTCGGGATCAGGAGGTCCAGCGGGATTTCACGCTCACGCTCCAGAAGTCTCAGTGCGCTCATGTCAATATCCATCAGGCCTCCTCAGAAGGTCCATTGTTTTCATCTTCCAGACCGACCTCATCGAGGTGGCTGAACTCTATCTCGACTTTTCCATTGCGGATCCTGTCGAAAGGAATCTTCTCGGGCTCGCCCTGCTTGGGTTTCATACCCTTTTTGGCCGCGATCTCCGGAATTAGGGTCACGCCGTCGTCGTCAACGGACTGGATCCTGCCGGTGAGGTTCTCACCCTGGATGACATTTACCTTGACCATGCGGCCGCGGGCACGGTGCCAGTGGCGCGGCTCAGTCAGGGGACGTCCGACGCCGGGAGAGGAAACCTCGAGGTCGTACGGGCGGCTGTCGTAGCTGGGATCGCCGTCCAGGATGCCGGAGAGCTCCTTGGAGATCTCAGCAATAACGTCAAGGCTTACCCCGCCGGTTTCTTCCTGCGGCAGGTCCACTACTACGTGGACCACCCGGTTGGCACCGGCGACGTGAATGGACACGTCCTCCAGGTACAGCCGGTGTGCCTGGACCGAGGGTTCCAGCAATGCCCGGACGCGCTCGGCCTCCGGGTTATGCACGGATTCGGCCTCAGCCTTGCCCGTACCGGTCCGGTCTGATGAAGTCGTGGCTTCTGCATTACTCACGATGCCGGCCGCCTCCCGCTAGATGATGTTGTGTGTACTAGCGTAGCGATTTTATGGGCGCCATGGTGCACTCGCTTGCTGCCGGGCATGACAACATGGTCTGTTGTGAAAGACGACACCAAGGAAAAACGCCGGCCGGGCCGCTATTTCCGGTACGGCATCCTGGCGTCATTGGCGGTGCTGGTTATCAGCCTGGGGCTGGCACTGACACCGGGGCAGCCTCCGGAGCCGCCGGAGCCTTCCTTTTCCGAGCAGGCGCGGGCCGCAGCCCTTGCAGACACGATGCGCCTGCGCACGGCCGGCAGCCACCTTGCCGATTCCGTTTCCGGCGCCGAGCGCCAGGCGCTGCTGCGCACTGTGACTTTGCTGACAACCCAGGCGAGGGCACTGTCCGGTCCCGACCAGAAGCAGTCGCCCTCGGCCACAGCCGCCGCATCCGGCACAGCATCAGGTGTACCTTCCACCTCGGCAACCGTGTCCGGAGAGCCCGCTGTGGCGGACTCCCCCGCGGGGCTGGTGGCCGCGGTATCGGCCAGCGGCAGCCGGCGCCTCAAGGACGCGGTAGCGTCCGACGGCGGGATGGCGCGGCTGCTCGCCGCCGTCGGCACCGCCCAGCTTCTTCAGGCGTCCTCGCTGGCGCCGGCGGTGGGGGCAACGGCCCCGGAACTGCCCGCGCTTCCAGCGCCGCCGCCGGCACCTGCAGCGGCGCCGGCTGCGGCGCCGTCAGCCGCTTCCCTGCCTGCTGCCTCGCCGGCCGCCGGCGGAAGTTCATGCCCGCCCGCCCCGGCCGCGTCCGGCCCGGCCGCGTCCGGCCCGGCCGCAGGCTCGGCGACACCGGCCGCTGCCCTGGCGATGACGGTCAAGACCGAGGCTGAGACGGTCTACGGCTACCAGGTAGCCCTTGCCCGCCTCGAGGGCGCCGCCGCCGGCTCGGCGTCAGAGCTGCTGGCCCGGCATGAATCGGTCCTGGCTGAAGCGGAGGCCCTGAGTCGGGCACAATGCGTGGATATTCCCCCGCGGGAGGCCGGCTACACCCTCGGCCCGTTGTTCCTCGAAGCGCCGGCAGCCGGCCTGGGCAGCCTCGAAGCAGGCACCCTTCCGGTGTACGGGGACCTGGTGGCCTTGAGCGACGGCAGCACCCGGCAATGGGCCATTGCCGGTTTGCTCGCCGCCGCCAACCGCGCCGCGCAATGGGGCGCCGACTCCGGCCCCCTGCCGGGCATCGTGGTGGACACCGCACAGCTTCCCGAACTCACCCATGACAGCCCGGCCCCGGAATCCACGGCGCCGCGTGCTTCGCCGGCGCCGTCGGACGCCGGCTAATGGACCCCGGGCCAAAGCGTGCCTTACCTTCCTTAGCCCCGTATTACTGGCAAGCCACGAACACCAGTGATTTGCTATAGGCATGGACAGCGCCCGAGTAGCAACGCAGCATGAGAACGAACCGCACCACAACGACATTGCTCACCGGCTCAACTGGCTGCGCGCCGGCGTGCTCGGAGCCAACGACGGCATCGTTTCCGTCGCCGCGATCGTGGTCGGCGTTGCAGGTGTCACCACAGATTCCGGCCCCATCCTCATCGCCGGTACGGCCGGCGTGGTGGGCGGTGCCATCTCCATGGCACTGGGCGAATATGTGTCCGTCAGCAGCCAGAAGGACAGCCAGCAGGCCCTCATCGAGAAGGAAAAGCGCGAGCTGGCCGAACAGCCGGAAGAAGAGCTCGAGGAGCTCACCGCCATCTACCAGGGCAAGGGCCTCAGTCCCGCCACCGCCCGCACTGTGGCCAAGGAACTCACCGACCACGATGCCCTGGCCGCCCATCTTTCCGCCGAATTGCACATCGACGAAACCGACATCGTCAGCCCGTGGCATGCCGCCTTCGCGTCAGCGATAGCCTTCCTGGTCGGAGCCGTCCTGCCCATGCTGGCAATCCTCCTGCCCCCGGAAAACATCCGCGTCCCGCTGACCTTCGCGGCCGTGCTGGTGGCCTTGGCGGCAACCGGTGCCCTGGGGGCCTGGATCGGCGGAGGCTCAAAAATGAAGGCCGCCGTCCGGGTGGTGGTGGGCGGCGCCCTGGCGCTTATCGCGACCTTCGGCATCGGCACCCTGCTCGGCGCCAGCGGCGTGGTGGCCTGATCCCGGCGTACCGGCCCCGGTCCAGCAGTTACGCTGGATCCGATGAAACCGCCCGCAGATGTCCCGATCCCGCCTGACCTTAGCCACCGCTACAGCCGGACCAGCGGCGGACGTGCCTGGCTGGGTTCGCTCCAGGGACTGATCTGCGGACGCCTGGAGCGGTGGGACCTTGAGGTGGACCTCGAACCGGGCCAGTTGCCATGGAACGGCCACGGCGGCGTGGTTGTCCCGGTCACCCGTCAGGGCGTCCCGGCCGTCCTGAAGGTTGCCTACCCCCACGACGAAGCCCGGGTTGAGCGTTTCGCCCTCCGGCTCTGGGACGGCCACGGTGCGGTGCGGCTCCTGGAGTCCGACGCCGGCACCTGTTCCATGCTGTTGGAGAGGCTGGACGCCGGCTGCTCCCTCCGGCAGGTTCCGATGGAAACGGCCGTGGAAGTGTGGGGCGGCCTGACCCGGCAGTTGAGCCTCACGCCGGACCAGCGCCTGGAGTGGCAGGAATTCCACCATGTGGCCGCCCGCGCAGAACAGTGGAGCGATGATCTTCCAGCGGACTGGGAGCAGCTCGGCAGGCCCTTTCCCCGCTGGCTTCTGGAGGCCGCCCTCGAGGTTTGCCAGACGCGCGGAGCAGTGGGCCGCCGCGCCGGGACGGATGTGCTGGTCAACACGGACTTCCACTTCCTGAACATCCTGGCCCGGCCGCAGGGCGGTTTTGCCGCAATAGACCCGCAGCCGATGATCGGTGAAGCCGAGTTCTCCGTGGCCCCGCTCCTCTGGAACCGCATCCGCGACCTCCCCCGCAGCAACCCCGGCCAGGGATTGCTGGACAGGTGCCGTGAGTTCAGCGCCGCCGCAGGGCTTGATGCCGAGGTGGCCCGGCAATGGAGCCTGGCCCGTGAAGTGGAAAACGCGCTCGGGTATGCCTCGCGCCCCCACCACGACGGCGACCTTGCGCGTTCCCTCTGGGTGGCGAGCACGCTGGCCGGACGAACCCTTGACGGACTGCCCTCGGCCCATGACCTCCCGGCACCGGGGGAAGCAGCACCCGGGCACACGGCCGAACAGGCTTCGCCTTAGCCCCGGACTGCTGCCAGGGCCTTCCGCACCGCCTCGACCGCCGCTTCGACGTCGGCGTCGTCGGTTGTCCAGTTGCTCACCGAAATACGCAGGACATCCCGCCCCCGCCAGCGGGAACCGGACATCCATACGAGGCCGTCCGCGATGATCCGGGCCGTCACCGCCCGCGTGGTGGCGTCATCGCCAAAGGCCAGCGAGACCTGCGTGTAGGCGACGTCGTTGAGCACTTCGACACCGTCCAGCGCCGACAGCTGCTGCGCCAGCTGCGAGGCCCGGCTGACGAGGTTGCGCACCTGTCCAGCAACACCGTTCCGGCCGAGGGACTTCAGCGCCGCCCAGACAGGGACGCCGCGTGCGCGGCGGGAAAGTTCCGGGACGGTCTGGAAGGGGTCCGGCGCGGCACCGGCATCGCGAATCATGTAGCTGGGGTTGACGCTCAACGCCGCCTCCAGCGCCTCCGTGTCCCGCACGGCCACGATGCCGCAGTCATAGGGCACGTTGAGTGTCTTGTGCGCATCGGTGGCCCACGAGTCAGCCCGGTGCAGCCCGGCGGTGAGGGCGGTGAGCTCAGGCACTGCGGCCGCCCAAAGCCCGAAGGCACCATCAACATGCACCCATGCGCCGTGTGCCTTCGCCACGGTGATCGCCTCGAGAAACGGATCGAACGCACCGGAATGCACGTTTCCGGCCTGCAGGCAGACGATCGGCGGTGCAGGAGCCGCTCCCCCCGCATCCCCGGATGCTTTGCCCAGGGCACGGTCCAGGGCGCAGTCCAGCTCCGCCGGATCAATGCGGCCTTGGCGGTCCGAAGGCACCGCGACGGGGTGTCCCATGCCCAGATACCGCAGCGCGAGATCGATCGAATCATGGCGTTCCTGCCCCACCAGGCAGCTGACAGCAGGGGCACCGGCAAGCCCGGCGGCGTTGACGTCCCAGCCGGCTTTCTCCAGGACGCGCCAGCGTGCGGCAGAAAGGCCGGCGAAGTTGGCCATCGTTGCACCGGTGACGAAACCGACGTCGGCCGTTTCGGGCAAGCCCAGCAGGTCGAGGAACCAATGCCCGGCGGCCGCCTCGATGACCGCGGTGGCCGGCGTGGCAGCGCGGAGGAACGAATTCTGGTCCCAGGCACTGACCAGCCAGTCTGCCGCCATGGCGGCGGGCAGGGTGCCGCCGATAACCCAGCCGAAGAAGCGGCCCGAGGGCATGGCCATGAGGCCGGGTTCCGCCTTGGCAGCAAGATAATCGATCACGTCACCCGCCGGCAGGCCGTTCTCCGGCATCGGGCCGCCGAAGACGGCTTCCAGATCCCCCGCCGTGGCCCGCGGCCCCACATGGCGGGTGGGCTGGCTTTCCAGCCATTCACGGGCATGCCGGGCCGCGGCGTCCAAGGCGTCCCGGAAGGGTTCGTCCCCTGTTGACATAGGAGCATGGTACGCCCGCTCCCCCCGGGCCGGGAGGGGCTTTCCTCCCGGCTTCGGCTCACATGCCTAGGCGAAGTTGTCCTGCCAGATGTCGAAGCCCAGCTTGAGGATCAGGGCGCCGACGACGGCGAGGAAAACGTTGCGGATGAAGGTGCTGCCCTGCTTCACCGCGGTCCGCGCCCCGAGGTAGCCGCCTGCCATGTTGGCGAGCCCCAGCACTAGGCCCACACCCCACAACAAGGAGCCGTGCGGCAGGAAGAAAATCAGGGCGCCGGCGTTGGTGGCCATGTTCACGATTTTTGCCTTGGCGCTGGCTTCCAGAAAGGCGTAACCCATCGCGGAAACCAGGGCGATGATCAGGAAAGATCCTGTACCGGGCCCAATCAGGCCGTCGTAGAAACCGATGGCCGCCCCTATGAGGCAGGCCACCACGTAGTGAGTCCTGCCGTCGTGGCGGAGCGAGGTCAGGTCGCCGACATTGGGTTTGAACGCCGTGAACAGCGCGACGGCGACCAACGCCGCCACGATGATGGGCTTGAAAACACTCGCCGGCAGGGTGGCGGCCAGGACGGCACCGCCGAAGCTACCGGCCAGCGCGATGACGGCCATGGGGATGGCCGTACGCAGGTCGGGCCGGACGCGGCGGTAGTACGTCACCGCGCTGGTGGTGGTCCCGAAGATCGAGCCCATCTTGTTAGTGGCAAGGGCCTGGACCGGGCTGATCCCCGGCACCAGCAGCAACGCCGGGAGCTGGATGAGCCCGCCGCCGCCCACCACGGCATCAATCCATCCTGCAGCGAAGCCCGCCACGATGATCAGGATCAGCGTGGCGGGCTCCAGAGATTCGAATCCCGAGATCACTCCGTCAGCCGTGAAGGTTACTTGCTGCGGACGGCGTTGATCACGTAGTCAACAGCCTTCTCAACGGCCACGTTCTCTGCTTCACCGCTGCGGCGGTCCTTGATCTCCACGACGCCGTCCACCAGCCCGCGGCCAACGGCCAGGATGGTGGGCACGCCAATGAGTTCCGCGTCGCCGAACTTGACGCCCGGGGACACCTTGGGACGGTCGTCGTAGATGACCTCGAGGCCGGCGGCCTCGAGGTCCAGTGACAACTGTTCGGCGGCGGCGAAGATTTCCTCGCCCCGGCCCACAGCCACAACGTGGACATCGGCAGGAGCCACTGCACGGGGCCAGACCAGGCCCTTGGCGTCGTGGTTGGACTCGGCCAGGGCGGCGACGGCACGGGTGACGCCGACACCGTAGGAACCCATGGTGACCACCACCTGCTTGCCGTTCTGGTCCAGGACCTTCAGTTCAAGGGCTTCGGCGTACTTGCGGCCGAGCTGGAAGATGTGGCCCATCTCAATGCCGCGTGCCGTTTCCAGCGGTCCGGAACCGTCCGGGGCTTCATCACCGGCGCGGACTTCCGTGCACTCGATCACGCCGTCCCAGCCGAAGTCGCGGCCGGCCACGAGGCCGAAGACGTGCTTGCCGGCCATGTTGGCTCCGGTCACCCAGGCGGTGCCGTTGACGACGCGGGGATCCACCAGGTACAGCAGCTTGGCGGCACCCTCCAGGCCGAGGAGGGGCGTGCCGAGGGACATGCCCGGGCCGAGGTATCCACGGACGATCAGGGGGTTGCGGGCGAGGTCTTCCTCGCCGGCTGCTTCCACGGTGATCTCGCCGGCGACCGGCAGGTAAGCGCCGATGTTGGCCTCCACCCGCTTCAGGTCGACACCGCGGTCACCGGGGACGCCGATGACAACGATCTGGCGCTCGCCAGTGGGCAGGGTGACGGCGAGGACGACGTTCTTGAGCGTGTCAGCGGCCGTCCATGCGCCGCCGTCGTGCTCGTCGCGAGGAACCAGCTGGTTTGCCGCGTCCACGAGCGTGTCAATGGTGGGAGTGTTCGGGGTGTCCCGGATCTCGGCTGCCGGCGCATTGCTGAAGTCGATCTCAGCCGGGACCACAGTGGTGACGGCTTCAACGTTGGCCGCGTAGCCGCCGGCGGACCGCACGAAGGTGTCTTCGCCGATCTCGGTGGGGTGCAGGAACTCCTCGCTCCGGGAGCCGCCCATGGCTCCCGCCGTGGCAGCCACCGGAATAACCTCAAGGCCGAGGCGCTCGAAGATCTTCAGGTAGGCGGCGCGGTGCGCGTTGTAGCTCGCGTCCAGGCCGGCGTCGTCGACGTCGAACGAGTAGGAGTCCTTCATGATGAACTCGCGGCCGCGCAGCAGGCCCGCGCGGGGCCGGGCTTCGTCGCGGTACTTGTTCTGGATCTGGTAGATGCTCAGCGGAAGGTCCTTGTACGAGGAGTACAGGTCCTTGACCAGCAGGGTGAACATTTCCTCGTGCGTGGGAGCCAGGAGGTAGTCCCCGCCCTTGCGGTCCTTGAGCCGGAAAATGCCCTCGCCGTACTCGGTCCAGCGGTTCGTGGCCTCGTAGGGCTCCTTGGGCAGGAGCGCCGGAAAGTGCACTTCCTGTGCGCCGATGGCGGCCATTTCCTCGCGAATGACCTTTTCCACCTTGCGCAGCACGCTCAGGCCCAGCGGCAACCAGGTGTAGATGCCCGGCGCTGCCCTGCGGATATACCCGGCACGGACCAGGAGCCGGTGGCTCGCCACTTCGGCGTCGGCGGGATCTTCGCGCAGGGTGCGCAGGAACAGCTTGGAAAGTCGAAGGACCACGGGTAGGAATCCGTTTCTTGGGAGGTGCCTGTTCTGATGACGGGCTTGGCAAATTCGTCTGGGTACTAATCTACCGTGGCGCGGCGGGTGCCGGGTTCCCGGCGGCGGGCCTCCGGCGGCGGAGGCTGAAATCCGCGCCGGACGGAGAAGAGCCACGCCAGAACTAAAGGAAGCCCCTGGCCGTCACCGGCTGGTCATCCTGTTTTGGCGTGGCTCTTACGGCCCGTCGGACCGATAAGTCCGGAGGAAGCGCTAGGCGTGCCTGCTGGGAAGGTCAACGTCCAGTGCCATCTGCTGATTTCCCCTCTGAGACCGCACGCACCCCATCGGCGCGGCTAGGAAGAACCTATGTGATCCACGGCACCATTACAAGAGTCGTCACGCAGTTTTCTGCAGTTGACTCCGCGTTACCGCGTGCGTCCCGGAGGGCGGCCGGTTAGTCAATGAGGGCCGCCGCCTGGTCCAGCAGGGCTTCAGCTGACGTAAGGTCGGAAGAGGTAACACCCGACCCTGAAGCCTGCGCGGAGATCAGGACTCCACCTTTGACGGCAAAGGTCATCACAGTGCTCTGGGTGGCGCCCGTGGGCAGCGTGACGTCCGTCTGCATGGCGATGGCGCCCGGAGTGGCGGCGCCGCTGTCAAGCCTGGTGGTGGCTGCTGTCATGGACATTCCGCCGATGTCCATGCTGATGTTGCGGCAGGCGTCTATTTCGCTGCCGCGCTGCGCAAGCGTCTGGTCCAGCTTTTCCTTTTCAACGCCGGAGAGGAGGGAAAGCGTCTGGGTCCGCTCTGCGGTTGAGGATGTGGATGCGCCAACCGCCAAGGTGGTGTTGCTGTCCGGCTTGAGTGCCGTGCCCGTTGCGATGGAGTTGCATTCGGCGGGCTCCACCTGGACTTCGGTCATCAGGGACATCATCTGATCGAGCGCCTGCGAGACTTTCTCCGCGGGCATCACGGACAGGGCTACGCTCTCCGAGTCCTTCACCGCTCCGGTGATCGCCGCGAGCTCATCGGCCGTCAGCATTTTGAACTCGTCTTCCGTGGGAGTCGGGCTGGGCGTAGCCGTCGCGGCGGAAGTTTCCGAGGCCGCCCCGGCTTCCGCGGTATTAGCGGGTCCGCTGCAAGCGGACAGCCCCAGCACCAGCAAGGCGGATGCTCCTAAAAGGCGCACAACGGACGTATTCATTTATCCCCCAATAAGTTCGAATGCCGGCCGGTTGCGGCCAGCTAGAACAGAACTGTAGCGAACGTGCCCACCTGGTGGAAGCCCACACGTTCGTATGTTGCCCTCGCCCGGGCGTTGTAGTCATTGACGTACAGGCTGGTGACCGGCGCCAATTTCTGCGCCAGCACGACGACGGCGGCCATGTAGCCGGCGCTAAGTCCCAGTCCGCGGGAGGAAGGGTTCATCCAGACGCCCTGGACCTGGGTCACGTCGGGAGTGACGGCGCCCAGTTCGGCCTTGAACATGACCTGGCCGCCCTCGTCGAGGTGGACGAGGGAATGACCCTGCCGGATGAGGCCTTCCACGCGCCTGCTGTAGAACTCGCGGCCGCCCAGGAACGGCGAATAGCCGACTTCTTCTTCGAACATGGCGGCGCAGGCGGGAAGGATCCTGTCGAAGTCGGCGAGCTGGCCGATGCCCAGGCCCGTGTTGGCCTGTACCGCCGGCGGCCCGGAGATGGTCATCAGGGGCTGGTCCGCCCGGACCTCATGCGCCTGCTGCCCGAGTTGCTCCAGCTGCTCGTACATGGCCAGGACGGTGTCCGCGGGGCCGAAGATGGAGGCGAAGCGGCGGCCGGAGCGTTGCGCCTGCTCGGCGACAAGCCCGGCGAGTTCCGGGTCCAGTTGGACGGGAACAAGGTTTGCCCCGGCCCAGCACGCTCCCACCAGGGCGTCGCCGTCGAACACGCCAAAAATGCTGGCCCCGCCCACGGTGGGCGCGGCCGTCCCTGTCGCGGCCAGGTGCGACAGGATGAACACATTGGCCACAACGTCTGCCCGGGCCAGTTCCCGCAGTTCGGCGGTGTCCGGCCCGGACAGGACCCGGATTGATATGCCGGGCCCGGCAGTCTCCTTACGAGACGCTAACCACGGGGCTACCCTTGACAGCATCTTCGCCATCGGCCTCCCCCATCTCTTCAGCGATTCGCATGGCCTCTTCGATCAGTGTCTCAACAATTTCGCTCTCGGGGACAGTCTTGATGACCTCTCCCTTCACAAAGATTTGTCCCTTGCCGTTGCCGGAGGCCACGCCCAGGTCGGCTTCGCGCGCCTCGCCGGGTCCGTTAACGACGCAGCCCATGACGGCCACGCGCAACGGGATCTCCATGCCTTCCAGGCCGGCCGTGACCTGTTCGGCCAGCGTGTAGACGTCCACCTGTGCCCGGCCGCAGGACGGGCAGGAGACGATTTCGAGCTTACGGGGACGCAGGTTGAGGGACTGCAGGATCTGGTTGCCGACCTTGATTTCCTCGACGGGCGGGGCCGAGAGGGAAACGCGGATGGTGTCGCCGATGCCCCTGGACAGGAGCGCGCCGAAGGCAGTGGCGGATTTGATGGTGCCCTGGAAGGCCGGTCCGGCCTCGGTAACGCCGAGGTGGAGGGGCCAGTCGCCCTTTTCAGCCAGCATCTCATACGCGGCGACCATGATCACGGGGTCGTTGTGCTTGACGGAGATCTTGAAGTCGTGGAAGCCGTGCTCCTCGAACAGCGATGCTTCCCAGACAGCTGACTCCACCAGGGCCTCCGGAGTTGCCTTGCCGTACTTCTTCAGGATGCCTGGCTCCAGGGATCCCGCATTGACGCCGATCCGGATGGAGGTGCCGTGGTCCTTGGCGGCGCGGGCGATCTCCTTGACCTGGTCATCGAACTTACGGATGTTGCCGGGGTTGACGCGCACCGCAGCACAGCCCGCCTCGATGGCGGCGAAAACGTACTTGGGCTGGAAATGTATGTCCGCGATGACGGGGATCTGGGACTTCCGCGCGATGATCGGCAGGGCCTCAGCATCATCCGCGGACGGGCAGGCCACGCGCACGATGTCGCAGCCTGAGGCCGTCAGCTCAGCTATCTGCTGCAGCGTGGCGTTGATGTCCGTGGTGGGCGTGGTGGTCATCGACTGCACGCTGATGGGCGAATCCGAGCCCACCCCAACCGAGCCCACCTTGATCTGGCGGGTCTTCCTGCGCGGGGCAAGGACGGGGGGCGGTGCTGACGGCATTCCCAGGCTGACCGAGGTCACGTGGACTCCTCTTTAGATCGAAATTCGATGGTGTGTGGTGCCGGCGGCTAGGCGGCGTGCTCGGCCAGGAGGCCGGTCACCGGGTTCCATTCGGTGGTGCGAGTGCCCGCGATGACCTGGGCCGCAGCGAAAGGATCCTGCTTGAGGATCCCGTTCAGCGCGTTTTCGTCGGCGGCCTTGAAGATCAGCAGGGCACCGGCTCCATCGCCGTAAGGCCCGCTGGCCAGGAGTGCGCCTTCACCGGCAAGGGCGGCGGTCCATTCCCGGTGTGCCGGACGGGCGGCGTTCCGTGCTTCGGTGGACTCGGCGGCGTATACGTACTCAACAGCAAAAACAGTCATACGGATACCCTATCGCCCTGCCCGCCGGAGTATGTATCCGGTTCAGCCGAGGAAGAGGATCCTGGCGAGGGCGGCGACCCCGGCGGCCCACAGCATGGAGGCCAGCGTGCCGATGATGAACCTCTCTGCGGCGACGGGAGTCTCTTTCAGCTCGGCGAAGCGTCCCAGGCCCTTGATGGCCACCACATAGGCGATGGCCACGGGCTGCCCCGTCAGGATGGCCAGGCAAACCGCCAGCCTTTCCAGGACGCCGATAATGGCGCCGCCGCGGAGTATCCGCGTGGTGGGTGCCGGCTGGGCGGAAGCCTTGTCTGCCGTGACATTGTCCACCGTGACATCAGCGGCGGGGTCGTCAGCGGATTCGCTGGCGGCCCGGTCTACGGCGGCCCTGGCCGCGTCCGCTTTGTCGTCGATGGTCCGTGCCAGCCGGAACACCAGTGCCGTGACGGGCCAGCCGGCGAAACCTGCGGTGAGCAGGGCGAGCGTAATCCAGAGAGCGTTCACCTGTGTCCTTCCAGCACTGCGTCATGGGCCAGAGCCAGGAGCATTTCAGCGGCAGGCCTCGCCGCCCATTCTTCCTGCCAGCCGGACCTCAGGACGGCACGGCTCACCGATTGCTCGGTGATTCCGAGTTGTGCGGCAGCGAGCTTCTGGCTGCCGTGCCTGGTTGACCCGTCCTGCTGCAGCCCGCGGAGGGCGTCAACCACTTTCCATTGGGCCTCAGTGCGGTCCTGCACCAGCCGGCCAATGAGACGCAGGACAGCCTCGGCGTTCGCGCAGGCCCTGATGCCGGGCCCGCTCTCCGGCGTGGCCGCTCCGCCGCGGCGGAGTCCGCCGGAAACCACGGACAACGGGACATGGGCGGCAGCGGACTTGGCTTTCTCAACCGCCAGCCGGGCGGCGACGAATGCCGCCCCGGATCCTTCCCGCGGGCTGGCCGGCAACGGAAGATCGACGGCGCCCACTCCGATTCCGACGTACCACTGGCCGCTGCGCAGGCAGTGAAGGGCGATGTCCACGACTTCCGCCGTTTTTTCCACAACGCCCTGGACTTCGTCCCCGACGGAGCGTTCGAACCTGCCTGCGGTGGTTATCGCCTGCAGCTCGGCAAGAAGGCCGGGCACTCGGTCCCGGTCCCCCGTGCTGCCCCGCTGGTCGATCGTGAGCACGTACATACGGCAACCATAACCGACTGATTACTCAATATCAATCACTTTCGGCTGATTTATGAAACTTAGCTAAAAAGAGGTTATTTTAGGATAAAAGCCGCCATGAGTTGATTACCCGAAAAGATTAACGGGCTTGACGATATCCGCGTAGATCAGCAGCGCACTCATGCCCATAAGCAGCGCGGCGACCACGTACGTCACGGGCAGGAGCTTGGCGATGTCGAACGCACCTGGGTCAGGCCGGCCGAACAGCTTCGCCACCCGCCGTCGGGCTCCCTCATACAGCGCCCCGGCCACGTGGCCGCCGTCCAGCGGCAGCAGCGGGACCAGGTTGAACACCGCGAGCGCGAAGTTCAGTCCGGCCAGCAGTCCCACCAGCGCGGCGAGCCTGGACTGCAAGGGAACCTCCTCCATGGCGGCGACTTCACCCGCGACCCGGCCCACGCCCACGACGCTGATGGGCCCGTTAGGATCGCGCGGCTCTTCGCTGAAGGCCGCCTTCGCAACGCCCACCACGCGTGCCGGGAGATTCAGGACGACGCCGGCAACCTGCCGGATGTTTTCCCCCGCCATGGGCAGGACGGACGACGCCGGCTGGGCAACCAGCGCTGTTTGGGCACCGATCCCCAGGAACCCGACTTCCTGGTACTGGAGGGTTCCGTTCGAATCAGTAGCCTGCCGGCCGTCGGCGCCGACGACCGGCCGGGCCGACAGCACCGGAGTCACCGTGGTGGTGACAGGCGAGCCGTCACGTTCCACGGTGATGCTGACTTCCCGGCCTGCGGACGCACGGATCCAGCCGGTGAGTTCATCCCAGCTGGTTACGGCCTTGCCGTCGAAGGAGGTAATGGTGTCGTTCGGTTTGAGTTGCGCCTCAGCTGCGGGCGTGAGCTTGCAGTCGGCGGAGTCCGGATCCACGGTCTCCCCGGCCTTGACCTGGCACTTGGACACGTCCGCGATGGTGGTGGTCGGGGTGCTGATCCCGAAGCCCATCAGCAGCACGGCCGTCAGCGCCACGCCGATCAGCAGGTTCATGGCGGGGCCGCCAAGCATCACGATGACTTTCTTCCACACCGGAAGCCGGTAGAAGACCCGCTTCTCGTCGCCGGGGCCAACTTCCTCGTGGGCCATGGAACGCGCCTCGGTGGCGAGGGTCTGGAACATGCCGGTGCTGGAGGGACGCACCGTGCCGTCACCCTTGTTCGGCGGGTACATCCCGATCATGGACACGTAGCCGCCCAGCGGGATGGCCTTGACGCCGTACTCGGTCTCCCCCCTGCGTTTTGACCACAGGGTGGGGCCGAAGCCGATCATGTACTTGGTGACCCGCACTTTGAACAGCTTGGCGGGAACGAGGTGGCCCACCTCGTGCAGCGCGATGGAGACTGCGATGCCGATCGCCACAAAGACGACACCGAGAATGAAGAGAATGACGGGACTCATGCGTAGATCTGCTGCTTCCTAGAGACTGCTCACTGCTAAACGTTCGTGGGTGCGCGCTCGTGCCCACGTTTCAGCATCCAGCACGGACTCAACTGTCAGCCCGGAAGATCCTGGGTGTTCGCTGAGTACCGCTTCGATGGTATCCACAATGTCCGTAAACCGGATCCGGCCGGAGTGGAAGGCCATCACGGCCTCTTCATTGGCCGCGTTGAAAACGGCAGGGTACGTGCTCCCCTGCTTGGCAGCATCCTTGGCAAGGCCCACGGCCGGGAATGCCTCGGCGTCCAGCGGTTCGAAGGTCCAGGTGGCGGCCTGGGTCCAGTCGCACGGTGTGGCAGCTTTCGGAACGCGGTGCGGCCAGCCGAGGCCGAGGGCAATGGGAAGGCGCATGTCCGGCGGCGAAGCCTGGGCGATGATGGAACCGTCCACAAACTGCACCATGGAATGGACCACGGACTGCGGGTGGACCACCACGTCGATCCGGTCCAGCGGGATATCGAACAGCAGGTGCGCCTCGATCACCTCAAGGCCTTTGTTCACCAGGCTGGCGGAGTTGGTGGTGACCATCAGGCCCATGTCCCAGGTGGGGTGCGCAAGGGCATCCTGCGGCGAGACGTTGTGGAGTTCCTCGCGGCTCCTGCCGCGGAACGGGCCGCCGGAGGCCGTCAGGATGAGCCGGTCCACTTCGGCAGCGGTCCCGGAGCGCAGGCATTGCGCGATCGCCGAATGCTCGGAGTCCACCGGGACAATCTGGCCTTCCCGGGCGGCGGCCTTCACGAGGGCGCCGCCGACGATCAGCGACTCCTTGTTGGCCAGCGCCAGGGTGGCACCGGATTTCAGGGCAGCGAGCGTTGGTGCCAGGCCGATGGAGCCGGTGATGCCGTTGAGAACCACGTCGGCTTCGATTTCCGCAATCCGGGTGGACGCGTCCGGTCCGGTGATGATCTCCGGCCGGTAGCCTGCCAGACCGGCGGCGCGGGCGGCGTCGTCGATCAGGCCCTGCAGGGCGGCCGCGTCGCCACTGGCCGTACCGACTGCCTTGGCCTTCGTATGGACGGCCTGGCGGGCAAGGAGTTCCAGGTTGCCGCCGCCTGCGCTCAGTGCCACAACCTCGAATAGGTGCGGGGCGCCGTCGACGACGTCAATCGCCTGGGTGCCGATGGAACCGGTGGATCCGAGGAGAACGATTCTGCGTGGCTGCATCCGTTAAGTATCCCGCACGCCGGCATCCCCCCACGTCAGCCCGCCCGCCGACGGCATGTGCCGCGGGACATTGACGCGGTGCGCGGCAGGCGTAACGTGAACAACGTGGAATGGACCGCATGGTTCGATGCGCCGGAGTACGAATTCGCCCGGCAGGTGCTCCAGCGCGGCGTTGCCACGATCTTCCTTGTGGCGTTTCTCTCCTGCCGCAACCAGTTCCCGGCGCTGCTCGGAGAGCGCGGCCTGCTCCCGGTTCCGGACTACCTCGACAGTTTCAGGCGCCGCCGCCGGCCCAGCCTGTTCCTGTGGCGCTATTCGGACCGCCTGCTGCGGCTGGTCTGCTGGTGCGGCATGGCCATTTCGGCCACGCTCGTCCTGGGGCTTCCGCAGCTGGGACCGCCCTGGCTGCCGATGATCGCTTTCCTGGCCCTGTGGCTGCTGTACATGTCGATCGTGAACGTGGGACAGACCTTCTACGGGTTCGGGTGGGAGATGCTGCTGCTGGAGGCCGGCTTCACGGTGGCGTTCCTCGGCTCGGACCAGACGCCGCCGCCGCGGACAATCCTGATCCTGCTGGTCTGGCTGCTGTTCAGGCTTGAGTTCGGTGCCGGGATGATCAAGATCCGCGGTGGCAGCGAGTGGCGTGACCTGACCGCGCTGTATTACCACCACGAGACCCAGCCAATGCCGGGACCCTTGAGCCGGCAGGCCCACCTTCTGCCCAGGCCCCTGCACCGGATGGAGGTCCTGGGCAACCACTTCGCCCAGCTGGTGGTTCCCTTCTTCCTGTTCGCCCCGCAGCCGCTGGCCGGCATCGCCGCGGGCATCGTCATCTTTACCCAGCTGTGGCTGGTGGCGAGCGGGAACTTTGCGTGGCTCAACTGGATGGCCATCCTGCTGGCCTTCGCGGCAGTCAGCGATCCGGTGGCCCATGCCGTGCTCCCCGTCATACCGCTGGACTGGCATACGTACGGTTCAGCCGACAGTTCCGGCGCCGGCGGCGGCTTGCAGACCCCGGCCTGGTGGCTCGCCGTCGTGCTCGCCGTGACGCTGCTCCTGCTGGCGCTCAGCTACTGGCCGGCCCGGAACCTGCTGCAGCACCGGCAGCTGATGAACGCCAGCTTCAACCGCTGGCAGCTGGTGAACACGTACGGAGCCTTCGGCACGGTGACCAAACTGCGGATCGAGATCGTGGTGGAGGGCACCCTCGACGACGAGCCGGACGACGACTCCGACTGGCGGGAGTACGCATTCCGCGGGAAGCCCGGTGACGTCCGCCGGTTGCCCCGGCAGTGGGCTCCCTACCATCTCCGGCTGGACTGGCTGATGTGGTTCCTGCCCCTGCGCACCGTCCACGAAGAATGGTTCTACGCTTTCCTGGCCAAGCTGCTGCAGGCCGACGATGCTGTGCTGCGGCTGTTGCGCAAGGACCCGTTCGACGGCGTCCCTCCCCGGTGGGTGCGCGTCCACAGCTACCACTACCGCTTCGCGAGCCGGGTAGAACACCGCGAGACGGGGCAGCGCTGGATCCGGACCCTGCTGTATGAGGCCATTCCCCCCTTGTCCCTCCCGCCGGGGTCACGCTGACTTGAGGGCGTAGCGGCGCTCCGGACGGCCGGCACCGTATTTCAGGCGCACTTCGACCCTCGCCTCGTCGTGGAGGTATTCGAGGTAACGGCGTGCGCTGACCCTGGATGTGCCCAGCAGGTCCGCGACTTCGGCCGCCGACAGATCCGCTTCGGCGGACTCCAGCACGCCCACCACCCGGCTGAGGGTTTCCGGACTGCAACCTTTGGGGAGGCGGTTTTCCGTCCGTTCCCCGCGCTCGGTGCGCTCCAGCCCGAAGACCCGGTTGACGTCGGATTGCTCGGCGATGTCCTTGGCAAGGTCCAGACCCTGGTAGGCGCTGCGATAGTGCTCCAGCCGCTCCTGCAGGTCCGTCTGCGAAAACGGCTTGATCAGGTAATGGACTATGCCGCCGCGCAGCGCCCGGCGCACGGTTTCCACCTCGCGGGCCGCGCTGATCACCAGTACGTCCAGTTCCGGCGCGGTTTCCCGCAGCCTGCCCATGAGGTCCAGGCCGTTGATGTCGGGCAGGTGGATGTCCAGGAGGACCAGGTCAGGCTGCAGGCGGGCGGTTTCCGCGATTGCCTGGGCTCCGGTGTGCGCAACCCCTACGACGGCGAAACCCGGCGTGCGCTGGATGAAGCCGGCGTGGACCTTTGCCACCATGAAGTCATCATCGACGATCAGGACATTGATCATGCCCGGGTCCCCTTTCCTGTGGCCGGAGCCGCGTGTGCCGGCCCGCCTTCTGCCGGAGTCTCTTTAAGCGGCGTCCTCTTCAGCCGGGCCGTAAAGACAGCCCCGCCGTCGTTGGCCACTGCCAGGTCCCCGCCGCTTCGCCGGCAGACCACCCGCGAGAGTGCCAGGCCAAAGCCCCTGCCGCCGGCCGGGCCGGGCTGCTTGGTACTGAATCCCTGCCGAAAGATCTCATCGGCGGCTGCGCCGTCAATGCCCGGCCCGGTGTCCCGGACGGTCACCACCACTTCTTCGCGGCTGTCCTCGACGAGGACCCGGACCGATGCTTCCGCGGCTCCCGTGACGGCGTCGAGCGCGTTGTCCACGAGGTTTCCCACCACGGTGGTCAGGTCACGCGAGAGCTCATCGCCCACCGGCGACAGTGACGACGAGGGGTCCAGCTGCAGAGGCACACCCCGTTCCGCAGCAAGGCTTGATTTGGCGATCAGCAGGGCGGCGAGCGCCGGGTCCTGGATGCGGCTGGTCACATCGTCATTCAGGCGCGTCCGGTCCACCGTGACTCCATTGACGAACTGCACCACGGAATCGTACTCGCCGATCTGGATCAGCCCCGAAATTACGTGAAGCTGGTTGGCGAATTCGTGGGCCTGCGCCCTGAGCGTGTCCGTTGCCGTCCGTGTTGTGCCCAGTTCGCGTTCCAGGGATGAAAGCTCAGTCCGGTCACGCAACGTGGCTACGGAACCCATCACCCTGCCCTTGGAACGGATGGGCACCCGGTTCAGCACCACCAGGCGCTCCCCCACCAGCACCATCTGGTCCTGCCCGGGCTGCTCGCCGGTCAGGACTTCCTTGAGCGCCGGTTCCACGGGCAGTCCGGCCAGATCCTTGCCCACGCAGTCCGCCGGCAGGCCCAACAGGGCCCGGGCACTGTCGTTGGCCACAGTAATACGTCCGTGGAGGTCCAGCGCCACCACGCCTTCCTTGAGGCCATGCAGCATCGCTTCGCGGTTCTCCACCAGGCCCGAGATTTCGCTGGGCTCCATGCCGAGGGTCTGCCGCTTGACCCTGCGGGACAGCAGCAGGGAGCCGGCAACGCCCAGGACGCTGGCAACTCCCAAATAAGTCAACAGGTTAGGGACGGCATCCCCCAAGCGCTCCCACGTGGACGGGTAGTTCCGGCTGATGGACGCAATCCCGATCATGGTCCCGGAGTCGTCAAGGACCGGCACGTGGGCTGAAAGCACGGGGGTAGCCGTTCCGCCCACCACGCCGGTCCAGGCCCGGCCTTCCATCACCCGGCTCGCACCGAGTTCCAGCGGTCGGCCCAGCAGCCCGGGATCCGACGACGCCACCACCGTGCGGTCAGACCGGGCCAGTGCCACCTGCGCGGACCCGGAAACGGTGCGGACCGACTCGGCGACGGCTGACAGTGCCGCACTGCCGCGCGGTTCGGCCGAAGGAAGAAGCGCACGGACGGCGGGATTGCTGCCCAGGGCCTCAGCCGCGGACAGTGCCCGGCGCCCCTCGATCCGCTCAAACGCGGCGGCCGACTGGGCCAGGGAAATGGCGACGACGGCCACGAGGACGGCCAGGACAATCAGCAACTGCAGGACCAGGTATTGCCCGGCGAGGGACATTCCTCTTCGTCGAGTCACTGTGGTTCTTTCCTCTGGTGGGTGGGGTACCGGAACTATACCCCAGAGCACCCTGGCGGGCAGACGCGCAGCCGCTCCTCCGGGACGGCGTCCGGAGCCTGCGGTGGGACAGCGGAAACGTGAACGAAATGAACTTAACTTTCTCTGCGTACACAAGAGTGATGGCTGTCACTTCCACGCCTAGCATCAGAGCACCAGTCAGTTTTGCTGACTAGCTTTACCAGGAACTTTACTGAGAAGAGGAACACCATGCGCCAGAACCGCGCATTGCGAATTGCCGCCGTCGCTGCCGGCATCGCCCTGATGGCCACCGGCTGCGGTGCCACCGGCAAGAGCTCAACGAGCGGCAGCTCCAGCGCTGCTGCCGGACCCGTCACCGGGCTGCAGATCCTGGTCCCCAATACGCCCGGCGGCGGCTACGACACCACCGCGCGTGCCGCTGCGAAGGTTCTCGACGACGAGAAGATCGCCACCAACACCGAAGTCTTCAACCTCGCCGGTGCGGGCGGCACCGTGGGCCTGGCCCGCGTGGTCAACGAAAAGGGCAACGGCGACCTCACGATGCTGATGGGCCTGGGCGTGGTGGGTGCCAGCTACACCAACAAGTCCGCGTCCAAGCTGACGGACACCACGCCGCTGGCCAAGCTCATTGAAGAGCCCGGTGCCATCATGGTCAGCAAGGATTCGCCCTACAAGACCATCGATGACCTTGTGAAGGCCTGGAAGGCGGATCCGGGTTCCATCGCCGTCGGCGGCGGCTCCTCGCCGGGCGGACCCGACCACCTGCTGCCCATGCAGCTCGCAGGAGCCGTGGGAATCGACGCCACCAAGGTCAACTTTGTGTCCTACGACGGCGGTGGCGACCTGCTCCCGGCCATCCTCGGCAACAAGCTCGGCTTTGCTGCCTCGGGCGCCGGTGAGTACCTCAAGCAGATCGAATCGGGCGAAGTCCGTGTGCTGGCTACCAGCGGCGCTGAGCGGCTTGACGGCGTGGACGCCCCCACCCTGAAGGAATCCAACATCGACCTGGTGTTCACGAACTGGCGGGGCGTCGTTGCCCCTCCGGGAATCAGTGACACCGACAAGGCAGCCCTCATCGCAGCCCTCGAGAAGAT
The DNA here is from genome assembly GCF_017832975.1 of Arthrobacter sp. PvP023. Taxonomy (NCBI): domain Bacteria; kingdom Bacillati; phylum Actinomycetota; class Actinomycetes; order Micrococcales; family Micrococcaceae; genus Arthrobacter; species Arthrobacter sp. PvP023. The sequence goes on from NZ_JAFIBI010000001.1 coordinate 3,458,067, forward strand.
GCACGGTACCGCTGCCTGGAAGGAGACCCTGAAGACGCACAGCTGGACCGACGCGTTTGTCACCGGTGACGAATTCAAGACCTTCCTGACCGAGCAGGACAAGCGGGTGGCGGACGTCCTCACGAAGCTTGGCTTGGCGTGAGCTCCTCACCAACGGTAGCCTCACGGCTCAAAGGCCGCTCCGAGCTGGGGGTCGCCCTCCTGCTCGGAGCGGCCGGGGTCATGGTCTTCCTCGACGCCTACGGCCTCGCGACACCCTATTCCAAGTCGGACCCGGTGGGTCCCAAAACGGTCCCCTTCATCGTGGCCGCCCTGCTCATCGTCTGCGCCGTGCTGCTGGCAGTAAATGTCATGCGCGGCGGCAAAGGCGAGGCTGAAGGCGGCGAGGACGTTGACCTGGCGCACCCGGCGGACTGGAAAACCGTGCTCCCGCTGGTGGGTGCCTTCATCGCGAACATCCTGCTCATCGACTGGGCCGGCTGGGTGATTTCCGGGACCATCCTGTTCTGGGGCAGCGTGTGGGCCCTCGGCGGGCGGAACTACGTCCGTGACGGCCTCATTTCCCTGGCCATGTCCATCCTGACCTTCTACGGCTTCTACCTGGGCCTCGGCATCGCATTGCCCGCGGGCTTGCTGGAAGGGATTCTCTAATGGACGTCGTCTCCTCCCTCATGGACGGTTTCGCCACCGCGCTGACCCCCATGAACTTCCTCTACGCAGTCATCGGCGTGGTCCTCGGCACCGCCGTGGGAGTCCTCCCGGGCCTTGGCCCGGCAATGACCGTGGCCCTGTTGCTTCCGGTCACCTACGCCCTGGAGCCCACCAGTGCCTTCATCATGTTCGCCGGCATCTACTACGGCGGCATGTACGGCGGCTCCACCACCTCCATCCTGCTCAACACTCCCGGTGAGTCCTCGTCGGTGGTCACCGCCATCGAAGGCAACAAGATGGCGAAAGCCGGGCGGGCGGCCCAGGCCTTGGCCACCGCCGCCATCGGTTCCTTTGTTGCCGGCACCATCGGTACAACGCTGCTCGCCGTCTGTGCGCCGATCGTGGTCCAGTTCGCCGTCAGCCTGGGCTCCCCCAGCTACTTTGCGATCATGGTGCTCGCCCTGCTGGCCGTCACCGCCGTACTGGGTTCCTCCCGGCTGCGCGGGTTCGCATCGCTGGGCCTGGGCCTGGCAATCGGCCTCGTGGGCATGGATTCAGTCACCGGCCAGCAGCGCCTCACCTTCGGGATGCCGCTCCTGGCCGACGGCCTGGACATCGTTGTGGTGGCGGTGGCCATCTTCGCAGTCGGCGAGGCTCTGTGGGTGGCCGCGCACCTGCGCCGCACTCCGATGAACATCATCCCGGTCGGACAACCCTGGATGGGCAAAGAGGACTGGAAGCGGTCCTGGAAACCCTGGCTCCGCGGTACGGCTTTCGGCTTCCCGTTCGGAGCACTTCCCGCGGGCGGCGCCGAGATCCCCACTTTCCTGTCCTACGTGACGGAGAAGCGGCTCTCCAAGCATCCCGAGGAATTCGGCCACGGCGCCATCGAAGGTGTTGCCGGGCCGGAAGCCGCCAACAATGCCGCGGCGGCAGGCACGCTGACCCCCATGCTTGCCCTGGGCCTGCCCACCAACGCAACGGCCGCCGTCATGCTGGCAGCTTTCACGTCCTACGGCATCCAGCCCGGGCCGCAGCTGTTCGCCAGCGAGGGCCCGCTGGTCTGGGCGCTGATTGCCAGCCTCTTCATCGGCAACTTCCTGCTCCTGATCATCAACCTTCCGCTGGCACCGGTCTGGGCGAAGCTCCTGCAGCTCCCCCGGCCGTACCTCTACGCCGGCATCCTGTTCTTCGCCACGCTGGGCGCCTATTCGGTGAACCTGCAGGCGTTCGACCTGGTCATCCTGCTGGTGCTTGGCGCGCTGGGGTTCATGATGCGGCGCTTCGGACTGCCTGTACTGCCGCTGATCCTGGGTGTAATCCTGGGGCCGCGGCTGGAAGGCCAGCTGCGCAAGACCCTCCAGCTCAGCGCCGGTGACCCGGCCGGCCTGTGGAGCGAGCCGATCGCCGTCGGGATCTGGGTCATCGTGGCGATCATCCTCCTCTGGCCGTTGCTGCTCAAGCTGATCCGCCGCAACCGCCCGACGCGCAGCTCACTGCTTCCCGCCAATTCCGGCGCAGCCGACTACAGCGACTAAATAGCGGCGGAGCATCGCCGAACCACACCGACCCGCATTCAGCAGATACAAGGAGCAACCATGACGATCGTGGTGGGATACGTCCCGACACCCGAGGGCGAAGCAGCGCTCGCCCAGGCCATCGCCGAGGCGCGGAATCGCAACGGCAGGCTGCTGGTCATCAACTCCTCCAAGGGTGATGCACTGGTGGACAACCGGTACGCACAGGAACCTGAGATCCAGAGCATTGAGGACCGGCTCGCTGCCCAGGGCATTGATCACGTGATCAAGCAGCCCGTCCGTGGCCATGATGCGGCTGCGGAGGTACTGGATGCCGCGGAGGAGCACAAGGCCGATCTGATTGTGATCGGTCTGCGCCGCCGCACCCCGGTAGGCAAGCTGATCCTGGGAAGCACGTCCCAACGGATACTGCTTGAGGCGGACTGCCCGGTGCTGGCAGTGAAGGCCGGCTGACGCCTCACGGCCGTCCAGGCCAGGGCGGCGCGAAAAAGCCGCAGTCCGGGAGTCCAACGACTCCCGGACTGCGGCTTTTCGCTTTGCGATGCGTTCAGGCGTCCCGGCCTAGCGGGCGGCCCGCCGAAGGGTTGATTCCGCGTGCTTGAGGATGGGGCCGTCGATCATCCTGCCGTTGAACTGGAACACTCCGCTTCCTGCAGCAGCGGCAGCCGCCAGGAGCTCCCTGGCCGCGGCGACGTCCGACTCCGCAGGGGCGTACGCTTCCCGGACCACAGCCACCTGGCCGGGGTGGATGCAGGCCTTTGCGCCGAATCCCGAGGCAACGGCGTCGCGTGACTCAGCTGCCAGCCCGTCAAGGTCTGGAATGTTGACGTACACCGCGTCGATGGCTTCCTTGCCGAAGGCCCCGGCCGCGAGCAGCACGGCGGACCGGGCGTGCAGCGCCACGGCCCGGTAGCCGCCGTCGTCGTTCCTGCTGGAGGTCCCGCCCAGTGACGCGAGAAGGTCCTCGGCGCCCCACATCAGGCCCACCACGTTTGGTTCGGCGGCGATGGCGGCGGCGTTGATGACTCCCGCGGCCGTCTCGCACAGCGCTATGACGCTGTAGTCCTCCAGCGCCTTGAGCTGGCCCGCGCTTTCGGCCTTGGCAAGCATCACGTGGCGGTACGGGGTGTGCTTGAGGCAGTGCAGATCCTTCTCGAACTCATCCGTGCCGGCCGGGTTGATCCGGATGATCGTCCGGCTGGGGTCCAGCTCCGGAACGTCGCCGGTGGCGCCGAGCTGGGCGAGGATGGCGCCGCGGGCCCGCTGCTTGTCAGCAGGCGCGACGGCGTCCTCCAGGTCCACGATCACGGCGTCGGAACGCTCCGCGGCCTTTTGGTATCGCTCGGGACGGTCGGCAGGACAGAAGAGCAGGGCGGGACCCATCAGGAAAGTCATGCTTCGATTGTCCCCTTTTCGGCGGTTTCTTTCTGCGTGTCCGCATGCGCCTCGCGCGTCCACATCAGGCAGCTCCGCGAGGCCAGCGCCACCACCACGCCGTCCTGGTTCCGGCCCGTGTGCTGCATGGTCACGATTCCCTGCCCCGGCCGGGATGCGGACAGCCGCTTGCCGGTGATGACCGTCTCCGTGTAGAGGGTGTCGCCGTGGTACAGCGGATGCGGAAACGACACGTCGGTCAGTCCCAGCTGCGCGATGATGGTCCCCTGGGTCAGCTGCGGAACGGACTGCCCCACCACAGTGGCCAGCGTGAACATGGAGTTCACCAGCCGCTGGCCGAACGGCTGCCCGGCACTCCAGGCCGCGTCAAGGTGCAGCGCCTGGGTGTTCATCGTCATGGTGGTGAACAGGACGTTGTCCGTCTCGGTCACCGTCCGGCCCGGGCGGTGGGCATAGACCACTCCCTCCTCAAGCTCGTCGAAGTAGAGGCCCCGCTGTTCCACGACGCGTGGGCTGCCAGTGGTTGAGCCAGTCGAAACCTCGTCCGCACTGGTCATACGGTCAGTTCCTGGTCCTCTTCGAAGAGTTCCGCACCCGTGGCCGCGGCGACTTCCTCGGCCGTCACATTGGGGGCCAGTTCGCGCAGCACGAGCCGGGAGGAGCCGCCTTCGGTGACGACGTCGATCACGGCGAGGTCCGTGATGATCCGGTCCACGCACCCTTTTCCGGTGAGCGGCAGGGTGCACTGCTGCACGATCTTGGGCCTGCCGTTGCGGTCCACGTGCTCCATCATCACGATCACCTTCTTGGCCCCGAACACCAGGTCCATGGCGCCGCCCATGCCCTTGACCATCTTGCCCGGGATCATCCAGTTGGCAAGGTCCCCGTTCTGGGCCACTTCCATGGCGCCGAGCACGGCGACATCCACATGGCCGCCCCGGATCATGCCGAACGAGGCGGCGGAGTCGAAGAACGCGGCGCCCTTGTTGACCGTGACGGTTTCCTTGCCGGCGTTGATCAGGTCCGGATCCACCTGGTCCTCGGCCGGGTACGGTCCCACGCCCAGGATGCCGTTTTCCGAGTGCAGCACCACTTCGATACCCGCCGGTATGTAGTTGGGGATCAGGGTGGGCATTCCGATGCCGAGGTTGACGTACTGCCCGTTCAGCAGTTCGGCAGCCACCCGGGCGGCCAGCTCGTTGCGGGTCCAGCCCCTCGTTTCGGGGCTGGTGCCCGCAGGATGCCCGACGGCGGACGGCCGGTACTCGTGGCGGACGGCTTCGGGACGGGGCGGGGCTCCCGGCGTGCTGTTCGATTCCACGGCTATGCTCCTGCCTGGTCAGTTGTTTGCTGGCCGGTTGTCTGGTGCTGAGTCCCTTGGGAGTGGTTGCCGGCGGAGGACACCGCGACCGTCCGCTTTTCGATGCGCTTCTCGCCCCGGGGTGCGAGGACAACCCGCTGGACGAAGATGCCGGGAACGTGCACATGCTCCGGATCCAGCCCGCCCGGCTCCACCAGTTCCTCAACCTCGGCGATGGTGATCCGTCCGGCCATGGCGCACAGCGGGTTGAAGTTCATCGCCGTGGCGTGGAAGACAAGGTTCCCGTGCCGGTCCCCCTTCCAGGCGTGGACCAGGCCGAAATCCGGGGTCAGCGATTCCTCCAGTACATAGTCGGCGCCGTTGAAGGTGCGGACCTCCTTCGGCGCGGAAGCGATGGCGATGGTGCCGTCGGCGTTGTACTTCTGCGGCAGGCCGCCGTCGGACACCTGGGTTCCCACACCGGCCGGGGTGTAGAACGCCGGGATGCCGGCGCCGCCGGCGCGGAGTTTCTCCGCGAGCGTGCCCTGCGGGGTGAGCACCACCTCGAGTTCGCCGGAGAGATACTGCCGGGCGAATTCCTTGTTCTCCCCGACGTAGGAGCTGATGGTGCGGCGGATTCTGCCGTCCTTCAGCAGGACCCCCAGCCCCCAGTCGTCCACGCCGCAGTTGTTGCTAACGGTTTCCAGGTCAGTTGTCCCGCGCCGGTGAAGGGCATCGATCAGGGCAACCGGGATCCCGCACAGTCCAAAGCCTCCGACGGCGAGCGAGGCGCCGTCGGGGATGTCGGCGACCGCAGCCTCGGCACTGGCAACAACCTTGTCAATCATCATTGATCCTTCCTGGTTGGCTCCCTGTATTCGCTCCCTGGCGGGGAAGCTAAAGGCCGAGTTCGCGGGCGATCAGCATCAGCTGGACCTCCGTGGTGCCCTCGCCGACTTCAAGGATCTTGGAGTCGCGGTAGTGCCGTGCCACGGTGAATTCGTTGATGAAGCCATAGCCGCCGAACACCTGGGTGGCGTCCCGCGCGTTGTCCATGGCTGCCTCGCCTGCGACCATCTTAGCGATGGCGGCCTGGGTCTTGAACGGCTTCCCGGCAAGCATCCTGGCCGCGGCGTCGTAGTAGGCCAGCCGGGCGGTGTGGGCCCGCGCTTCCATGCGTGCGATCTTGAACGCGATGGCCTGGTACTTGCCGATGTTCTGCCCGAATGCGCTGCGTTCCTTGGCGTATTTCACCGACAGGTCCACACAGCCCTGGGCCGCTCCCGTGGCGAGCGCGGCAATGGCGATGCGGCCCTCGTCCAGGATGGACAGGAAGTTGGCGTAGCCGCGGCCCTGCTCGCCGAGGAGGTTTGCCTCCGGCACGTGGACGTCCTTGAGCGTGAGCGGGTGGGTGTCGGAGGCGTTCCAGCCCACCTTGTTGTAGGCCTTCTCCGCCTTGAACCCGGGCGTGTTGGTGGGCACCAGGATGGTGGAAATTTCCTTCTTGACGCTGCCGTCCTGCCGCTCGTGCTTGGCGGTTACAGCAGTCACGGTGACCAGGCGGGTGATGTCAGTCCCGGAGTTGGTGATGAATTCCTTGTTGCCGTTGATGATCCACTCACCGCCCTCCAGCCGGGCGGTGGTCTTGGTGCCGCCCGCGTCGGAACCGGCTTCCGGTTCCGTCAGGCCGAAGCCGGCGAGCGCCTTGCCGGACGCCAGCGACGGCAGCCATTCCTCCTTCTGGGCGTCGGTGCCGAAGCGGTAAACGGGCATGGCGCCGAGGGAGACGCCGGCTTCCAGTGTGATGGCAACGGACTGGTCCACCCGGCCCAGCTGCTCCAGGGCGAGCGCCAGCGTGAAGTAGTCCCCGCCCATGCCGCCGAACTCTTCCGGGAACGGCAGGCCAAAGAGCCCCATGTCCGCCATCTGGGAGACGACCTCGTAAGGGAAGCTGTGTTCCTCATCGTGTTTCGCGGACACGGGGGCCACTACTTCGTCGGCGAATTCGCGGACGGTGTTGCTGAGGTCCTGGTATTCCTCGCTGAGCTCAAAATCAGCCATGTTGGGACTTCCTTGTCTTAACTTTGTGACGGGTCTGTTGGAGTACTGAACGGTTGATGCGGCGGCTACTCTGCCGCGCCCATGGCGATGACGGATTCTTCCACCGTGTCCTCCGCCTTTGAGGGCTCGGCCGGGACAGCGGGGTGGACCGTGGCAAGGACCTGGTCCGCCTTGACCAGGTCGCCGGGCGTGGCGCTGATGTGCACGGTGCCGTCGAGCGGCGCCACGAGCTGGTGCTCCATCTTCATGGCCTCCACGGAGAGTAAAACCTGGCCGGACTGCACGGCATCGCCGTTGCTGACGTTGACGGACACCACGGTGCCGGGCATCGGCGAGCGCACGGCCGGATCAGCGGCGCCTTCCTCGCGCTCGATCGCCGCGAGCGACCGGCCCAGCCGGGCCTCCCGGCTGAGGATCTCCAGCCGGCAGGACCAGCCGTCGTTGCCCAGGAACAACTCATCGGGTGCACCGGCCTCCGGGTTGTCCCAGCTCGGTATGACGGGGCCGGTGTAGACCGGTGCAAGGGAGTACCCGCGGGCTTCACCGTCGAGGGTCAGCACCACGTAGCTCCGCTTGAGGAACTGCAGCGACGCCGTACGCGGGGGCCCGTCGCCGACCGACACGAGGACCGGGCCGTCGGCGACACTGCCTGCCACGCCTACAGTTCCGATGCCGCCACCGGATGTTCCCAGGCTGATGCGCCGGGGAGCGTGAGCGCCGAGGCGCCAACCGTCGCGGCGCTGCCAGGGACCTGCCGACGGGACGGGATGGTGTTGCTCTTCCATCGCCACGGCGTACAGTGCGGCAGCGAGCATCTCGAAGTCGCCCGCGCGGCGGAAGGTGAACTCCGGCATCTTGCGTTCGATCAGGCCCGTGTCGAGGCGTCCGGCGCGGACGTCGGCGTCGTTGATCAGAAGCCTCAGGTACTCGACGTTGGTGTCGATGCCCAGCGCCGTGTACCCGGCGAGCGCCTCGTCCAGGGTGTCGAGGGCCGCGGTGCGGTCCGGGCCCCAGGCGATCACCTTGGAAATCATGGGGTCGTAGCTGGATGAGATCTCGAGGCCATCCATGAGCGCCGAGTCCACCCGGACGCGGCCACGGCCTGCCACAACCTCGTTGCGGGCAGGGGCGCTTGGCCGTTGCGCGGGGGCGGGCAGCTCGTCCAGCAGGAGGACATGTCCGGTTGACGGCAGGAAGTTGCGTTCCGGGATTTCGGCGTAGACGCGCGCCTCCACTGAGTGCCCGTTAAGCACGACGTCGTCCTGGCGGACGGTGAGTTCCTCACCGGCGGCGATCCGCACCTGCCATTCGACGAGGTCGAGGCCGGTGACCATCTCGGTGACCGGGTGCTCCACCTGCAGTCGCGTGTTCATCTCCATAAAGAAGAACTCGTCCGGAGCGTTGTCCGAGACCAGGAACTCCACGGTGCCTGCTCCGCTGTAGTTGACGCTGCGGGCGGCGTTGCAGGCTGCCTCGCCGATCCTCGCCCGAACGGCTTCGCCGTCGGGAAGGGATTCCAGCAGCGGCGAGGGGGCTTCCTCGATGACCTTCTGGTGGCGGCGCTGCAGGGAGCACTCGCGCTCCCCCAGGTGGATGACGTTGCCATGGTTGTCCGCGAGGACCTGCACCTCGATGTGGCGCGGGGTGGTGACGAGGCGTTCAAGGAACAACGTGTCATCGCCGAAAGCGCTGGCTGCGACCCGGCGGGCGGTGGCCAGGGTGGCCTCGAGGTCCTCAGGGCGTTCCACGATGTGCATGCCTTTGCCGCCGCCCCCTGCGGACGGCTTGATCAGCAGCGGGAAGCCGACGCCGGCCGCAGCTTCGATCAGCTGCGCGTCCGTCATGGCGGGTTCGGCAATGCCCGGAACCACGGGCACGCCGTAACCGGTGACGTGGTTCTTGGACCGGATCTTGTCACCCATGACGTTGAGGGATTCGACGCCGGGGCCGATGAAGACGATGCCCGCATTTTCCAGGGCACGGGCGAAGTCGACGTTCTCGCTGAGGAAGCCGTAGCCCGGGTGCACGGCCTCGGCGCCGGTCTCGCGGCACGCCTGGATGATGGCCTCGATCTTGAGGTAGCTTTCGGCGGCCGCCGCCGGGCCGATTCGGACGGCGCGGTCGGCTTCGCGCACGTGGCGGGCACCGGCGTCGGCGTCGCTGTAGACGGCCACCGACCGGATGCCGAGCGCGCGGAGGGTGCGGATCACGCGGCAGGCAATCTCGCCGCGGTTGGCGACGAGCACGGTGTTGAACATCGGTTTCGGTGAAGGCGTTGGCTGCTGGGGTGTTGGAGGAGTAGTCACTGCTGGCTCACATCCGGAACAGGCCGAAGGAGGTCTCCGGCAGCGGGGTGCGGGAGACGACGTCGAGCGCCAGTCCCAGGACGGTGCGGGTGTCCGCGGGGTCGATCACGCCGTCATCCCACAGGCGGGCCGTGGAGTAGTACGGGCTGCCCTGGTCCTCGTACTGCTGCTTGATGGGTGCCTTGAAGGCTTCCTCATCGGCGGCGGACCATTCCTCGCCGCGGGCCTCGTACTGGTCCCGTTTGACGGTGGCGAGCACGCTCGAAGCCTGGTTGCCGCCCATCACCGAGATGCGGCTTGCCGGCCACATCCAGAGGAACCGCGGGGAGTAGGCCCGCCCGCACATGGAGTAGTTGCCGGCGCCAAAGGAGCCGCCGATCACCACTGTCAGTTTCGGCACCCTGGCGGTGGCGACGGCGGTGACCATCTTGGCGCCGTTCTTGGCGATGCCGCCCTGTTCGTAGTCCTTGCCGACCATAAAGCCGGAGAGGTTCTGCAGGAAGATCAGCGGGATGCCGCGCTGGTCGCAGAGTTCGATGAAGTGGGCGCCCTTGAGGGAGGATTCGCTGAACAGCACCCCGTTGTTGGCCACGATGCCCACCGGGTGGCCGTGCAGCTTCGCGAAGCCGGTGACCAGGGTGGTGCCGTAGTTCTTCTTGAACTCGTGGAACCTGCTGCCGTCCACCAGCCGGGCGATGACTTCGCGGACGTCGTACTGCGCGTTGACGTCCGTGGGTACGGCACCGTAGAGCTCGTCCGGGTCCGCAACGGGCTCGGCGGCGGTGTCCACGTCCCAGGCGGGGGCAGCCGGACGGGGAAGGGTGGAGACGATGTCGCGGACGATCTGGAGGGCATGCTCATCGTTCTCGGCCAGGTGGTCGGTGACGCCGGAGATTCTCGAGTGGACGTCACCGCCGCCGAGTTCCTCCGCGGTGACGATCTCGCCGATGGCGGCCTTCACCAGCGGCGGGCCACCCAGGAAGATGGTGCCCTGGTTGCGGACGATCACGGTTTCATCGCTCATGGCAGGCACGTAAGCTCCGCCGGCGGTGCACGAGCCCATCACGGAGGCGATCTGCGGGATCTTTGCTGCGGACATCTTCGCCTGGTTGAAGAAGATCCGGCCGAAGTGCTCCTTGTCCGGAAAGACTTCGTCCTGCTTGGGCAGGAACGCTCCGCCCGAGTCCACGAGGTAGATGCAGGGCAGCCGATTCTCCAGCGCGATCTCCTGCGCCCGGAGGTGCTTCTTGACCGTCATCGGATAGTAGGTGCCGCCCTTGACGGTGGCGTCATTGGAGATGACCAGTACCTGGCGGCCGTGGACCAGGCCGATCCCGGCGATGACGCCGGCTCCGGGTGAGTCGTCGTTGTACATGCCGTTGGCGGCCAGCGGCGCGATCTCGAGGAAGGGACTGCCGTCGTCGAGCAGCCGGTCGATGCGTTCGCGGGGCAGCAGCTTGCCCCGCGCCACGTGGCGTTCCCGGGACTTCTCCGGGCCGCCCAGGGCCGCCGCGGCGAGGCGCTCCTTCAGCTCGCGGGCCAGCCGCAGCTGGGCCTCGCGGTTCGCGGCGAAGGCGTCGCTTGTCGCGTCCACCTGGCTGGCGATTGTCTCCATTGACTGCTTCCGTTCCCGGACGCCCTGGCGAGGCCGTCCTGAGCGATTCGGTTAGTACCGCATAACTGAGATTTAGGTTAGTCTCTATTAACTGTGATGTCCAACACGCGCCCGCATTGCTAGGATTTGCAGTTCCAAGGAGGAAATGTGCCGATCATCGAGCGCGACGCCGGCAGCCCGGCGGGGCAGCGGGTCCAGACAACGCAGCCCGCCCAGACAACACAGCGCAGCCAGGCAACCCAGCGCAGCCAGGCCAAAGAGAGCCGGCGGCAGGCGTTGCTGTCCTCGGCCGCCACCCTTTTTGCCCTTAACGGCTTCAATCGCGTTTCACTGGAGGACCTGGGTGCCGCAGCCGGAGTCAGCGGACCCGCCGTTTACCGCCACTTCGCCGGCAAGCAGGCCGTTTTGGGCGCTCTGCTGCTCAGCGTGAGCCAGGAACTGCTGGACGGCGGCCGCCGGGTGGTGGCCGACGCCGGCGATCCCGCCGCAGCGCTGGCCCGCCTGGTGCAGTTCCACGTGGATTTCGCCCTGAGCAATCCTGACGTCATCCGGGTCCAGGACCGCGACTTCAGCAATCTCTCCGACGACGACCAGGCCGAGGTCCGCACCCTGCAGCGGAACTACGTGGAGCTATGGGTTGACGTGCTGCAGGCCCTGCACACGGGGACAGACACCGCCGAACTCCGGATGCGCGCACACGCAGCCTTCGGCCTCATCAACTCCACCCCGCATTCGGTCCGCAGCCACGGCCGGAGGGTTGCGGCCAAGTCCGCACGGCCGCTGCTGGAGAGCATGGCGCTCGCCGCCCTCCTGGTGAGGGCAAGCCCCGTTCCGGCCGAGTAGGCCGGCACGGCTCTGCCGGCTGCCCGTTCCCCTCGGAACTGACAGCCGGCAGATCGACCAATGGCCTGGGACCGACCGGGTGCAGCTAGACCATTGCCAGCACCATTCCGGGGTCGGCGAGGATCGCACCGATGTCCGCCAGGAAACGCGACCCCTGTTCGCCGTCGACCAGGCGGTGGTCGAAGGAGAGGCTGAGGGTCATGACCTGGCGTAGTGCCACCTCGTCCCGGTACTCCCACGGCATCTTGCGCACGGCACCCATGGCGAGGATGGCAGCCTCGCCGGGGTTGAGGATCGGGGTGCCGGCATCGATGCCGAACACTCCGATGTTCGTGATGGAGATGGTGCCGCCGGTCAGCTCGGCCGGGCTGGTCTTGCCGGCGCGGGCAGTCTCGGTCAGGGCCGTCAGCGCCGTGGACAGCTCCGTCAGGGACATGCCGTGGGCGTCCTTGATGTTCGGCACGGTCAGTCCGCGGGGAGTTGCCGCGGCAATGCCCAGGTTCACATAGTTGTACTGCACGATCTCCTGGTTGGCTTCGTCCCACCGCGAGTTCAGCGACGGCTGGCGGCGGAGGGCGATCAGCAAAGCCTTGGCCACGAGGGTCAGCGGGGTCAGCTTGAAACCCTCAAAAGTCCGGCTGGCCTTGAGCCGGGACAGCAGCTCCATGGTGGGTGTGACGTCGATGGTCAGGAATTCCGTGGCGTGCGGCGCGGTGAAAGCACTGGACACCATGGCGGCGGCCGTCAGTTTGCGGACACCCTTGATGGGTGTCCGTGTTTCCCGCTCTCCCGCGATGCCGCTTGCGGCGCCGCCCGCGGCCTCCGCCCCGGCCAGGGCCCGGGCAGCAGCGGGAAGGTCTCCCCCGCCCACGAAGTTCCGCACGTCGTCGCGTGTGATCAACCCGCCTGCGCCGGTACCGGTCACCGCCGTGAGCTCCACACCAAGATCCTTCGCCAGTTTCCGTACCGGCGGCGTGGACCGCGGACGCTCGGCGGCGGCTGCAGGAGCTGCACTTGCCGCCGTGGCACGGGTTTCGACGGGCTCAACCGTTGCGGTGGTTTCCGCGGCGGTCGGGCCCGGCGCCGGCTCAACCACCGGCGAAGCGAAGGTGCGGGCACGCCGGGCCGGCCGGCCCGAACCTTCGACGACGGCGCCGTAGCCCACCAGGTTGGGTTCCCGCTTGGCGGTCTCTGCCGCGGCCGGACCTGCTGCGGAAGGGCCGCCGTCGTCGCCTTCAACTTCGAAGGAAACGATCGGCTTGCCGACCTCCACCACGGTTCCCGGCTGCTCGTGGAGGGCCGTGATCACACCGGCGAACGGCGACGGCAGTTCGACGACGGCCTTGGCCGTTTCCACTTCCGCAATGACCTGGTTCAAGGCCACGGTGTCGCCCACAGCAACTTTCCAGCTGAGGATTTCCGATTCCGTGAGCCCTTCGCCGAGGTCCGGGAGCCTGAATTCCTTGATCATGGCGGCGCTCATCCTTCCAGCCCGCTGAGGGAGTTGGGACGGCCCAGGGCACGGTCCACACCGTCGAGAATTCTGTCCAGGCCCGGCAAGTGGTGCATTTCAAGTTTCGAATAGGGGTAAGGGATGTCGAAACCGGTGATCCGGACGGGGGCCGCTTCCAAGTGGTAGAAGCAGCGTTCGGTGATGCTGGCGGCCACTTCGGCTCCGAGCCCGCCCGACTGGCCGGCCTCGTGCGTGATCACCAGCCGTCCCGTCTTGCGCACCGAGGCCTCCAGGGTGGCGAAGTCCACCGGGGCCAGCGAGCGCAGGTCGATGACCTCGACGGAGACGCCTTCATCGGCGGCTGCCAGGGCAGCGTCCTTGGCGGTTTTGACCAGCGGGCCGTAGGCGACGAGCGTCACGTCCTTGCCCTCGGCGACCACGCGGGCCTTTTCCATGGACAGGGCGGTGGCTGGATCGATCGACTCATCCACCTCGCCTTTATCGTGGTAGCGGCGCTTGGGTTCGAAATACAGTACGGGATCGTCCGAGGCAATCGCCTGCTGGATCATGGTGTGGGCATCCTGCGGGTTGGACACGCTGACCACCCGCAGGCCGGACGTGTGGGTGAAGTACGCCTCAGGAGACTCTGAATGGTGCTCCGGGGATCCGATGCCGCCGCCGAAGGGGACGCGTACGGTGATGGGCATCTTGACGGCGCCCTGGGTGCGATAGTGGAGCTTGGCCACCTGGGACACGATCTGGTCGAAGGCCGGATAGATGAACCCGTCGAACTGGATTTCCACCACGGGCCGGTAGCCGCGGTAGGCCAGGCCGACGGCGGTGCCCATGATGCCGGACTCGGCGAGCGGGGTGTCCACAACACGGTGCTTGCCGAAGTCCTTTTGCAGGCCGTCGGTCACGCGGAAGACCCCGCCGAGCGTGCCGATGTCCTCGCCCATCAGGATGACCTTGGGGTCGTTTTCAAGGGATTTGCGGAGGCCGGAGTTGATGGCCCGGGCAAAGGTCATCTGCGTCATCAGCGAGCACCTTCTTCTGAGTTGGCGGCTGCGGGATCGCCGAAGGACGCCAGGTAGCGGGAGTAGTGGTCCTCCTGGCGGTCCAGCCAGGAGTTGGGGGTGCTGTAAACGTGTTTGAAGATGTCCAGCGGTTGCGGGTCCGGCATGTTGATGCAGCCGGCCCGCATGTCCCTGGCCACGGCGTCCGCTTTGGCGGCCACCCTGGCCTCAAGCTCCTCCGTCAGCAGGCCCTTGCGTTCCAGCAGGCCCCTGACCCGGGCAATCGGATCCTTGGCGGCCCAGTCCTCCAGTTCGTTGGCATCCCGGTACCGGGTGGGGTCGTCGGCAGTGGTGTGCGGGCCCATCCTGTAGGTGACTGCCTCTATGAACGTGGGGCCGCCGCCGTGGCGCGCCCGTTCGAGTGCCTCGCGCGTGGCCGCCATCACCGCCAGGACGTCATTTCCGTCCACCCTTATGCCGGGAATCCCGAAACCTGCCGCGCGGTCGGCGATCCTGATGTGGGACTGCAGGCGCACGGGCTCGGAAATGGCCCAGTGGTTGTTCTGGCAGAAGAAGATCACCGGTGACTGGAAGCTGGCGGCGAAGACCATCGCCTCGTTGACGTCGCCCTCGCTCGTGGCGCCGTCGCCGAAGTAGGTGATGGCCACGGAGTCGGCGCCGTCGTTCTGGATGCCCATGGCGTAGCCCGTCGCATGGAGCGTCTGGGCTCCGATGATGATCTGCGGCGTGGCCATGTTGATGGTGTAGGGGTCCCAGCCCGCCGACGCATTGCCCCGCCACACCTTGAGGATGTCGGCCAGGTCCACTCCGCGACAGTAGGCGACGCCGTTCTCGCGGTAGCTGGAAAACACGAAGTCATCGTCCCGGAGCGACCTCGCCGACCCTATCTGGGAGGCTTCCTGGCCCAGCAGCGGCGGCCACAGGCCGAGCTCGCCCTGGCGCTGGAGGGCCGTGGCTTCAGTGTCGATCCGCCGGATGACCACCATGTCCTCATACAGGGAACCCAGCTGCTCATCACTGACATCCCGGACCCAGGCGTCGTACTGCGGATGGCTGACGCGCTCACCGCCGGGAGTGATCAGTTGGACCAGGTCCTCGCCCGCCCCGCCGTGATGTCCTGCACTGTTGTCCGGGCCACCGGCGGCGTTGCCGCCCTGACCCAACTCGTCTGTAAACACAGTTGCACGCAACCTTCATACGTCGTGTCACCGGCGCTCCAGGAACTCGTGATCCCCGTGCACGCCAGCCGCCCGGGCGCCGTTGCCCCGGATAATTGTGACCATACTCACAATGCTCATTGGGTACAACCACTGCCCAAAAAACTGAGCATTATGCCCTGTATCGGGGCCAGCCCCCGTGCTAGCCTTGCGCATTATGCAAGCTTTGGATGGCACTGACACCCGGCTCCTTTCCGCCCTCGCAAAGGACCCGAAACGGACGGTGGTGGCCCTGGCGCAAAAGCTCGGGCTCTCCCGCAACACCGTGCAGGCCCGGATGGCCCAGCTGGAGAAGAAGCACGTCTTCCTGTCCTTTGAGCGGCGGATCAATCCGGCTGCACTGGGATATCCGCTGATGGCCTTTATCTCCGTCCACGTGCAGCAGCAGAAACTGGGCCAGCTGGCGGTGGACCTGGCCGGCATCCCGGAAATCCTGGAAGGCTACGGACTGACCGGCTCCGCGGATCTCCTGCTGCGGGTGGTGGCGCTGGACGCCGAAGACCTCTTCCGCATTAACGGCAAGATCCTGGCCTGTGAGGGTGTGGACCGGACGGATACTGCGCTCGCCATGGGAGAGCTGATCCCGTTCCGGATCCAGCCGCTGCTCGAGCGCGGCCCCGCCGAGGGGTGAGGGTTCGCTTCCGCCTGAGGCGGCGCCGGGGTTATAGGCTGGGTGGAGTTGAACGAATCGCGGCCGTGAACGGCCCGTGCAATCAGGCAGAGGCCAGGCCGGCTGCCGGAAAGGCTTAATCTTGAGCAATCCTCAGGAACCGTCCCAGCCGGCCGAACGGGGCGACGACGGGCGGCGCAGGCGGCAGCCTCCTCCCGTCCCGCCGCACGCGGCCCCTACAGCAGGAGTCCCTGCACAGCCGCCGCTCCCGACACATGAACCTTCCGGCCAGCAGCCACCCGCTCCGCACTACGGGTCCCCCGAGCAGGGAGTTCCGGGACCGCCGCCGGTCCCCCATTACGGGGAACCGCAATACGGGCAAATGCAGCACGGTCAGCCGCCGTACGGGCCGCCACCATCCTCGGCTCCCGGCGCCGGAGACCCGCAACACGGACATCCCCGGTACGGAAGCGCGCCGTACGGCGCTCCTGCAGCCACCGGACCCTACGGTGTTCCGGGCCAGCAGCCGCCTGCCAGAGGCCGAAAGAAACTGTGGATCATTCTGGGCATAGTCGGCGGAGCCGTGCTCCTCGCGGTGGTGGGCGTGGTCCTGCTGGTCAACCTCGTGGGCGGCGCAACTGCCAAAGCCAAAGGCCTGGCAGAGGATTTCACCCAGCTGGTCATCGCCGGGGACACCGACACCGCCTATGACGACTTCCTCGACCCCGCCCTGCAGGAAAAGCTCTCCAAGGAGGAATTCGCCGCCGGCGTCCAAAGCCTCGAACTGGACGAAACCTGCAAGCCGACATACAACGACTTCAAAGTGAGCACCGAGAACGGCAACAACGCTGCCGACGTCGCCGGCGTCATCAGCTGCGGCAGCAAGGAAGTGGATCTTGCCTACCGCTTCGACGGCGATAAGGACATGAAGATGATCAACATCAAGCTCCGCCCGAAGGCCTGATCCCCGGACAGCAAGACACACAACAGGAGCTCCCGTGATTCACGGGAGCTCCTGTTGTGTGTCTCAGCTATGCCAGGGCAGCGCAGGTGTCAGTGGTCGACAGCCTTCTCGGCGCCCACGCCGGTCAGGGAGCGGACTTCCATTTCGGCCTGCTTGGTGGTGTCTTCCAGCTTCTTGTCCAGCACCGAACCGAGCCAGCCCAGGAAGAACGCGAGCGGGATGGAGACGATGCCGGGGTTGCTGAGCGGGAAGATCGCGAAGTTGGCGCCCGGGATCATAGACGTTTTCAGACCCGAAACCACCGGCGACAGGGCAATCAGGATGATCGCCGAGCCAAGCCCGCCGTACATGCTCCAGATGGCGCCCTGGGTGGTGAACTTACGCCAGAACAGCGAGTACACAATGGTGGGCAGGTTCGCAGACGCCGCCACCGCGAAGGCGAGCGCCACGAGGAACGCCACGTTCTGGCCGTTGGCGAAGATGCCGCCGGCAATGGCCAGGAGGCCGATGACCACCACGGTGCGCCGGGCGACCTTGACCTCCGTGTCGGCGTCGGCCTTCCCCTTGGCAATCACGCTGGCGTAGATGTCGTGCGCAAACGATGCCGCCGCGGTGATGGTGAGGCCGGCGACAACAGCCAGGATGGTGGCGAAGGCCACCGCCGAGATGAAGCCCAGCAGCAGCGGGCCGCCGAGGTGGAACGCCAGCAGCGGTGCGGCCGAGTTGACTCCGCCCGGAGCACCCTTGATGGTGTCAGCGCCGACCAGTGCCGCGGCACCGTAGCCCAGGACCAGGGTGAACAGGTAGAACAGGCCGATCAGCCAGATGGACCAGACCACGGACTTGCGGGCTTCCTTGGCGGTGGGAACCGTGTAGAAGCGCATCAGCACGTGGGGCAGGGCCGCTGTGCCGAGGACCAGCGCCAGGCCCAGGGACATAAAGTCCAGCTTGGAGGTTTCGGTCTTGCCGTACTGCAGGCCCGGGTTGAGCATGTTCGGGTTGCCTGACGTTTCCACCGCCCCGCCCAGCAGGTCCGAGAGGTTGAAGCCGTAGATGGCGAGGACCCAGAAGGTCATCACGGCAGCGCCGGCAATCAGCAGCATGGCCTTGATGATCTGCACCCAGGTGGTGCCCTTCATGCCGCCGATCAGTACATACATGATCATGAGGGCGCCGACGACGATGATCACCAGTGCTTGTCCGCCCCAGTCGCTGATGCCGAGGAGCAGGGAGATCAGGCTGCCTGCCCCGGCCATCTGCGCCAGGAGGTAGAAGAAGCAGACCGCAAGGGTGGAGATGGCAGCCGCGATGCGCACCGGGCGCTGCTTGAGCCGGAAGGAAAGCACATCGGCCATGGTGAACTTGCCGGTGTTGCGAAGCAGCTCGGCAACGAGCAGCAGGGCGACGAGCCAGGCGACCAGGAAGCCGATGGAGTACATAAAGCCGTCGTAGCCGTTGACGGCGATGGCGCCGGTGATCCCCAGGAACGAGGCCGCCGAGAGGTAGTCCCCGGCAATGGCGGTGCCGTTCTGCGGACCCGTGAAGGAACGCCCGGCGGCGTAGTAGTCCGCCGCCGTCTTGTTGTTGCGGCTTGCCTTGATCACAATGACCATGGTGATGGCCACGAACAGGCCGAAGATGCCCATGTTCAGCAGGGTGGTGTCCTTGAGATCCGCAACGTTTACTGCGGGAACCATGAGCGTCATTTTGTTACCCCGCTGATTTTGTTGCCTTCTTTATCGAACTCGTGGCCCTCGATTTCATGGCGGATTTCGGCCGCGATGGGATCGAGCCGACGGTTGGAGTAGCTCACGTACCAACCGGTGATGGCGAACGTGGAAACAAACTGCAGCAGGCCCAGGATCAGCCCGATGTTGATGTTGCCCCAGACCTTGGTGGACATAAAGCCGACGGCGTAGTCGGCCAGGAGGACGTATGCGAAGTACCAGAGCAGGAACGCAACGGCCATTGGAAAGACAAAGCTGCGGTGACGCTTGCGCAGTTCCTGGAACTGCTTCGTCGATTGGACTTGCTTGAAGTCCACGGACGCCGCTGCGTCCGGAGTTGGGGCATCGTTACCCATCATTCCTCCTCATTGAGACTTGCCGTCCACACCGGCTGCCCCGTCCACCCGCAGACAGTCCCAGCCAATGTGACTGCAATCACTGTCTCCCGTGATCCGGCTTACATCCAGAGAAGCCCGCCCCGCCGTCGCTCAGCGGTCCCGATGCTGCGCCAAACGGTGCCCCGCGGCTACGCCGGCACGCTACGCTGGGCCCATGCCGGACTCCCCCCTGTTCACCGCCGCCGCCATCGCCGTGATCGCGATGGCGATCGCCGTCGTCGTCGGTGTCGGCCTCAAAGTCCTGCGGTCCTTCAGGGAGCTGGGCACGGATGCGGAACGCGCCACCTACAAGACCCTGCACGCGGCGTCGAGGGCCGGCCAGCACCTGCGCACCGGACTGAACCCCGCGGGCGCGGCCAAAGCCAGCAGGCAGCTCCGCACCATCCTGGGCTGCGATGCCCTGGCCATCACCGACACCTCGGGAGTGCTCGCCTGGGACGGCGCCGCCGAGGAATTGAAGCCGTCCCTGATGGGACTGGCGGCCAAGGTCCTCGACGGCGGCCACACGGCAGTGATCCCGGCCGGCGAGATGCAGATGCTCGCCGGTGATACGGCTTCCGGCGCCATCACGCCCGACGTTGAACGCGCCGTCGTCATTGCCCCCATCAAGGCCGGCGCCCGCGTTGTGGGCGTTATTGCCGCGTTCGCCCCGTCGGCGGGCGCCGGACTGGTGCGGGCCACCGGCGAAGTGGCCGACTGGGTGGCAGCCCAGGTTGAACTCGCCGAACTCGACGCCTCCCGGACCCTCCTGATGGAGGCCGAGGTCCGTGCCCTCCGCGCCCAGATCAGCCCGCATTTCATCTACAACTCGCTCAACGCCATCGCGTCCTTCATCAACACGGACCCCGTGCGGGCCAGGGAGCTGGTGGTGGAATTCGCCGACTTCACCCGCTATTCCTTCCGCCGCCATGGAGACTTCACCACCCTTGCCGAAGAGCTCCGCTGCATCGACCGCTACCTGTTGCTGGAGCGGGCCCGGTTCGGCGACCGCGTACAGGTGAGCCTGCGGATCGCCCCCGAGGTGTTGAGCACCGTGATTCCGTTCCTGAGCCTGCAGCCCCTCGTCGAAAACGCCGTCCGGCACGGCCTGGAAGCCAAGGAGGGCCCGGGCCACATCACCATTGCGGCGAACGATTCCGGCGCCTTCGCGGAGGTCACCATAGAGGACGACGGCGTGGGGATGGACCCCGAACAGCTGCGGTCCATGCTGGCCGGACACAGCGACGGTGACCACGTGGGGTTGCGGAACGTGGATGCCCGGCTCCGCCAGGTCTATGGCGAAGACAACGGCCTGGTCATCGAAACGGCACCCGGGGAGGGGACCCTGATCACCATGCGTGTCCCCAAGTCCCAACCCGGCCACGACGCCTGAACCGCGGCAGTACTCTAGAACCATGATTAACGTCCTCGTCGCTGACGACGAGCTGCCCGCCGTCGAGGAACTCGCTTTCCTGCTCGGCCGGGACGGCCGGATCGGGACCATCCACCGGGCCTCGTCCGGCGCAGAGGCCCTGCGCGTGCTCGATGCCGAGACCGTGGACGCGGTGTTCCTCGACATCCACATGCCCGCCTTGTCCGGCCTTGACATCGCGCGGGCCATCTCACGAAGCAGCAACCCACCGGCTGTCGTCTTCGTTACCGCGGACGAGGACTGCGCGCTGGAAGCGTTCGAACTCGCAGCCGTGGACTACCTGCTGAAGCCCGTGCGCGGAGAGCGCCTTGCCAGGTCTGTGGGCCGCATCAGTGAACTCATGAAGGACGGCGCCGCGACACCGGAAATGATCACGGTGGACCTCGGCGGCACCACCCGGATGATCCGGCGCGACGACGTCACGTACGTCCAGGCCCAGGGCGATTACGCCAGGCTGCACACGGTCGATGCCAGCTACCTCATCCGGGTGCCGCTCGCCGACCTTGAGCAGCAGTGGGCCGAGGCCGGGTTCATCCGCACGCACCGGTCCTACCTCATCGCCCTCAACCACGTCAGCCACATGAAGCTCGCCGCAGCCCGGCCGACCGTCACCGTGGCCGGGGCCGAACTACCCATCAGCCGCCGCCACCTGCCGTCTGTCCGGGAGAAACTCGAAACCACCCGGATCCGGCCGCAGGCATGACCCGGGTCAGGGTGACGGCCCCGCGGTCTGCCGCAAAGCCCGTGAGGGATTCGCGCGAAGCCGCCGAGGAGTCCGATGTGGGCCAGGTGTTCGTCCGGTCCCTGATCCGTTCCCAGCTGCGCCTGGCGCTTGTCGTGGCAGCGGGCTTCCTGCTGATCCTGCTGGCTTTTCCGCTCCTGCTGGGACTGGTTCCCGGATTGGCGGAGGCGAAGATCGCGGGAATCCCTTTCGGCTGGCTCCTCCTCGGGGCGGGGATCTACCCCGTGATCGGACTCAGCGCGTGGCTGTACATCCGGACGGCCTCCCGTAACGAGGCCCGCTACCGGGACCTGGCGGAGGGCGGGTGAGGCGGCCATGAACCCGGTGGTCGGCGTTGCGGCCTTCGTGGCGGTTTCCGTGGCCACCGCCGTCATCGGGTTCTACGGGTTGCGGATTTCACGGACCACAGGCGACTTCTACGTGGCATCCCGGACCGTCCGCCCCTGGTGGAACGCTTCCGCGATTGGCGGCGAATACCTTTCGGCCGCCAGTTTCCTGGGCGTCGCAGGACTGGTCCTGCTCTCCGGGACGGATGCCCTCTGGTTTCCCATCGGCTACACGGCGGGGTACCTGATGCTGCTGCTCTTCGTTGCCGCCCCGCTGCGCCGTTCGGGCGCCTATACGATTCCGGATTTCACGGAGGTACGGCTGGATTCCCGGCCCGTCCGCCGGGTCACCAGCCTGGTGGTTGTGGTGGTGGGCTGGCTTTACATTGTGCCGCAGCTTCACGGCGCCGCCCTGACGATCCGCATCACCACCGGGCTGCCGTCCTGGGTGGGGTCCGTGGCGGTGGTCATCGTGGTCTGCCTGACGGTGGTGGCCGGCGGCATGCGCTCCATCACTTTTGTGCAGGCGTTCCAGTACTGGCTGAAGCTGACAGCCATGGCGGTGCCCCTTGTCTTCATCGCCCTGGTACTGGCCGGCAACGGGGTCCCTTCGGTGGCGGAGGCCAATACCAACCCCACCGGCCTCGCACCGACAGGTCCGTACCAGAACATCTCACTGCTCGTGGCGCTGCTCTTCGGGACGCTAGGGCTGCCACACGTGCTGGTGCGGTTCTACACCAACCCGGACGGGCAGACGGCGCGCCGGACCACGTTGATCGTGCTGGGACTGTTGTCCGTCTTCTATCTCTTTCCCACTGCCTACGGCCTGATCGGAAGGATGTTCGCCCCGGGCCTTGCCCAGGGGGGCAGGTCGGATGCGCTGGTCCTGCTGCTTCCGGGCCGGCTGATCGGGGGTCCTGCCGGCGACCTGCTCTCGGCGCTGGTGGTGGCGGGGGCATTCGCCGCCTTCCTGTCCACCACGTCGGGCCTGGTGGTCTCCCTGGCGGGCGTCATCAGCCAGGACGTGCTGGGCGGAAGCGTCCGTGGCTTCCGGCTGGCCGCCCTGATCTCGGCAACCGTTCCGCTGGGATTCGCCTTCATGACGGACTCCCTGGCCTTGGCCGGCAGCGTGGGCCTCGTGTTCGCGTTTACGGCTTCAACGATTTGTCCCGCCCTGCTGCTGGGGATCTGGTGGCGGGGCCTCACGGATGCCGGAGCGATCGCCGGGATGGTGACCGGCGGCGTCCTGTGCGGCGGCGCTCTGGTTGCCGGTGCCCTGTCCGGTCCGGCAGCATCCGGTGCCGCGATGCCGCAGTGGCTGGCACAGCCGGCGGCCTGGACGGTGCCGGCCGCTTTCGCCGTGATGATCGTGGTGTCCCGTGCCACCAGGGGCCGCGTGCCGAGGACGCTCACGAAGGTCATGACCAGGCTGCACACGCCGGAACGTCCGCTGGCCACCGAACGCCAGGGAACCGCCGACCACTAGGGGAACCGGCGAACGTGCGGGAAGATCAGTCGATGGCAGCCATGAGCTCGACGACGCGGTCCAGGAAGGCGTCCACCTGGGTTTCCTCGTAGCCGTCTTTGCCCTTGGCCTGGCGGAAGACGGCGCGGCGGACATTGTCGACGCTGAGCGGCTGGTCGTTCTCGAGATAGCCGATGAGGTCGTGGCACAGGTTGTCAACGTCCACGGTGTTGTAGCTCCGAACCCGTCCGCCCGCCGGCCGGCGGAACCGTTCGCCGTCGGGGCGGTGGAGCCTCCCCCGCAGGAGACCGGACAGCTTGCCGATTTCACGGAGCCAGGCGTCCTCGCCGCGGGCTTCGATGAGCTCATCACGCTCGCGCCGCGCGAAGGCGTCTTCCAGGCGGTCCAGGGCGGCGTCGACACCGGCCGCGGCATAGCCTCCTTTGACCGGATCGAAGCAGACCGCCCTGACATCGGCGCTCTTGATGACCTGTGCGGCAGCTCCCGGATTCTCGAAAGAAACCCGTGCGCGCTGGAGGAACTGGTCCACCTGCTTGGCGTTGTAGCCGTATTCGTTCCGCTGCACGCGGTCAAAAGACGCAGGTATCTGCCGTTGAATGTCCACTGTCACTTTGCTTCCTTCAGTGCTGTTCAGCTGTTTTGCTCCGCACCAGTCTAAGGTGCCGGGATGTTTCCGGGCAGGGCGCTTTAGGCGCCGGAGACAGCCGTGAACAGAATAAACGCCGCCGGAGAGGCGAACACGATTGAGTCCAGGCGGTCCATGACGCCGCCGTGACCGGGCAGGATGCTGCTCATGTCCTTGATGCCGAGTTCCCGTTTGACCATCGATTCGGAGAGGTCCCCGATGGTTGCCGCAGCCACCATGCCCACGGCGAGCACCACACCCACCCACCAGGGCTTGTCCAGCAGGAACAGGCAGGCCAGGACACCCACGGCGATGGCGCCCGCGATGGAGCCTGCGAACCCTTCCCATGATTTCTTCGGACTGATCTTGGGCGCCATGGGATGCTTTCCGAAGGACGCCCCCACCAGATAGCCGAAAGTATCGTTGGAAACCACCAGCAGGAGCATGGTGGCGATCTGCCACGCGCCGTGCGGAACCACTCCACCGGGCCACAGGCCTACCGGCGTCACGCTCCCCACGCCGTGCAGCGGCAGGATCGCGAAACTGATGAAGAAGGGAACCCAGGCCAGCGTAAAGACCCCGGCAAAGATGCTGCGGGCAGATCCCGCGGCGCTCTCGATGGTCCGCCACAGCAGCACTGCTACGCTGCTTGCCAGGAGCGCGAACAGCAGGCTTTCCAGTCCGCCGAAGTATGCAGCCAGCGGCATTCCCACGGTGCCCACCATCACCGGGATGATGGGCAAACGGGTGCCGCTGACCTCAAGGGCCCGGAAGATTTCCCAGACGCCGAACACCGCGAAGGTGGTGGTGACCAGGACAAATCCGAGCGGCAGGAACAGGAGACCCCCCAATACGGCGAAAAGCATTGCGAGACCCACCGCCGTGGCGGCCGGAAGGTTCCTTCCGGCCTTGGGCGTCGGGTTGGAGCGTTGCTTCCCCCGGACCCGGACCCTGGGTCCGGGTGCCTGCTGTGCCTGATCCATCAGACCTCGAGCAGCTCGGCTTCCTTGCGCTTGAGCAGATCGTCGATGCCGTCTACGTGTGCCTTGGTCAGGGCGTCGAGTTCCTTCTCGCCGCGCGCTCCCTCGTCCTCGCCCGCTTCGCCGTCCTTGACCAGCTTGTCCAGGGTTTCCTTTGCCTTACGGCGGATGTTCCGAATGGACACCTTGGCGTCCTCGCCCTTTGCCTTGACGATCTTGACGTATTCCTTGCGGCGTTCCTTGGTCAGCTCCGGGATGGTGATCCGGATGACGTTCCCGTCGTTGGAGGGGTTGGCGCCCACCTCGGAATCGCTAAGGGCCCGCTCGATGTCGCGCAGGGCCGTCTTGTCGAACGGGGTGATCAGGATGGTGCGGGCGTCGGGAACGGCGAACGATGCCAGCTGCTGCAGCGGGGTGGGCGAACCGTAGTAGTCCACCAGCACCCGGTTGTAGAGTCCCGGCGTGGCACGGCCGGTACGGATTGACGCGAAGTCTTCCTTGGCTACCTCGACTGCCTTGTCCATCTTGTCCCCGGCTTCGAGCAAGGTCTCTTCGATCACGGTCTCTCCTCAGAAATTGGTGCATTCCGGCTGGCCGGAGCAATGCACGGTTCGTTCCGTCTTTGCGGCCCGCCCTGCGGGCCGGCCTTCCTCAAATCATCCTAGCCGTTGCTAGGGGGTGACTACGGTGCCCAGCTGCTCGCCGCGGATCGCCCGGGTCACGTTGCCTTCGCCTTCCATGCCGAAAACCACCATGGTGAGGTTGTTGTCCTTGCACATGGTCATGGCGGTCTGGTCCATGACACGGATGTCGCGGCGCAGGGCGTCGTCGTAGCTGAGGTGGTCGAGCTTTTCGGCGTCAGGGTCCTTCTTGGGGTCGGCGGTGTAGACGCCGTCCACACCGCTCTTGGCCATCAGGACGACGTCGGCATGCACTTCCAGCGCGCGCTGGGCAGCCACGGTGTCAGTGGAGAAGTACGGCAGTCCGGCTCCTGCGCCGAAGATCACGACGCGGCCTTTTTCCATGTGGCGGATGGCCCGGCGCGGGATGTACGCCTCAGCGACCTGGCCCATGGTGATGGCACTCTGAACGCGGGTCTCCACTCCCGCCTGTTCCAGGAAGTCCTGGAGCGCGAGGCAGTTCATCACAGTGCCCAGCATGCCCATGTAGTCGGCACGGGAACGGTCCATGCCGCTCTGGGAGAGTTCCGCGCCGCGGAAGAAGTTGCCGCCGCCTACGACGATCGCCACCTCGACGTCGGGAACTGCTGCAGCGATCTGTTTGGCGACTCCGCGGACGGTGTCCGGGTCAACGCCCAGCTTTCCGCCGCCGAAGACCTCGCCGGAGAGTTTCAGGAGGACGCGACGCCGGCTCTTCTCTGACTGGACAGAATTGTTGACGGTTTCCATGGTGCCTTCCCGTAAATGAGCTCTGAGCTAGGTTATCGTGCCCGATGGCCAAAGGTGTCATTTCCCAGGGCCTTATGTGCAGCCCCGAAGGCTGCGGTTGCATGCAAAAGGGGCGGCCACCGAAGTGACCACCCCTTTGCGTGTCTAACTAGGAACCGACGCGGAAACGCGCAAATGCGGTGCCCTTGACGCCGGCCTCTTCGAGGACCTGCGCCACAGACTTCTTGGCATCCTTGGCGAATGCCTGGTCAACCAGCACCTCACCCTTGTAGAAGCCCGTCACGCGGCCTTCCACAATCTTGGTCATGGCTGCCTCGGGCTTGCCCTCGGCCTTGGCCGTTTCCTCGGCGATACGGCGCTCGGACTCAACCAGGTCGGCCGGAACGTCCTCGCGGGTCAGGTAGTTCGGAGCCATGGCGGCGATGTGGACAGCGACGTCGTGTGCTGCGGTTGCAGCTGCTTCGCCTTCGCCGTCAACAGCGAACAGGACGCCGACCTGGGCCGGGAGGTCCTTGGAGGTCTTGTGCAGGTAAGCGTCAACCGTGCCGCCCTCGAGGCGGGAAATACGGCGGACAACAACCTTTTCGCCCAGGATTGCGCCCTCTTCGACGACAACCTCGGACAGCGGCTTGCCGTCAACTTCAGTGGCCAGCAGGGTTTCGATGTCGGCTGCGCCGGACTCGACTGCGACGGCCAGGACCTTGTCGGCCAGCTGGATGAACTTGTCAGCCTTGGCCACGAAGTCGGTCTCGCAGTTAACTTCGATCATCACGCCAACGCCGCCGGCGACCTTGGCAGCAACCAGGCCTTCAGCGGTGGAGCGGCCTTCACGCTTGGTAGCGCCCTTCAGGCCCTTGATGCGGATGATTTCGATGGCCTTTTCGGCGTCACCGTTGGCTTCGTCAAGAGCCTTCTTGACATCCATCATGCCGGCGCCAGTGCGCTCACGCAGAGCCTTGATATCAGCGGCAGTGTAGTTCGCCATGTGAACCCCTCTGTCTAGAAATTTTGTGTGGTGTACGGACTGACAGGACGGCGGCTCACCAAGTGAGCGGCCATCCTGTCAGAAACCCCCGGCACTGCGGACAGTGCCGGGGATGGTCCAGATTTACTTGTCTGCCTACTTGGCAGCGTCGGCTTCGCCGGCTGCAGGCTCGGTTGCCTCGGCAGCTGCCGGGGCTTCCTCTGCGGCGGCAGGAGCTTCTTCTGCAGCGGCCGGAGCAGCAGCTTCTTCAGACTTGCTGCCTTCGAGGAGCTCGCGCTCCCACTCGGCCAGCGGCTCTTCCGGAGCTTCCGTGGTGCCGGTTGCGCGCTGGTTACGGGCGATCAGGCCCTCGGCAACAGCGTCAGCAACAACGCGGGTCAGCAGGTTGACGGAGCGGATGGCGTCGTCGTTACCCGGGATCGGGAAGTCGACTTCGTCCGGATCGCAGTTGGTGTCCAGGATGGCCACAACCGGAATGTTCAGCTTCTTGGCCTCGTCAACTGCGAGGTGTTCCTTCTTGGTGTCCACGATCCAGAGCACGGAAGGTGCCTTGGTCAGGTTGCGGATACCGCCGAGGTTGGTCTCGAGCTTGGTGAGTTCACGGCGAAGGAGCAGCAGTTCCTTCTTGGTGTACGCAGAGCCGGCGACGTCGTCGAAGTCGATCTCTTCGAGTTCCTTCATGCGCTGGATGCGCTTGGAGACCGTCTGGAAGTTGGTCAGCATACCGCCGAGCCAACGCTGGTTGACGTACGGCTGGCCAACGCGGGTGGCCTGCTCGGCGATGGATTCCTGCGCCTGCTTCTTGGTGCCGACGAAGAGAACGGTGCCGCCGTGTGCGACGGTGGCCTTGACGAACTCGTAGGCACGGTCGATGTAGGACAGCGACTGCTGCAGGTCAATGATGTAGATGCCGTTGCGCTCCGTGAAGATGAAGCGCTTCATCTTCGGGTTCCAACGACGGGTCTGGTGTCCAAAGTGGACGCCGCTGTCAAGCAGCTGGCGCATAGTTACGACGGGCATGCCGACGCTCCTTCCGGCAGGTCATTCATGAGAGAGCCCATGGCTCTCTTACCCTGCCAATAGTTGACGGTTGATTAGCTTCGCCCAGGCGGGCGTTGCTCCTGGCATCCATTGCACTTCTCATCAGTACCGTTGCCGGTCCTGACCGCAAGAGGCGCAATCCTCCGCAGCCTGAAGCCGGGGCTTCGGAACGGGAGGGCTGGATACGCGTAGTCAGCCGCTGCTCCCCCACACCTCTGAATGAGACGTGCTGACTAGAACGTCCGGAAGGACCAGGCGACCAAGAGGTGGCATGAACCGCCGGCCGGGCATCGTTGAGGGCACAGCAAACTGCTCCGTCAAGTGTACTACAGCGTCCCCGCAGGATCGGACCATTTTCAGGCCTCCCCCGTTTGTCCACATAGCGGCGCCGGCACCTTCCGGCCCGGACTCCGGGATCGCAGGCTGGGGTGATGAAAACCCGAGCCATCCCGGCCGCCATCCTGCTCTCCGTTTCAGCCATCGCGCCGGCCTCCGGCGCGGTCGGAACGCCGGGTGCGGCCACTGTGCCCGGCAGCTGGGCCTGGCCCCTGGCACCCAAGCCGGCAGTAGTACGCGCCTTCGATCCCCCGGACAAGCCGTGGATGAGCGGACACCGCGGGGTGGACCTCCGGACAGCGGCCGACGGCGCCCCGGTCACCGCACCCGAGTCGGGAACCGTCTCGTTCGTGGGCGTCGTCGTGGACAGGCCCGTGATCACCATCGATCACGGCAACGGCCTGCGCAGCAGCTTCGAGCCGGTTGAGAGCAGCCTCTCGAGCGGGGCTGCGGTGTCACGAGGGGATGTCATCGGAACGGTGGCGACCGGCCATTGCGGGTCGCTGCCGTGCGTGCACTGGGGCGTGCGCCGCGGCGAGGAGTACATTAATCCGCTCTCCCTGGTGACAGACCAGCGGCCCTCCATCCTGCTTCCCGTGGGTGGACGAGGTTGAGGGCGGAGGGCCGCAGGGGCACAGGATCCGGACCGGCTACACGATCGCCGAAATCCCGGTGATGGCGCGCCCCGTCACCAGGGTGTTGATCTCGTGGGTGCCTTCATAGGAGTAGATCGCTTCGGCATCAGAGAAGATCTTGGCCATCTCGAAGTCTGTGACAATGCCGTTGCCGCCGAGGAGACTGCGGCCGATGGCTACGCTTTCGCGCATCCTGGCCGTAGTGAAGGCCTTGGCCAGGGCCGACTGCTCGTCCTTCGCCTCGCCGGCGTCTTCAAGCTGGGACAAGCGGACCATCATGCCCATCGAGCTAACTGCGTTGCCAAGAATCTGGACGAGCTGGTTCTGGACGAGCTGGAAGGAAGCGATGGGCCGGCCGAACTGGCTGCGTTCGACGGCGTACCGCCGGGCCACGTCGAAGGCTGCCAGCTGCTGGCCGACGGCCTGCCAGGCGACAGCGAGGCGAGTCACCTTCAGGACCTTGTTCGTGTCCCGGAAACTGTTCGCATGGGCGAGCTTGAAGAAGTCCGGCACCACGACGTTGTCGAGCGTGATGTCGGCGTTCTGGACGGTCCGAAGCGAAATCTTGTTTTCAATCTTGGTGGCGCTGTAACCCTCGGTTTTGGTGTCAACCAGGAAGCCCTTGACCTGGTTGTCGGCTTCGTCACGGGCGTAGATGACCACCCAGTCGGAGAAGGTGGCGTTGCCGATCCAGCGCTTGGCGCCGTTGAGGATCCAGTTGCCGCCCTCACGGCGGGCAGTGGTGCGGGTACCGCCGGCAACGTCGGAACCGCCCAGCGGCTCGGTCAGGCCGAAGGCACCGATCTTTTTCAGCGAGTAGATGTCCGGCAGCCAGGCCTCCTGCTGCTCCTGCGAGGCGAGGGCTTCAATGGAACCGGTAAACAAGCCGTCGTGCACACCCAGGAAGGTGGCGATGGAGGTGTCCGCACGCGTGGCTTCGGCATGCAGGATGCCGGCGAACAGGTTGGAGTAGCCCTGGCGCCGGACGGGGCTGACCAGGTCGATCTCGGCCAGCTTCGGGATCAGGTCCATCGGGAACTCGGCCCGGTTCCAGCAATCGACGGCGATCGGCTTGACCTCCCGGTCCAGGAACTCGCGGACCTCGGCCAGCCGGTCGCGTTCCTTGCCGCTGAGCAGCTGCTCGAACGCGAAGAAGTCGCCGTCGGCGTACGGCAGGTTATTGATGTCGATTGCAGCTTTGGACATGTTGTTCCTTCACGTGTGATCAGCAGCGACCAGAAGACGCGGGAGTCGCCGCGGCGGGTTAAGTTACTGATGAGTAACATACCGCAGCGGAGGGTGGCGGGCAAGCGGACCAGGGGCCTTTCCCCGCCCGGCGCGGCAAACAAAAAAGAGCCGTGGCCGATGTCTGAACATCGGCCACGGCTCCCTGGAGGGGGCCCAATCGGCATAGGCGCCCGGCTCCGCAAGCCGGTCGCTGTAACTTCTTGTAGGGCTACTCGGACTTGAACCGAGGACCTTAGGATTATGAGTCCCGCGCTCTAACCAGCTGAGCTATAGCCCCGTGCGCCCCGCGGACGGCCGGCTCCGCAGGGAGCCGCGGCAGATCCGGGGCAAAAACACTCTAGCAATAGTATTCGCCTGTTACGCGCACCAGCACCCCGGCGCCGGCGGCATGGGGTGGCAGGGCGAGGAGATTACATCACTTTGTCGTCGTAAGTGGCCCCGCGGTAAAGATCTTCAAACGTCTGCAGCGTTCCCTGGATACTATGCGGCTCCACCATGCAGCGGCTGGCCTTGCCCATCGCGGCAAGGTCCTCGGCCGGAAGCTCCAGGACCCGCGTGATCTTGGCGGCGAGATCGTCACTGTCATTGGGGGTAAAGAGGTATCCGTTTTCGCCGTCGCGCACCAGGTGCGGCAGCGCCATTGCATCGGCCAGCAGCACCGGGGTGGAAGCGGACATGGCCTCCAGCGTGACCAGGGACTGGAGCTCAGCTGTTCCCGGCATGCAGAAAAGGTCCGCCTTGATGTAGGCCTCGCGCAATTCGGCGTCGCTGGCCAGGCCCAGGAACTTCACCCGCGATTCCAGTCCCAGCCGCGCCACCTGCGCTTCGAGGGCGGCGCGGACCTCGCCTCCGCCGACGATCTCCAGGTGGACATTCAGCTCAGCCGGGGTCTTTGCCACCGCGTCGATGAGGATGTCGACGTGCTTCTCCTCGGCGAGGCGGCCTGCGAACAGCACCGTGGGATACGGGTGCCGCTCGATGACTTCCCCCTCGCGGAGTTCATAGGCAGCCGAATCAATGCCGTTGGAGAGTGGCAGGACCTTGCGCAGGAAGGCGTGCTGGTGCATGGCCTTGGCGGCGAGCGGCGTGGGCGTGGTGACGACGTCAGCCCGGCCCATCACCTTGCCCATGTCCTTCCAGGAAATGCGTCCCACGATGTCCTTGAACCACTGCGGAAACGGCAGGAAGGGGTTCAGGTTTTCCGGCATGAAGTGGTTCGTAGCGATGATCCGCACGCCGCGCCGCTCGGCTTCGTACAGCACATGCTCGCCGATCATGTAGTGGCTCTGGATGTGCACCACGTCCGGCTTGACACGGTCAAACAGGAGGCTGATTTCCTTCTTGATCTCCCACGGGAAGGTGATGCGGAAGTACTCGTGCGTGGGCACTGAATGGGAGCGGATCCGGTGCACGGTGCCCTCTGCACGGAACTCGGTGAAGCTCTTGCCCTTATCCGGCCGGCACGCAAGCACATGGACATTGTGTCCTCGTGCGGTCATTCCCTTGGCCAGCCGGTATCCGAATTGCGCGGCTCCGTTGACGTGGGGCGGGTAGGTGTCCGCAGCAATCAGGATGGTGAGTGGTTGCTGGCTGTCGGGCAAGGTCACGTGGAGAGCTCCTGGTGGTCACGGTGCGGTCAGCGCTGCTGTGGCGGCCGGCTGGCCCCCGGCGCTGTCGCGCCGGGACTTCTGGTGAAGTCTGGGTATCAGTCGCCCCTAGGACACACGCCCTGCGGCCTTGCGCGCGTCCTTCTTGCGCTTGGTCACTTCGGGATGGTGCCGCGAGAGGGCGATTACTCCCACGATAGCAAGGGAAGCGGCCGCCCCCATGGCAATCGCCAGCACGGCGTGGACATCCGGCCGGAGTTCGCCCAGGATGGCGATGCCGATAGCGATTCCAACAATGGGGTCGATGACCGTCAGTCCGGCTATGACGAGGTCCGGCGGCCCGCCGGAGTACGCCGACTGGACAAACCACGAGCCCAGCCCGCCGGCCGCCACGATGGCCACCACCGAATACCACTGCACGTTGAGCAGGACCAGCCCGTTGGGGTCGAGCAGGTGCTTGCCGATGATGCGGGTCAGGACTGCCACGAATCCGAACAGCACCCCCGCCCCGAGAATGTAGATAAAGGCGCTCATCCGGTGCTTGAACACCAGCGCCAGCGTGCCGAAGACGCCCACCGCGAGGGCGAGCAGCAGCACGATGGTGAGTTCGTCGTCGAAACTCACATGGTGGTTTTCCTGCGTCACGTTGACTGCCAGCAGGACGAACATCGCCGAGCCGGTGACGCACGCCGAGATGGCCACCACCGTGGCCCGGTTGATGCTCAGGCCCTGGTCCTTGGCGTTGACGATTGTGGTGATGACCAGGGCGATGGCTCCGATCGGCTGGACCACCGTCAGCGGCGCCGACACGAGGGCGACCGCGTTCATCGCCATGCCTGCGCAGAGCAGCAGGAGCCCGAAGACCCAGCGCGGATTGCGGATAAGGCGAAGGAAACCGTGCGTGCTGAGCGCAAGACCGCCCGTATCTGCTTTGACCGCGCTGCCTTGGCGCTGCGCGCCGATGGCCAGGCAAAACGCGCCCAGCACCGCCAGGAAGACGGCGAGCCACACCATCAGCCGCGTCCGCCGTCGTTCGCGGCCTTGAGCCTGCCCTTGCGGATGATGGCCCAGAAATAGTTGTAGCCGGCCACCCAGTGGCCGATCAGCCCGAGGCTGAGGAAGATCCATGCCGCCACTAAATAGATTTCGGTCAGCGGGATGGGCAGCTTGGCCAGCACGAGCAGCGGGGTGCCCACGAGGAGGAGCGCAGTGCGGATCTTGCCGATCCGGCTGACGGGCAGATCCGGGTGGCTGTGGAAGTAGAACAGCGAAACAGCCATCAGGATGGCATCGGGTACCACCAGCGCCGTCAGGTACCACCACTCCACGACGCCGGCGATCACCAGGGTGACGGCGACGGCAATGAGGGCCATCCGGTCAGCCACAGGATCCATGATCCGGCCCAGCCTGGACGTCTGGTTGAAGCGGCGGGCGATGTACCCGTCCACCCAGTCCGTGCTGCCCATGATCACCAGCACGATCGTGGCGAGGGCATACTCCTTCTGCCACAGGACCAGCCAGATGAAGAGCGGCACGCCCATGAACCGGACCACCGTCAGGATGTTGGGGATGGTGAAGACGGCGTCGCTGTCTACGTGCCGCTGGCCCGGACGTGCGCCCGCGTTGATGAACTTCATCCCTAACCTCCTTCCCTTCCCGCTTCGACTGCCTGGGTGGTGCCGGTGACGCTAGCCTTTGAGGAGCTTGCGGAGGAGGACTACGAATACGGCGGCAGATGCCGCGAGTGCAGCCAGCGGCTTCCAGCGCGCTCCGGCCTGGCTCTCGCCGGCACGGTTCAGCAGGTTGGCTGCCGAGCGGCTGAGGGTTTCTGCCTGGTGGCTGGCACGGACCTTGCCGGATTTCAGGCCGGCTTCGGCGGCGCCGAGCAGGAGTTGCGCCTGGGTCTTGACGTCGAGTTCCTCGCCAAGTTCGTCGCGGACGCCCGTCAGGTGCCGGCGGCGCTTGTCCAGCCTGCTGCGCAGTTCGGCTTCCGTGGGGGCGGGCACGTCAACCTTTTCGGCAGCGGCCTTGGCCTCCTTCTCCGCCTTTTCCTGAGCCGCCTTCGCTTCCTTGGCGGCCTTGGCGGCCTTGGCCTGCTCGGACGTCGGATCCAGGACAGCCGGGTTGAATTCCGAGCCTTCCTTCACGATGCCGAGATCATGCTTGAGTCCGCGGATCGTGTCCTCGGGCACAAGCGGCATGGCCTTCTTGAATTTACTCATGCCGATAAGCGCGCCGATGAGGGCGATGACAAGGAAGACGGCGCATACCAGCAGGGCTGCCAGCCAGGCCGGCATGATGGTGGCAAGCCCCATGATGGCCGCAACGATGAGTCCGGTGACCAGGAAGGCGACAAACACCAGTGCGACGGCCAGGAACGCTGCAGCCACCCCGACCTGGATGCCCTTGCGCTTCAGCTCGATCTTCGCGAGGGCGATTTCGTCGTTGAGCTGCCGTGGCGCGAGTTTGGCAACCAGCCTTAGAGTTTTGGGCAGCGCCGCAATACTCAATCCGCTGGTTGTCCGGCCGCTGTGTCGTCCGCTCATCGATCCCGCCTAACTGGTTCCATCTTTGATTCGGATTCCGTCGGATTCCGGGGGCCTGCGCGGCTTCACACACTCCCCGTTGACAAAACTATCATTCAGGTTCGGCCCCTTCTTCGGCTAATAACCCGTGGCGCGCCCTCCAACGCTGTAAAAGTATGATCTGAGCGCCATAGGATTGGTGCCTGTGAGCATTCCCGCCAATCCGGGCGACTCCCTGAGCCGCAACCGGAAAATCCTATACATCCTCCTCCTCGGCGCCCTGACTGCACTGGGACCATTTACGATCGATCTCTACCTGCCGGCGTTCCCGGCCCTTGAGGCAAGCCTCGGGGTGTCCGAGGCTGAGGTGCAGCTCACGCTGACCGGGACAACCGTGGGCTTTGCGCTGGGGCAGCTCGTGGTGGGGCCGCTGAGCGACAAGTTCGGCCGGAGGGTTCCGCTGATCCTTGCCACGGCCCTGCACATCAGCGCTTCGCTCGGCGCCGCGCTGTCCACGGACCTGGCCACGCTGGGACTGTTCCGGGTCCTGATGGGCATCGGCGCTGCCGGCGGCGGCGTGGTGGCAATGGCCATGGTGCGGGACCTCTTCACGGGATACGCCATGGTGCGGATGTTCTCGCGGATGGCACTGGTCAACGGCCTGGCCCCGATCCTGGCGCCGGTCATCGGCTCCCAGCTCCTGCTGGTCATGCCCTGGCCGGGCATCTTCTACTTCCTGGCCGGCTACGGCACGCTGGTGATCATCGCCGCCATCCTGCTGGTGCGCGAAACCCTCCCCCGCGAACTCCGGGGCAAATCAGGCCTGACGGCGGGCCAGCGTTACAAGCTGCTCTTCTCGGACCGGATTTTCGTGGGCCTGCTGCTGCTCGGCGGCATGAACTTCGCCGGGCTCTTTGCCTACCTGTCCGCTTCTCCCTTCCTGTTCCAGGATGTGTACGGGTTCTCGCCGCAGCAGTACGGCCTGCTGTTCGGCATCAACTCGCTGGGCATCGTGGCAGGCGTACAGACCAGCTCCCGGTTGATCCGGCGGGTTCCGCCGCAGTGGATCCTGGCCTGTTCCACCGCCTGGATGTTCCTGATGGCGGTGTTGATAGTCATCTTCGACCAGCTCGGCCTGGGGCTCTGGGGCGTCATGGTGCCGCTCTGGTTCTACATCCTCGGCACAGGCTTCACCTTCCCCTGCGTCCAGGTCCTTGCCCTCTCAAAGCACGGGGCGCAGGCAGGAACGGCGGCATCGCTACTGGGAGCAGCAACCTTCATGATGGCCGGCATAGTCTCCCCGGTGGTGGGCTGGTTCGGCGACATCTCGGCAACTGTCATGGGCGGAGTCCAGGCCACGAGCATCCTGATGGCCGCGGCGGCACTGTGGCTGGTGGTCCGCCCCCGCACGGTCCCCTCCATCCACTAGCTCCCGCAGCCGTCCCGGTACGCTGAAGCCATGGCCAAGAGACTTAACCGCAACCGCAGGGGGCTGTTCCTCGGCGCGGTGATCGGCGGCATCGCCGGCTACTTCGCCGGGAGGGCGATGGGCAACCCGGCGATGGGCATCATCCTGGGGGCGATCGCCGGTTCCGCGCTCCTCTACCGGGTCAATCCGGGGCCATGGAACCGGCCCTGACAAGTCTCCGGGCGAACGGGCTTAGTGGCCCTGTTCCGGCAATTGCCCGCGCGATAAAGTTGTTTTGTGCCCGACTGGCAGCAGCATCACCCGCCCCTTCCGGCCACGTGGCAGCGATGCGACACCGGCATCCTGCCCCTGTGGTGGGAGCGGTTGTGCGCACAGACCAGTCCGCAGTCGGCAGCACTTTACGCCGCCGGACTTTTCACTGAGGACCGGCGCCGTCCCATCGCCCAGTGGTTCAACCCCGCGTTCAACGCTGCGCTCCTAGTGGCCCCGGAAACGTCCCCGGAGTGGCCCGTGCAGCGGTTCGGCATCTTCTATGCCCCGCCGAACAGCGGCTTCACCAGGGTGCACTCAGCGCCGCATGAATGGCATCCCCGGGAGCCGCGCAAGTCCCCGACCGAGGAGGAGGCGTTCCGTGCCGCCATCGACGAGGCAGAACGCTTCCTGCAGGTGGAGATGGACTTCGTCTGAATTCTAAATAAAAAAAGGGCCCCGCGGCCGGCTATTCGCCGGCCGCGGGGCCCGTCCGCTCCTCCTGCTGGACTTGAACCAGCAACCCTTCGATTAACAGTCGAATGCTCTGCCAATTGAGCTAAGGAGGAATGAAGCAGGTATGACATTAGCAAAGGTTTTGCCCCAATGTGAAATCGGCTGCCACAGCATGGAGGAATACCCCGCCCGGGTATAAAAAAGTCCCCGTTCCGGTGACCCGGAACGGGGACTGCGCGCTCCTCCTGCTGGACTTGAACCAGCAACCCTTCGATTAACAGTCGAATGCTCTGCCAATTGAGCTAAGGAGGAATGAAGCGGGTATTAGCCTAGCAAACACACCGGCTGGAAGCGAAATCAGAAGTGAAATCGGGACACCGCATGGAGCGGCTCCGCCCTACTCCGGCGGGTTCGCGCAGGCGCGTTCACGCATCGGAACGCAGCGAACGGCGCTCCATTTCCAGAAGCATCAGCTCACGGTTCAGCCGCTGGAACTCTTCAGGATGGGAAGAGGCATCCAGCCTCTGAAGCTGCCCCATCTTGTCCGCCTTGACCCTGGTGATCTGCAGTTCGAACAGCCGCGCGAGGATGTCCCGGCAGTACCTGAGCACGCCTTCCGCATTGCTTGCCGGCAGGGGCACCACGGCGAGCTCCGAAACGAGCGGACGGAGGGGCTCCGGCACTTCGTTCATCACTTGCTCCACCCACCGCACGGGATCGCCGGTCAGCCCCGGCCCGGAGGCGCGCATGGCGTCGTGGACGGCCTGGTAGGCAGGGGTCCGGAACCCGGCCGCACTGAACCGGTCCCAGGTCCCGCCGGCCAGCATCGCGGGTTCCTGGAGCGCCACTTCCAGCGCCTGCCGCTCCATGGAAGCCACGGGGTCGCGGGGGTCGGGCTTGTTGAAGGAAGGCACAACGCCCGACGCCGGCAGTTCGGCGATGCCGGGTGCTGCGCCACTGCCTGCGGGTGTGTCTCCCTGGGCAGCCCGTTTGGCAGCGACGGCCACCGCGCGGCTGACCTCTTCGACGGGCATGCCGAGCCACCCTGCGAGCTCGCGGGCGTAGCCGGGGCGGATTCCCGCGTCGCGGATCTGCGCCACCACCGGAGCAGACTCCCGGAGGGCCGCAATGCGGCCCTCGACGGTGTCGAGGTTGTGCCGCTTCAGCGAGGCCCTGATGGCAAATTCGAACAGCGGACGGCGGCTGCTGATCAGGTCGCGAACGGCGGAGTCGCCCCGGGCCTGCCGGAGGTCGCAGGGGTCCGCCCCGGTGGGTTCCACGGCCACGTAGGTCTGCGCGACGAATTTCTGGTCCTCCTCGAAAGCGCGCAGGGCGGCCTTCTGGCCGGCGGCATCACCGTCGAAGGTAAAGATGACCTCTCCCCCGGTGCCGTCGTCGGACAACAGCCGCCGGGCGATCTTGATGTGGTCGGCGCCGAACGCGGTGCCGCAGGTGGCCACCGCCGTCGTAATCCCGGACAGGTGGCAGGCCATGACGTCGGTGTAACCCTCCACCACCACCAGCTGCCGTTCCTTGGCGATGTTCCGCTTGGCGAGGTCGATGCCGTACAGCACCTGGGACTTCTTGTAGAGCGTGGTTTCCGGGGTATTGAGGTACTTGGGGCCCTGATCGTCCTCATAGAGTTTCCGGGCGCCGAAGCCGATGGTGTCGCCGGCGATGTCACGGATGGGCCAGATCAGGCGGCCGCGGAACCGGTCATAGATTCCCCGGTTGCCTTCGGAGAACATGCCCGTCAACTTCAGCTCGGCATCCGTGTAGCCCCGGCCGCGGAGGTGCTTGAGCAGCGCGTCCCAGCCCTGCGGGGCATAGCCGACGCCGAACTGTTCAGCGGCTGCCCGGTCGAAGCCGCGGCCGTGCAGGAAGTTGCGTCCCTCCGAGGCGGCGGGAGTCAGCAGCTGGGCGCGGAAGAACTCGTCCGCCACTTTGTGGGCGTCCAGGAGGCGCTGGCGCTTGCCCACGTCCTCGCGGCTGGGGCCGGTGCCGCCGTCTTCGTAGCGCAGTTCGAAGCCGATCCTGGCGGCCAGCTTTTCCACGGCCTCATGGAACGAGGAGTGGTCCAGCTTCTGGACAAAGGAGATGACGTCACCGTCCTCGCCGCAGCCGAAGCAGTGGTACCTGCCCACCTGGGGACGGACCGTGAACGACGGAGAGCGCTCATCGTGGAACGGGCACAGGCCCTTGAAGGAGCCCAGCCCCGCGCCCTTGAGAGTGACGTAGCCGTCGACGACTTCCTTGATGTCCGTGCGCTGGCGTACTTCGTCAATATCTTCGCGTTTGATCAGCCCGGCCACAAAGCCATCCTAGTCCCCGGGTACGACGCCGGTTGGCCGGTTATGGTGCCCGTCACCGGCGCGATTACCACAGCGACGGCAGGCTGCCGACCAACCGCTCGTACATGGCCAGCGCCGAACCGTCGGTGAGCGAGGCGACCTGGTCGATAACGACGCGAAGGCGGGCGCCGTCGTCGGCCGCGTCCCGCCAGTCGGCAGCGAACATCGGCTCGAGGTGGCGGTCTCCGGTGGCGTTCAGCGCCGTCACCAGGGCGTGCAGGACCTCGCGCTGGCGCTCATAGATGGGCTGGCGGTGCTCGGTGGTCATCACAAACGTGGTGGCCAGGCCCTTCATGACCGCGATTTCCATCACGGTTTCGTCCGGGACCATCAGCTCGGCGTTGTACCGGGTGAGGTCCTCGGGGCCGTAGACGGCGCGCGTGGTTTCCAGCGCGCTCTGGCAGAACCTGCCGATCAGCTGGCTGGTCATGTCCTTCAGTGCTGCCATCGCCTTGCGGCTGCCGTCGGCCTCGCGCACCCAGACATCCGTGGCCTCCAGCCGGGCCAGGGCGGCGTCAATCGCTGCGGGGTCGTTGTGCGGAAGGTACCACTGCTTGGCGTACCCCACCACGCGGGCACGGTGGTCCGGGTTGTCCATCCAGCGCAGCTGGAAGTGCCCCGCCACGATGGCGTCCTCGACGTCGTGCACGGAGTAGGAAATGTCGTCCGCGAGGTCCATCACCTGCGCCTCCAGGCAGGACCTGCGTTCCGGCGCTCCCTCCCGGATCCAGTCGAAAATAGGCAGGTCGTCCTCGTACGCCCCGAACTTGCTGGTCCGCTGGCCGTGGATCACCGGAGCGTTCAAGGCCGACCACGGGTACTTGGCGGCGGCGTCAAGGCTGGCACGCGTGAGGTTCAGCCCGGCCGGGGTTCCGTCCGCGGCCAGGACTTTGGGCTCCAGCCGGGTCAGCAGCCGGAGGGTCTGGGCGTTGCCCTCGAAGCCGCCAATGCCGTGCGCCATCTCGTTCAGGGCGGACTCACCGTTGTGACCGAAGGGCGGGTGTCCAAGGTCGTGGCTGAGGCAGGCGGTGTCCACGACGTCGGGATCGCAACCCAGCGTCCGGCCCAGTTCGCGGCCCACCTGGGCCACCTCCAAGCTGTGCGTCAGCCGGGTCCGGACAAAGTCGTCAGTGTCCGGTGCAACCACCTGGGTCTTGGCGCCCAGCCGGCGGAGAGCGGACGAGTGCAGGACGCGTGCCCGGTCCCGTTCGAAGTCGGAGCGGTAGGTGGTTTTGGGCGGTTCCTCCACCCAGCGGGCGGAGTCGTGGGCTTCGTAGCCCGGCAGCACGGGGGCTGTGGTCCGGGTTTCAGCCACCTGACACGTCCAGTTCCGCGGCGGCGATGTCCTGGGACTGTTCGGCGTTGAGCGCTCGTGATTCCAGCCAGTCCTTGGGCAACGCCGGCTTCTTGGGCGAACCGGCCCGGCCGCGGGGGCCTTCGGCATCCACACCCGGGTAGGGGGAATCCTGGTCCAGTTCGGCCAGCGTATCGCGCAGCACCTCAAGGCTGGTGACCAGGGCAAGCCGGGTGCGCAGTTCCCCGCCCACCACGTACCCCTTGAAGTACCACGCCATGTGCTTGCGGATTTCACGCAGGGCCTTGCCTTCGTCGCCGAAGGTTTCCACCATCAGTTCCGCGTGCCGGTAGACGCCCTCCGCCACCTGCCGCAGGTTCGGCCTGTGGCGGGTGTCGCTGCCTTCGAAGGCTGCCTGGAGATCCCCGAAGAGCCACGGCCTGCCCTGGCACCCGCGGCCCACCACCACGCCGTCCACGCCGGTCTCCCGGACCATCCGCACCGCGTCCTCGGCGGACCAGATGTCGCCGTTGCCCAGGACCGGAATGTCCGGCAGCGCCTCGCGCAGCCGGGCGATGGCGGACCAGTCCGCCTGGCCGGAATAGAACTGCGCCGCGGTGCGGCCGTGGAGTGCGACGGCGGCGACGCCGGAATCGCGCGCAATCCGGCCGGCGTCGAGGTACGTGAGGTGGTCCTCGTCGATGCCCTTGCGCATCTTGATGGTGAGCGGGACGTTGCCCTTGGACGCCTCCTTGACGGCCGTCTGGACGATCGAGGTAAACAGGTCGATCTTCCAGGGCAGGGCGGATCCGCCGCCGCGCCGCGTCACCTTGGGAACGGGGCAGCCGAAGTTGAGATCGATGTGGTCCGCCCGGTCCTCCTCCACGAGCATCCGGACCGCCTGCCCGACGGTCACGGGGTCCACGCCGTACAGCTGGACGGAGCGGACCTTTTCGTCGTCGTCATGGGAGATGATGCGCAGCGACTCGGGGGTGCGCTCCACGAGGGCGCGCGAGGTGACCATCTCGGCCACATACATGCCGCCGCCATATTCACGGCAGAGCCTGCGGAAGGCGGAGTTGGTAATGCCCGCCATGGGGGCCAGGATCACGGGGGTGTCCACCGTGAGGGGTCCCAGCTTCAGGGGCGGGAGTTCCAGCTTGGGGGCGGGAGGAGTCGCTACAACAGTCACCCGTTCATTGTCTCAAAGCCGGGCAAATCGGCGAGCCGGGTGTCGATTACGTGGGTGCGGTCCGGGTGCTGCGCTCCGGAACGCAGCACTCGGCCCGCACCCGCCACTCCACACTAGTGCGGCCGCCAGGGCTCCGGACACTTACTCCGAATCCCGGCGTTCTGCTTCCCTGCGTGCGCGCCGCGTCATAGCGATGGCGGCAAGCCCGCCGGTGTCGAACGATTCGAAGGCATCAGCGGACCCGGCCGCGGTTTCCATGTGGCGGACGCTGCCGTTGTCGTGACCTGGCTGGGGGGCCGCGGCGCCGGCAGGCTGCCTGATCCCGGTGGCCTTGACCACCAGCACCGCGATCAGGGTGGTGACGGGGATGGCCAGCACCAGCCCCACGGAACCGACGAGCGTCCTGATGACTTCTTCGGACAGTTCCGCACTGGTCAGCGCCTCGCCCAGGGGGCGGTCGTAAAGCATCACGATGATGAGGATGGGCAGCGCCGCCCCTGCGTAGGCGAAGGCGATGGTGTACACGGTGGAGGCGATGTGGTCGCGGCCGATCCGCATGGCCGAGGAGAAGAGCTGGCGGGCGCTTGTCTCCGGGGCCAGTTCGTAGAGTTCCCACACCGCCGAGGACTGGGTGATGGTGACGTCGTTCAGGACGCCGAGTCCGGAAATGATCAATCCGCACAGGATGATGCCGGAAATGGAGATATTGTCCGAAATGTTCGCCAGCGTGGCGGCATCATGGCTGCCCACGCCGGCCAGGTTTGCCGCATCGGTGGCCCAGGCCGCCAGGAGCGCCGTGATGCCCAGGCCGAACATGGTGCCCAGCAATGCCGTGGAGGTTCGCGCCGAGAAGCCGTGGGCGAAGTAGAGGACGCCGATCATGATCACGGTGGACCCCACCAGCGCCAGCAGCAGGGGCGGTTTTCCCTCCACCAGCCCGGGCAGCATGAACGTCACCAACACCGCGTAGGCGCCCACAAGGCCGATCAGCGCCCGCAGCCCGCGCCAGCGCGCCACTGCGATGACCACGGCGGCGTAAAGGACGGCCAGCAAGATGATGGGGAGGGTGCGGACGAAGTCCACGAAGATATAGGCAGGCGCACCCTGTCCGGACGCACCCTGGGCGTTGGAGAGGTTCAGGTACCGGATGTCGTCCCCGACCTTGACTCCGTGGGATTTCACCACGTCCGGGTTGATCACCACCTTGACCGGGTTGCCGCCCTTGTCCGGCTCGGTAAATGCGAAGGTGCAGTCGTTCCCCGGCTGCGGGGCATCCTGGGCGGTGCCCTGCCCCGTACCGGGCTGGACGGTGGTGTTTTGGCCGGCACTGCCCTGGGTGCAGCTTTCCACCACCACGCGCTGGATCGTGCCGGTATCGAACGTCACGCCGGGAGCGGCCGCGTACGGGCTGGCCAGCTTCAGGTCCTGCTTGTTCCCGGACGGCCACATCATGATCATGGCCGCCAGGGTCAGCAGCGTCAGCGGAATAAGCACCGCCGCGAGGAGCCAGTTGGCCCGTTTGCGCGCGGCGAGAGCCCCGGGTGTCGGATCCGAATGGTCTGTGTGGCCGTGCGAGTGTCCGGCACCCATCAGCAGTAAAACCTCATGCCTGCACTTTACTGGGGCGTGGGCACCCTCCGGTTGCCAATCTTCGCGGGCTGCGGCTCCGAATAGCGTGTGAAAGCCCGGAATGCAGGGCGCCCGGGCACTTCGGCCGCGCCCGGATGCTGGAAGGGCGCAGGACATTGGAACTAAACACGGGAACCCGTGGGTTTATAACTGTAGGACAAGGAGTCTGGAGGCCCGCATGGGTAATCGCAGGAATGACGACGGCAGAACCAAGCCCGTACTGACGGTGCGCGAGGCCGCGGGCGTCACCCGCGGCGTGGCACTGGTGCTGCACGGCGGCCGCTCGCACAGCTACGAGCCCGTGGAGGCCCGCCACCTGAGCCCTGCCCGCATGGTGCCCTTCGCAAAACAACTGCACCGGGCCGGCGGCGGCCACGGACTCGCGGTCTGGACGCTTCGCAACAGTGTCCGCGGCTGGAACGGCCCGGACATGTCACCGCTGCAGGATGCCCGGTGGGCCCTCGCCCGGATCCACGAGGAACACCCGGGCGTACCGGTGTACCTGCTGGGGCACTCGATGGGTGGGCTCACCGCCATTTGCGCGGCCGACGATCCCCAGGTTGATGCGGTCGTGGCCCTGGCTCCGTGGCTGAGCGCCGAGACCCCTGCCGGGAATGTCGCCGGGCGCCGAGTGCTCATCGTGCACGGCACCACGGACCGGTGGACCAGCCCCGCCGCATCGCTGAAATTCGCCCGGCGCGCCTCCGCCGGGGCCAAGGAGCTGCGCTATGTTTCGCTGGCCGGGGCCGGCCATTTCATGTTCCGGAAGGTCCGGCTGTGGCACACCCTCGCTACCGGCTTTGTCCTCAAGGCGTTCGCCGAGACCGCCGGAGTGGAACTGGACGGCGGCCGCGGATTTGACGCCCTCCTGCCGTCAACCGACCCCGGCGTTCCGGTAGTGCTGTGACGATGGCTGATTTTCCCCTCGGCGCATTCCTGGCGAGCCTGCCCTGGACGGCCCTGGCCGTGGCAGCTGTCCTGGCGGTCACCTTCGCCGTGGCCGTGGCGCAGCGGAGGCACTCCGTCATGGACGTGGCCTGGGGGCCCGGCTTCGTTGCCGTGGCCGCGGTCTCGTGGCTGCTCTCCGCCGGAACGGGTGACGACGGACGGCGGCTCCTGCTGTTGCTGC
This sequence comes from Arthrobacter sp. PvP023, assembly GCF_017832975.1. NCBI lineage: Bacteria > Bacillati > Actinomycetota > Actinomycetes > Micrococcales > Micrococcaceae > Arthrobacter > Arthrobacter sp. PvP023. Next base: position 3,502,267 of record NZ_JAFIBI010000001.1, read on the forward strand.
TGACGGGCGTGTGGGGCCTCCGCCTCGGTGCGCACATCGGCTGGCGCGCCCGCGGCGGCCATGAGGACCCCCGCTACGAGGCGATGCTCAGCGACGCCCCTGGCTCCCGCAATGTGTATGCACTGCGACGTGTCTACCTGCCCCAGGGCATGGTGATGTTCTTCGTGTCCCTCACGGTCCAGGCGGGCATGTTCGCCACCGGCGCCCTGGGCTGGGTTGCCGGCCTGGGAGTGGTCCTGTGGGTGATCGGCTTCGTGTTCGAAACGGTGGGCGACTGGCAACTCGCACAGTTCAAGAAGGATCCGTCCAACAAGGGGACAGTGCTCAACACCGGGCTGTGGCGTTACACCCGCCACCCCAACTACTTCGGGGACGCCGCCGTCTGGACCGGGCTGTTCCTGATTGCCGCGGACTCCTGGCCCGGAATCCTGACGATCCTCTCCCCCGCGCTGATGGTCTGGGCGCTCGCCGGCAAGACCGGAAAGCCGCTCACGGAGAAGGCGATGTCCGCCCGGCCCGGATACAAGGAGTACGTCGAGTCGACGTCGGGCTTTATCCCCTGGCCGCCGCGCCGGCCGGCAGGCGGCCACTGAGATGGCCTGGCGGCCGAAGTCCAGCGACCGCTTCTACCGCGTCATTGTCCGCACCGGGCTGGCGCTTCGCCGGCTCTTCGCGATCCGTGTCATCATCACAGGCCGGGAACACCTGCCGCCACCAGGGCCGCTCAACGGCCCGTCGCGCCAGGTGGTGCCGGGCGAGGGGGCCGTGGTGGCCATCACCCATTTCGGGTACCTGGATTTTGCGTTCGCCGAGCTGCTCCTGTGGTGGAACAACCGTGCCGAGATGCGCTATCTGGTCACCCAGGGCGCGGCCGACCACTGGTTCGCGGGTCCTGCCGTCAGCGCTGCCGGGCATGTTGTGGTTCCCTACGCTTCGGGCAGCGGCGCCTATGACGCCGCCGTCGCGAAACTGCGCGACGGCGAATACATCGCCATCCTCCCTGAAGCCGGCGTCAGCCGCAGCTTTACGGTCCGCGACTGCAAGACCGGAGCCGTGCGGATGGCGGCGGAAGCCGGCGTGCCGATCATCCCTGTCTCGGTCTGGGGCTCCCACCGGCTGATGACCCGCCACCACGGTTTCTCGGCGCTTCGCGCCTGGCGCGCGCCGGTACGGATCCACGTGGGCGAGCCCCTGTTGCCTGCGGACCTGCCGGACCCTGCCCAGGACGCCCAGCCCGCCACCGAACAGCTCAGGGCGATCCTGCAGGCAGGGATCGACGCCGCCATCGCCGACTTCCCGCTCACACCCCGGCCCGGGGCCTGGTGGATGCCCGCGCATTTGGGCGGCGGTGCCCCCACGGAAGAGGAACGCCGGCGGCTGGATCAGGCCGAAGGGCCGCGGCGCGCGGGCGGACGGAAGGCTCAACAGGCCGCGGCGCGCGGACGGCAGAAAGCTTAAACAGGACGGCCCGCAGTAGTCACCTACTGCGGGCCGGTGGCGTCGGGCGGAACCTACGCGGGGTCCGACACCACCAGGGTCTCGGTGCCGCGGAGGCTGGCCTTGCCGTCCTCCAGCAAAGGTTCGACGACGGCGCGCAGGGCAGTCATCGAGTCGTCCAGTTCCAGCACCACGGGATGCTGGAACGCGATGAGGGCCAGCAGGTCGCGGACGGCGGAGCGGGCTTCCTCCTCCGACAGTTTCGGCTCATGGCCGACGAACACGTCCGTGGGCTGGCCCGATGCGGACCCTCCGCCGTCAGTTGCCGCGTTCCCGCCGCCGGGGGCCAACTCCGCGTAGCTGATGGCAAACGCCTCAAGCCGGCCCTTCCTGCTGGCCGGGACGCCAGGGCCGAAGGCGCTGGCCTTCGGCGCACGGAGCACGATGGCGCCGTGCGCCCCGCTGAGCTCGTCGAGGAACAGTCGCTGCACGGTGCCGATGCTCAGCTCGCCCGGGCTGTCCCAGCCGTGCACGGCCGTGTAGTACCGGCCCACCACGTCGCTGAGCTCCACCGAACCGGTGGCGAGGTCCTCGATCTGCTCCGAGGCCGCGGCCTCGGACCCGTCACCGAAAACCGGCAGCTTGAGTGCTCCCGGCTCCACGACAACAAGCCGGGAGCGCTGGATGGGAACCAGGCCGGCAGCTTCGGCGAAAGCGGCTCCCGGGGTGCCCGGTTCCACTTTGGTCCGCAACCTGGACACGCCCGACGGCGCCTGGCCGGCTTCGTGCCGGAGCATGGTCAGCAGCGTGGAGCCGACACCCGCACGGCGGTGGTCCTTTGCCACCTCAATATAGGACCAGAGCCGCTCGGGATGGAGGGAGGCTTCGTGGACCACGGCCGCCGCGACCGGGATGGCCACGCCGTCCACGACGTCCTCGGCCACGATGCAGCGGCGCCACGGCGAGTTGCCGGAGGGCGCCAGGGTGCCGCGGAACTGCCGTGCCTGCTCGGTCTCCGGGCCGCCCCACAGTTCAAGCAGTGCAAGGTCGTCGCCGTCGCGCCATTCGCGGTATTCGATGGCCATGCTCAGGCGCCGATCAGCCGTGCGGCCAGGTAGCCCTCCACCTTGTCCAGGGAGACGCGTTCCTGGCTCATGGTGTCGCGTTCGCGGATGGTGACCGCCTGGTCCTCGAGGGTGTCGAAGTCCACGGTGATGCAGAACGGGGTGCCGATCTCGTCCTGGCGGCGGTAGCGGCGGCCGATGGCACCGGCGTCGTCGAAGTCGATGTTCCAGTTCTTGCGCAGCTGCGCGCCCAGGGCCTTGGCCTTCGGGGACAGGTCCTCGTTGCGGCTCAGCGGCAGCACTGCGGCCTTGACGGGGGCCAGTCGCGGGTCCAGCTTCAGCACGGTGCGGACGTCCACGCCGCCCTTGGCGTTCGGTGCCTCGTCCTCGGTGTACGCGTCAATGAGGAACGCCATGAAGGAACGGGTCAGGCCGGCGGCAGGTTCGATCACGTACGGGGTGTAGCGCTCGTTGGTGGCCTGGTTGAAGTAGCTCAGGTCATGCCCGGAAGCCTTGGAGTGCGTGGAGAGGTCGAAGTCCGTGCGGTTGGCGATGCCTTCCAGCTCGCCCCACTCCGAGCCCTGGAAGCCGAAGCGGTATTCGATGTCGGTGGTGCCCTTGGAGTAGTGGCTCAGCTTCTCCAGCGGGTGCTCGAAGAAACGCAGGTTTTCGGCTTTGAGGCCCAGACCGGTGTACCAGTCCATGCGTTCCTTCATCCAGTACTGGTGCCACTGCTCGTCCGTGCCCGGCTCGACGAAGAACTCCATTTCCATCTGCTCGAATTCACGGGTGCGGAAGATGAAGTTTCCGGGCGTGATCTCGTTGCGGAAGGACTTGCCGATCTGGCCGATGCCGAACGGCGGCTTTTTCCGGGACGTGGTGAGCACGTTGTTGAAGTTCACGAAGATGCCCTGCGCGGTTTCCGGGCGCAGGTAGTGCATGCCTTCTTCGTTGGCCACCGGGCCGAGGAAAGTCTTGAGCAGGCCGGAGAATTCCTGGGGCTCTGTCCATTCGCCCCTGGTGCCGCAGTTGGCGCAGGCGATGTCCTTCAGGCCGTTCTCGGCCGGACGGCCCTTCTTTTCCTCGTACTCTTCTTCGAGGTGGTCGGCGCGGTAACGCTTGTGGCAGGAGAGGCACTCCACCAGCGGATCGGAGAAGACCTCCACGTGGCCGGAGGCTTCCCAGACCTGGCGGGGAAGGATCACGGAGGAGTCCAGGCCCACCACGTCCTCGCGGCCGCGGACCACGGACTGCCACCATTGGCGCTTGATGTTTTCCTTCAGCTCGGCGCCGAGGGGTCCGTAGTCCCAGGCAGAGCGGGAGCCACCATAGATTTCACCGGCCTGGAAAACGAAGCCCCTCCTCTTGGAGAGTGAGATGACCTGGTCGAGAACGGATTTTGCTGCCATGGGGAACTCCAATTTCTACAGGGCCGCTGGGTGCGGTCCGCGCGGTTTCTAGGCCCCTGTGCCTGGCGGTTGCCGGACGGGGGCGGTACGAAGGAAAGATGTGCAGGAAGCTGCGTGTCCTAGCCTACCGGCCCGGCTGCCGCTTGAGGGCTCCGCGCGGCCACGGAAGGGTGGCCAGGACAATCGCGCCGAGGGTCAGGACGGTGCCGAGCACTGTGGGCAGGGCCACCACGGTTCCGGGTGCGGGGAAGGCAAGGTCCAGGCCCAGTGACCCCAGCAGCTGGCCCGCAATCATGCCCAGCCCGGTGACCAGGACGCCCAGGCTCCGGACCAGCAGCGCGCCCAGCCCGATGAATGCGCAGCCCATGGGTCCGCCCAGGTAATACCACCACTCTGCGGGCAGGCCGTTGCCCGCCCCTGCCACAGCCAGCTTGATGAGCCACGCCAGCCACAGCACTGTGGCACCGGAGATGAAATTCACCAGAGTGGCCGCGATGGGTGTGCCGTAGTGCACCGTGGCGGTCCCGTTCATTGCCTGTTGGAAACTCATCAGGAACCCGGCAATTACCGGCAGGAGTACCGGCACGAGCAGCTGGGCCGGCTCCGCGCCGCCGGAACCCGCGCCGCCAAACCGCGGGGACACTGCCCATGCGACGGCCGCGATGGTCAGCACGGTGCCCAGCACGCGGATGCCGGTGACGGATTTCTTGCCGGCGGGGCCGATGCCGAGCCGGTCCACGAGCAGCCCGCTCAACGTTTGCCCGGTGACGGTGGCTACCGTAAACAGCGCCACACCCAGCAATCCCACAGTGAAGGACTGGGCAAAGACAAAGAAGGCACCGATGCCGCCGGCCATCACGTAGACCGGCGGAAACCGGCGTTCCCGGAGCGCGGGCAGGATCTGGGCCAGGCCGCGGCGTCCCCGCGGCAGGACCAGCGAGACCAGGATCATCACGACGAGTCCCGTGGTGAAACTCACCACAGCCGCGGCGATGCCGTCGTTCAACCGGGCGCCCAGCGCACCGTTGATCCGTCCTTGGACGGGGATGGCGAGTCCGGCGGCCACGGCCATCGGCAGTCCTGCAATGAGAGGGAGACGGGGTGCATGGGTCACTGGATTCACCTTACGTCAGGCATCATTGCTTGTATGAGCAACCCGGAAATCGAAGAGATCCCCATCCGCGACGACATGATCCGCCTGGGCCAGCTCCTGAAGCTGGCCAGCCTCGTCGAGGACGGTGTCGAAGCCACGGAGCTGATCAGGAACGGGCTGGTCAAGGTCAATGGCGAAATTGACGACCGCCGCGGCCGGCAGCTGCACAACGGCGACACCGTGACCGTAAACGGCCGTACCGTGCGGATTCTCACACCCGCCGGTTCCTAGCGTTTCCGGCCGGCCGCGTTCGGCCGGCCGCGGGGGCTACTTTTTCAGCACCTCGTGGGTGAGGAATTCGGAAACGTGGCCGATCTCCTGCTGGTTGATCCCGTGCCACATCCCTGCGTAGAGGACCTTCGTAAGCTTCACGTGCTTACGCACCCAGCCCATGGTGTATTCGATCCTGTCCTGGGTGATGACGGGGTCCTGCTGGTCGCGGCCCCAGAACAGCGGGACGGAGCCGTCCAGTTCGTCGTCGCGGAAACTTTGATCCCCTCCGGCGTTCACCACAAAGCCGGAAAGTCCGACGACGGCGGCAAAGTCCGCGGGACGCTGCCTTAGCAGCGTGGTGGCCATTGCCATCCCCATGGAGAACCCGAGCAGGGTGACGGACGGGTGGTCCGCCTTGATGCCGTCGAGCCATTCCAGCACAAAGGCGGCAGCGTCCTTGACTGCGTCGAGTGAGTAGTCGGCGGAGTCCGTCAGCGGGAACCAGGTGAACCCCGGGCCCATGGCGATGGGGGCACGGACGGACGCCACCGCGAAATCGCCGGGCAGCAGGTCGGCAAGGCTGAGCAGGTCCTGTTCGTTGGCACCGTAGCCGTGCAGCAGAACCAGCAGGGGCTTTCCCGAGCGGTCTTCGTCGGGAGTGGACCACAGGACAACAGGGGCAGTGGAAACGTCGGCTTCAGTCATGAAACCATTCTTGCAGTTACCGCCCGGTAACAACCTACGGTGGCGTAGCTTTAGCCTCACGAGGCAGGATGGAAACGTGAGCGAAACTGAAGCCATTCCGAACCCGCAGGACACTGTTGATACCCACCCCTGGGGCCGGTACGTAGCCATGGGTGATTCCTTTACCGAGGGCATCGGCGACCCGGAACCGGGAAGCCCGGGCGGACACCGCGGCTGGGCGGACCGCGTGGCCGAGGAACTGAGCCGGGGCCACAGCGATTTTGCCTACGCCAACCTCGCGGTGCGGGGACGGCTCCTGGAGCAGATCGTTGACCAGCAGCTGGCGCCGTGTCTGGCCCTCAAGCCGGACCTGGTGACGCTTTCGGCGGGAGGAAACGACCTCATCCGGCCCGGAGGGGACCCTGACGCGCTGGCCGAGAAGCTGGATTCCGTGGTGCACATCCTCAGCCTGGGCGGTGCCACCGTGGTGCTGTTCAACGGCCCGGACACCGGTTCATCAGTTCTGGGCAGGGTCCGCAGCAAGATCGCCATCTACAACGAGAACCTCCGCACCGTGGCGGCGCGGCACGACGCCGTCATCGCCGACATGTGGTCGCTTCGCCAACTCAGTGATCCGCAGATGTGGGACCAGGACCGACTGCACTTTTCGCCGCTGGGCCATCACACCATCGCGGCCATGGTGCTCGATTCACTCAACATCCGGCACACCTTGGAGCCGCTCTCCCCCAAGCCCCTGCCCCAGCGCAGCTGGCGCGAGGCTCGGTCCGGAGACCTGGTCTGGGCGCGTGAATACTTTGTGCCCTGGGTTGTCCGCCGGCTTCGCCACCAGTCATCCGGGGACGGCGTTACGGCCAAGCGGCCGACCCCCGGTCCGGTGTTTGGTCCGGGGATGCCGCTGGGCTCGGGCGAGGCAGCGGGAATAGAGTCCGAACAGAGGTAGCCCCGGGTGCACGCCGACGGCGTCGTCCGGCTCAGGCTTAGCCGGCAGCAGCTCCGCCCTCCCCGGGCGGTCTCCGCCGAAGCGGCGCTGAAGAACCTGGCATTTTGTGCACCGCGACGACCTCCGCTGGCTGCTCATGCTGTCCGCGCCCCGGCTGCACCGGGGAAACGCGGGCATGTACCGCCAGGCCGGCATCGATGCCGACTGGCCGCCGCGGTCCAATGCCGGTGCCGGGCCGGGGGTTAAACTGAAGGGACACTTCTGAGAGGCCCTCCACCGTGAGCAACGTGTTCTTCTGGATCATCATCCTGTCGTTCCTGATTCCCTTCGCCATGCGCATGTACCGGAAGCGCGTTGGCAGGAACCAGAACCAGGATTTCAACGGACAGTATCCAGGCCAGTTTCCCGGGCAGCAGCCGGGCCGGCCAAACAACCAGCCGCGTGACGGCTATACCCAGCAGGACTACTTTGGCGGTGGCTTCCGGCAGCTCGGCGGCGGCCAGCAGCCCCCGCTGGACCAGCCCTACCAGAACCCGGGCTACCAAAATCCCGGGTCCCAGAATCCCGGCTACCCGGCCCCCGGTAACCAGAACCCGGGCTATCCCGGACAGGTGCCGTACGAGGACAGTCCCGAGTATCCCGCCAACCAGTCACGCCAGCAGCCGCAGCAGCCGTCTGCCCCGGTCACGCCCCCGCCGCCGTCGGCCGCTCAGGGTTTCCGTGCACGGAAACTGGCGGAGCTAGACCAGCAGTACAGCAACGGCGAAATCGCCATGGAGGAATACATGGCCCGGCGCGACGAGATCATGAAGGGCTAGCCGCACTCGCATAGCCGTGCCCGGGGCCACTGACATTATGCGGCCCCGGGAAGGCTACCGTGACTGAACCTGGCTGCGGCTCAGTCCACCTGCGGGAATCCGAGGTCGATCACCGATGTGGACGGATCCGGCCAGCGTGTGGTCACCACTTTGCCGCGGGTGTAGAAGCGGATGCTGTCCGGACCATACATGTGGGTGTCGCCGAACAGAGAGTTCTTCCAGCCGCCGAACGAGAAGGTTCCCACCGGCACCGGGATGGGCACGTTCACTCCCACCATGCCTGCCTCGACGTCGAACTCAAACTGGCGCGCCGCGCCGCCGTCGCGCGTGAAGATGGCCACGCCGTTGCCGAACTCGTTGTCGTTCACGAGCTTCACTGCGTCCCTGTAGCTGTCGGCGCGGACCACCGACAGTACCGGGCCGAAGATCTCGTCGTCGTAAACTTTCATGCCCGGCTTCACGTGGTCCACCAGGCTGACCCCGATGAAGAAACCGTCCGAATCGAACGCGTGCTTGCGCCCGTCCACCACCACGGTGGCACCTTCCTCCTCGGCACCGGCCACATAGGAGGCCACCCTGTCCCGGTGTTCCTTCGTGATGAGCGGACCCATCTGCGAGGCCGGATCCGTGCCGGGACCGATCTTAAGGTTCGCCATGCGGGTGGAAATGGCCTTCACCAGGTCGTCGGCAATGTTGCCCACGGCCACCAGCACGGATACCGCCATGCACCGTTCGCCGGCGGAGCCGTAGGCCGCCGACACAGCGGCGTCGGCGGCCATGTCCAGGTCTGCATCCGGCAGGACCACCATGTGGTTCTTGGCGCCGCCCAGCGCCTGGACGCGCTTGCCGTGGTCGGCCGCCCGCTTGTAGATGGATTGGGCGATCGGGGTGGACCCCACGAAGCTGACAGCCTTGACGCCGGGGTGCTCCAGCAGCACGTCCACGGCTTCCTTGTCGCCGTGGACCACGTTCAGGACGCCCGGGGGCAGGCCCGCCTCCGCGAAGACTTCCGCGATGAAAACGGCCGACGACGGGTCCTTCTCGCTGGGCTTGAGGAGGACGGTGTTGCCACAGGCAAGGGCACTGCCGATCATCCACAGCGGCACCATGGCCGGGAAGTTGAACGGGGTGATGCAGGCGACGACGCCCACCGGCTGGCGCACCGAGTGGACATCCACCCCGCTGGAAACCTGCTCCGAGCGTTCGCCCTTGAGCATGTGGGAAAGCCCGGTGGCGAATTCGATGTTTTCGAGGCCACGGGAGATCTCGCCCTCTGCATCGGAAAGCACCTTGCCGTGCTCGCTGGTGAGGATTGCTGCCAGCTCGGACTTCCGCTGCGTCAGGAGTTCCCGGACCCGGAAGAAGATGTTGGTGCGTTTGGCCAGGCTGGTGGCCCGCCAGCCCGGGAGGGCGGCCTGCGCGGCCGCGACGGCCTCTTCCACGCGGGCGGCCGAGGCCAGGGCCACCTCTTTGTCCTGTGCGCCGGTGGCAGGGTTGAAGACGGGGCCGAAACGGTCGGCGTCGCTGATCCGGGCGCCGTTGATGAAGTGCGGAATGCGTTCCATGGGAAAGTCCTATTCGTGAAGCAGGGTGCGGTTACTTGGAGGTCTCGAGCGAGCCGTCGACAAGCTTGATGATCATGGAGCAGTCCTTGCCGGACTGCCCGGAGTCGATGAGCCGCTGGAAGAGCGTCTGCACGTGCTCACCGATTTCCAGCGGGGTTCCGGTGTCGCGGGCGGCGCTGATGGCCAGGCCGATGTCCTTGTTGGCCAGTTCGGTAGTGAAAGTGGGAGCGAAGTCGTTGTTGGAGGCCGCGGTGGGAACTACCCCTCCTACCGGGTACCAGGTCCGCAGCGCCCAGCTGTCTCCGGAGGACACAGAAGCGATGTCCCAGAAAACCTGCTTGTCCAGGCCCAGCCGCTCGGCCAGCACGGCCCCTTCGGCGGTGGAGGCAAGGTTGATGAAGAGCATCAGGTTGTTGCAGATCTTCGCGGCCTGCCCCGTGGTGGGACCGCCAGTGGGAATGATGTTGGAGGCCATGGGACGGATGTACTCCGTGGCCTCGGCCACGGCACCCGCTTCCCCGCCGATCATGAACGTCAGGGTTCCGGCTTTCGCCCCGCTCATGCCGCCCGACACCGGGGCGTCCACAAAACGGAAGCCGGCGGAAGCGGCGGCGTCGTGCAGTGCCTGTGCGGAGGAGATGTCGATGGTCGAGGAATCCACCAGTAGCGTCCGCGTGTCCGCATGGGCAAGGACGCCGTCCTCCCCCAGGTACACGGCCCGGGCGTGTTCGCCCTTCGGCAGCATGGTGAACACGACGTCGGCGCCGTCCACCGCCGCGGCAATGCTGGCTACCGGCTTCACGCCGCCGGCTTCTGCAGCTGCCACCGCTTCGGGATTGAGGTCGAACCCGCGGACGTCGTGACCGGCCTTTGCCAGGTTTGCTGACATGGATCCACCCATGTTCCCGAGACCGATCCAAGCGACTACTGCCATGGCGAAAGCTCCTTTGCTTCGTGTACCAGCCGGTATTGCTGGAAGTTCCGTGTCCACCATCACACCCTGTTACAGTGCAATCAAGGGGAAAAATTACAGAGAGCATGTGCATTGATGCACATGCTCCGGAAAGCCGCATTGTGAGCCTGAAAGCATGGGTGTGAAAAAGTGGATGTGAACCGGCTGCCCAGTCCGGATGACCTGTTGATCCTGTTGACCGTGGCCAGGCTCGGCCGGTTCAATGCCGTGGCGGAGACGCTGGGCACCACCCACACCACCATTTCCCGCCGGATCCTGGCGCTGGACAAGCAGCTGGGCGGGCGGACGCTGGAGCGCAGCCCGCACGGCTGGGAACTGACCGAGCTGGGCAGTCGGGCGGTTGCCGCCGCCGAGGCGATCGAGGCGACACTCGGGTCCCTGGCCGGCGCCATCAGCGACGGCGAACACTCATTGTCCGGCATGGTCCGGATCAGCACGTCCGATGGATTCGGTGCGCAATTCGTGGCCCCGGCGCTGGTGCGCCTGCAGCAGGAGAATCCGTTGCTTGACGTCGAGATGCTCAGCGCCACCCGCAAAGTCAGCCAGAACCGGTCCGGCGTGGACCTGGAAGTGGTGGTGGGCCGGATGGAAGTCACCAACGTGCAGCCCATCTTCCTCACGAACTATTTCCTGCGGCTGTACGCCAGTCCGGGCTACGTCCGGTCCCGGGGACTGCCGACCGCCCTGGACGACGTCCGCGAGCACGGATTTGTCTCCTATGTGGAGTCGGCCCTGCAGGTGGCGGAACTGGGCCACCGGTCCTCGCAGCTGCCCGCCCCCAAAACCAGTTTTCAGGCGACCAGCATTTTCGCCCAGCTCGAGGCGGTCCGGCGCGGGGCGGGCATTGGCCTGCTGCCGAACTTCATGGTGGCCGACAACCCCGAGTTCATTCCGGTGCTGCCTGAGCTGTTCCAGCGCCAACTCCCCATCTGGGCGGTGGCGCGTCCTGAGTCGCTGCGCTCGGCATCCGTCCGTGCCGTGGTGGAGGCGCTCAAGGCGGAAGTGTCAGGCCGCCGGGACATCCTGGCGGCCTGACACAACACCGGCCCTGACACTAGGCCTGGAACAGTCGGCGGACCACTTGCCCTGCAGCCAGGGCGTCAAGGCCTTCGTTGATTTCCGCGAGCGGCCTGGTGTCCGTGTGCAGCAGTTCCACCGGGAGCCGCCCGGCCCGCCAGTGGTCAAGGTACAGCGGAATGTCCCGCTCCGGGACCGCATCTCCCATGTAGGAGCCGAGCAGCCGCTTCCCCGCTCCCGCAAACTGCAGGGCTCCGACGGTCAGTTCCGCCGAGGGTTTTGGCAGCCCGACGGAGACGACGGCGCCGCCGCGCGTTACGAGGTCCAGGCACGAGGCGATCACGCCGGCAGAGCCCACGGCCTCGACGGCGACGTCCACGCCGTCGCCGGTGGCCTCGGCAACCAGCCGGGCGGCGTCGTCGGGAGTTCCCACTCCCGTGGCACCGCAGTCCCGGGCGAGCTGGTGCTTGCCTTCGTTGGGGTCGATGGCAATGACGGCTGCGGCGCCGGCCAGGGACGCCGCCATCACGGCGGAAAGCCCGACGGCGCCGAGCCCGAAGACTGCCACCGACTGTCCGGCGGTGACCGCCGCCGTGTTCAGCACGGCGCCCATTCCGGTGAGTACGGCGCAGCCGAACATGGCCGCGACAGTGTCCGGAACGTCGTCGTCGATCACCACCACTGATTCCCGCGCCACCAGGGCGTAGTCCGCGAAAGCCGACACCCCGAGGTGGTGGTTGATCCGCTCCCCTGACGGCGTGCGCAGCAGCGCCTCGCCGTGCAGCAGGTCCCCTGAACCGTTGACTTCGGCGGCACGGTGGCACAGGGCCGGGCGCCCGGACCGGCACGCCCGGCATTCGCCGCAGCTGGGGACGAAGACGAGCACAACGTGCTCGCCCACAGCCACGTCATGGACGCCCTCACCGACTGACACCACCCGGCCCACGGCCTCATGCCCCAGCGCCATGGGCAGTGGCCGTACCCGGGAGCCGTCCACCACGGACAGGTCCGAGTGGCACAGGCTGGAGTAGGTGATGGCCACGCCCAGTTCGCCGGCGCGGGGCTCGGGCCGTTCGAGCTCCTGCACCACTAGCGGGCGCGCTTCGGTGTAGCTGGTTCCGGCAGGGACGGTGGAGTACAGAACTGCGGCGCGCATGTGAACCGGCTGCCCCTACTTCTTGCTGGCGGCAAGGAGGTCCGCCGTGCCCTGGGCGTCCGCCGCGTCGACGTCGTGCAGCGAGATCCCGCGGGTTTCCTTGAGGAAGTACACGGCCACCATCGTCACCAGGCAGGCGCCGAGCAGGTAGACGGCCACCGGGGTGGAGGACTTGAACTGGCTCAGCAGGGCGGTGGCAATGATCGGGGCCATCGAACCGGCCACGATCGAGGTGACCTGGTAGCCGAGCGAGACGCCGGAGTAGCGCATCCGGGTGGGGAACATCTCGGCCATGATTGCAGGCTGGCCGGCGTACATCAGCGCGTGGAAGAGCAGGCCGATGGTGATGGCGGCGAGAATGACCAGATCGTTCTTGGTGTCCATCATCGGGAAGGCGAAGAAGCCCCAGGTACCGCCGAGGATTGCACCGGCCATGTAGACGGGCTTGCGGCCGAAGGCGTCGGAGAGCTTGCCGACCATCGGCACCACTGCGAAGTGGACGACGTGAGCCACGAGCAGCAGCAGGAGAATCCGGGAGGTGTCCGTCTGGACAACCACCTTCAGGTAGGTGATGGAGAAGGTGACCACGAGGTAATAAAGGATGTTCTCCGCGAAGCGGAGGCCCATGGCTGTGAAGACGCCGCGCGGGTAGCGGCGGAACACTTCACCGACGCCGTAGCCCTTCTTTTCAACGGTGACTTCCTTCTGCGCTTCCAGGAAGATGGGGGCGTCGGTGACCTTGGTCCTGATGTAGTAGCCCACCAGCACGATCACTGCGGAGAGCCAGAAGGCCACCCGCCAGCCCCAGCCGAGGAAGTCGGCGGAGGACAGTGTGGAGGACAACGTGAAGAGCACCGCGGTGGCGAGCAGGTTGCCCAGGGGTACAGCGGACTGCGGCCAGCTGGCCCAGAAGCCGCGTGACTTGCTGGGGCTGTGCTCCGCTACGAGGAGGACGGCGCCGCCCCACTCACCGCCGACGGCGAAGCCCTGGGCGAATCGCAGGAACACCAGCAGGGCCGGAGCCCAGTAGCCGATCTGTTGGAAGGTGGGCAGGCAGCCCATCAGGAACGTGGAGACGCCCACCAGGATGATGCTGAGCTGGAGCAGCTGCTTCCGGCCGAATTTGTCACCGAAATGACCGAAGACGATGCCGCCGATGGGGCGGGCGACGAAGCCAACCGCGTAGGTGAGGAAGGCGGCAATGATGCCGTCCAGTTCCGTGCCTGAGTTAGGGAAAAATGTCTTGCCAAAGACCAGGGTGGCCGCTGAAGCGTAGAGGAAGAACTCATACCACTCAACGACGGTCCCGGCCATGGAGGCCGTAACCACTTTCTTTAGCCCTGAGGCTTTGACGTCAGTCTCATCTGCGCGCCTTGCGGCGGAGTTTTGCGTGCTCATTGTGAACTCCTTCGGCGTCTCCGTCGACACCATGTGGACCATTCCGTTACGGCCGCGTGTGATGTGCACCACCAACGCGCCGGTCCCCTAGAGTATGGGCTCACATTGCCGCAGGCTCAACGCCATTTTCTGCAGAACAGCTCTGCATAAATGCACATTGAGCCGGCGGGCTAGGCGAAAAAGTTCTGCCGCAACTGAGCGCTAAGCTGCCCGATTTCAGTCAGGAAACCGTCGTGGCCGATGGGCGCCTCGATGACATGCACCGGGACGTCGCCCGGGAGTGCAGCCGCGAGTTCGCGGGACTGCGCCGGAAAATACAGACGGTCCGTATTGACGGCGGCAATGAAGAACTCAGCCGTGGCCCGGGCCAGCGCCTCCTTGAGCGGGCCGCGCCCCCGGCCCACGTCGTGGCTCATGAGCGCTTCCGTGATGGCGATGTAGCTGTTGGCATCGAAGCGCCGGACCAGCTTGGTGCCCTGATGGTCGAGGTAGCTCTCCACCTGGTAGCGGCCGCGGTCCCCCAGCGACACTGCCTGGAGCGGGGCTTCGCCGCCCTGGGCGCTCCGGCCGAACCGGGCCTCCAGCTCGTCTGCGGAACGGTACGTGATGTGCGCAATCCTGCGTGCCAGGGCCAGGCCGGCCTCAGGCTCCGGGCCGCCGTAGTAATCGCCGTCGTTGAAGTTCACGTCCTGGCGGATCGCGAGGGTCTGCGCCTGGGCAAAGGCGATCTGCTCGGCCGTGCTGCTTGCCCCGATGGAAATGACGGCGCAGCGCCGGACCCGGTCCGGGAAGCTCACGGCCCATTCCAGGGCGCGGGCTCCGCCCAGGGATCCGCCCAGGACGGCGTACCAGCTGTCGATGCCAAGGGCGTCCGCTAGCCGGGCCTCGGCCGCCGTGGTGTCGCGCAGGGTCACCAGGGGGAAGCGCGAACCCCACGGCCTGCCATCCGGCGCGGGAGTGGAAGGGCCGGTGGAGCCGTAGCAACCGCCCAGGATGTTGATGCTGACCACGAAGTACTTGTCCGTATCGACCGGGGCGCCGGGCCCGGCAAGCTGCTCCCACCAGCCTTCTTCGTCGCTGGCTCCCCTGGTAACGTGCGTGCTGCCGGTCAGGGCATGCTGCACCAGCACGGCGTTGGAACGGTCCGCGTTCAGCGTGCCCCAGGTCTCGTAGGCGAGCGTGACGTCCGGCAGGTGGCCGCCCGCCTCAAGGTCGAGCCCGCCGATGCCCTGGAACTTGACGGTTCCGTCGGGGACAGCGTCTGCGGTTTTGACTGCGGCGGTTTTCACGTCACTGGATGACAGGCTGTGGCTGGCTGTTTCGGGTACACCGCTGCGGGTGACGGCAATCGTCATCTGAAGACCTCTTCTTCGCGCTTGCCTGCCGCCAACTGGCCGGCAGGCCAGGTCTTCACCCGGGGCACCCCGCCGCGAAAGGAGGGTTGCCGGCCAGCAAGCCGGGGCTGTCGCTGGCACTCATGACCTGTAAAGAGTCTACGAAATGCGTCCCCGCAATGGCGAAGAATGTGACAGCAATATGACTCCCGGCGTCGAGGCGCCGGGAGCCATACGGCTCAGTCGCCCTTGGCGGCGCGGAAACCGGCGTCGAGGTCGGCGATGATGTCATCGATGTGCTCCAGCCCCACGGAGAGGCGGACCAGGCCCGGCGTGACCCCCGCCACGGCCTGCTGTTCCGCTGTCAGCTGGCTGTGGGTGGTGGACGCCGGGTGGATGACCAGGGAGCGCACGTCACCGATGTTCGCCACGTGGGAGTGCAGTTCCAGCGCGTCCACGAACCGCTTGCCGGCCTCGGCCCCGCCGGCGATGTTGAAGGACACGATCGCACCGGTGCCCTTGGGTCCGTACTTGCGGCCGCGGTCGTACCAGGGGCTGGACGGCAGGCCCGCGTAGGCAACGGATTCGACGTCGTCCCTTGCCTCCAGCCATTCGGCGACACTCACCGCGTTGGCCACGTGGCGCTCGACGCGCAGGCTCAGGGTTTCCAGGCCCTGGGCGATGAGGAAGGCGTTGAACGGGGACACCGCGGAGCCGAGGTCCCGCAGCAGCTGGACGCGGGCCTTGAGGATGTAGGAAAGGTTCGCGCCCAGGGCGCCCCCGGCGCCGAGGTCCCTGGCGTAGACAAGCCCGTTGTAGGTGGGGTCCGGGATGTTGAAGCCCGGGAACTTCTCCGGGTCCTTGCCGAAATCAAAGTTGCCCGAGTCCACGATCACGCCGGCGATGGCGCTGCCGTGCCCGCCAAGGTACTTCGTTGCCGAGTGGACCACAATGTCGGCGCCCCATTCCAGCGGCCGGATGAGGTACGGCGTGGACAGTGTGTTGTCCACGATCAGCGGGACCCCTGCCTCGTGGGCGACGCCGGAAACGCCTTCGATGTCCAGGACGTCCTGGCGCGGATTGGACACCACCTCGCCGAAGAAGAGCTTGGTGTTCGGCCGGACGGCGTCCTTCCACTGCTGGAGGTTGTCCGGGTCCTCCACGAACGTCACGGAGATGCCGAACTTCTTCAGGGTGTGGGCCAGCAGGTTGTACGTGCCGCCGTAGAGGCTGGGGCTGGCCACCACGTGATCGCCGGCTTCGGCGACGTTGAGGATGGCGAATGTTTCGGCGGCCTGTCCCGAGCTGAGCAGCAGCGCCGCCAGCCCGCATTCAAGGCTGGCCACGCGCTGCTCCACCGCGTCCTGGGTGGGATTGCCGATGCGGGTATAGATGGGCGCCAGTTCGGCCAGCGCGAAGCGGTTGGCGGCGCTTTCGGCGCTAGGGAACACGAACGACGTCGTCTGGTAAATGGGGAGGGCCCTGGCGCCGGTGGCGCTGTCCGGCTCCTGGCCGGCGTGGATCTGGCGGGTTTCGAAAGACCAGGCATTGGACATTGGAGGCTCCTTAAGGAAGGGCACCGTGGCCGGACGCACAGTATGCCGGGCCGGCTCTGGTGCCGCGCTTGCCGACCGGCGGTTGCCGGCGGCCAGGTCCTCACCCGGGGCACCCCACCGCGGAACGAGGGTTGCCGGCCAGCAAGCCGGGGCTCAATGCTGGCGCTCATGACCTGGACCCAGTGTAGAAACAGAGCAATCCGTCTGAATAGGTTTGTGACGAAGGACGTCGGCCGCGTGATTTCGTGGGCTTCAGGGCCGTCCGCCATAACGTCCCATCTTGGTAAGGACACCCTTAGCTGAGAGCTCCATCACAAAGTGCCAAGATGAGGGCATGCGCATGGATCACGTCTCTTACGCCTGTGAACAAGATGGCTTGGCTGCCACCACCGAACGTATTGCAACCGCCCTCGGCGTCGAAGCCGTTAAGGGCGGGGTACACCCCCGTTTCGGCACCCGCAACATGATTATCCCGCTGGCCGGGCACAAGTATCTCGAGGTCGTGGAGGTCCTGGACCACCCGGCATCCGACAAGGCTCCGTTCGGGCAGGCTGTCCGGGCACGCTCCGCAGCGGGCGGTGGCTGGATGGGCTGGTGCGTCGAAGTGGACGACCTGGCACCGTTCGAAGAACGCCTCGGCCGATCGGCTGTCAACGGCAACCGCAAGTTCCCCGACGGCCGCGAACTCGTCTGGAAGCAGATCGGCATCCTGGGCCTCATTGCAGACCCGCAGGTACCCTACATGCTCAAGTGGGAAGGCGACCCGGAGCTTCACCCGTCCAACGCCTACCCGAGCAACGTTAAGATGTCCAGCCTCACCATCGCCGGCTCGGCCGAACGCGTCACGGAATGGCTCGGTCAACCGGTCGAGAAGCCCTTGGAGGATGTGGCTGTTGAATGGGTCGCCCCCAAGGGGACGCCGGGAATCCTGTCCGTCACGTTCGAAACCGCCTCCGGGGCCGTAACCATCTGACCCTGCTCTACCGTGTGGTCCTCCGGGGCCACGGGCAGCGCGCTGCCCTTCCGAACTTCGGCCGCTATCAGCGGGTGCCAACGACGTCACCCACCGATAGCGGCCGAATCCTTTTAAGCAGTGGCCGGCTAGCCCAGGCCGATGGCCTTGCCGAAGAGGCTGAAGCCGACGAACGCCACAATGTCCAGCAGTGCGTGGGCGATCACCAGCGGCATGACGCGGCGGGTCTTCGTATAGATCCACGCAAATACCACGCCCATGACAGCGTTGCCGATGAACGGGCCGAAGCCCTGGTAGAGGTGGTAGCTGCCCCGGAGCATGGAGCTGGCGAAGATGGCCAGCGGCATGCTCCAGCCGAACTTGCCGAGCCGGTCCAGCAGGTACCCCACCACGATGACCTCCTCCACGATCCCGTGCCGTACGGCGGAGAGAATCAGCACTGGGATGGTCCACCAGTAGGCATCCAGCGCGCTGGGGATGATGGCCGTGGTGATGCCGAGTGCCCGTCCGGCGGCGTACAGCCCCAGGGACGGTATGCCGATCAACGCCGCGAGGCCCAGCCCCTGCAGCAGGTCCTCGCCGGGGCGGGCGAAGTTGAAACCGAGTTTGCGGAATGCCGATGCCCCGGGCTCCCCCGCTTTCCGGTGCTCGGTGAGGAAATAGATGACCAACACGACAGGCACCAGGGCGAAAACGATGTCCAGCAGCTGGTACGTCAGGTCGAAGTATTCGCGGCTGCTCTGGGAGCGGTTGAGGGTGGAGGTCCCTTCCGCCAGGGGTGCCCGCGTCAGCTTGTCCAGCAACTGCACCACCGAATACACGGCGGACTGCCCCAGCGACAGACCCAGGACAATCCAGACTTCTAACCGCAGACGACGGCGGGAGGGAACCAGCATGTTCCTATCTTGCCTTCACTTTCTGGTTCTTTCCTGTCCGCCGCTTCCGGCCGGTCGCAGGGCAACGCTTCCGGCTGGTCGGGGGGCAACACATCCACTTGGCCGCGCTGCCCGGGGCCTATGCTTGGAATTTATGAGTGCGCCCGGAAAAATCATCATGATCCGGCACGGCCAGTCAGCCGCCAATGCCGACACCTCCATTTATAACCGGGTGCCCGATTACCGGATACCACTGACCGAACTCGGCCTTGCACAGGCCCGGGCCGCAGGCGAGGAGATCCGCCGGGAACTGGACGGCCGGCAGGTGTGTGTCTACGTCTCGCCGTACCTCCGGGCCTACCAGACCCTCGAAGCGCTCAATCTGGGACCGCTTGTTGAGCGGATCATCGAGGAACCCAGGCTTCGTGAACAGGACTGGGCGAACTTCCAGATCGCCGGGGACATCGAGG
Source organism: Arthrobacter sp. PvP023 (assembly GCF_017832975.1). Lineage (NCBI taxonomy): Bacteria > Bacillati > Actinomycetota > Actinomycetes > Micrococcales > Micrococcaceae > Arthrobacter > Arthrobacter sp. PvP023. Next base: position 3,521,323 of record NZ_JAFIBI010000001.1, read on the forward strand.
ACCAAAAAGAACTCCGGAACGCCTACGGCCACTTCTTCTACCGGTTCAGGGAGGGTGAATCCGGCTCCGACGTCTACGACCGGATCTCCTCCTTCATGGAAACACTGCACCGGCACTGGTCCAAGCCCAGCTACGCCCCGAACGCCCTCTTCGTGACGCACGGGCTCACCATGAGGCTGTTCTGCATGCGCTGGTTCCACTGGTCCGTGGAGTATTTCGAATCCCTCAACAACCCGGACAACGCCGAAGTGCGGACCCTGGTGCGCACGGATGACGGCAAGTACGAACTGGACAAGCCGTTCAGCCAGTGGGAGGACCGCCGCGTGGACGAGACAGTGCTGGACGCTCCGCCCATGATCTTCTAGCCGCCGCGCTTCATTCCGGCAGCCGGGCGATCACCTGCCGGAACTTCCCGACCACGCCGCTCTGTTCGGGCGGCTCGTCCGCGCGGACGACTCCGACGTTCCGCAGTTCCAGCCCGGCGAGGTACTCCAGCAGCTTCGCGGAGGCCGTGCGCCACACCGCTGCGGCGTCGGCACCGGGTTCCGGTTCGAGCCGGAGGCGGATGGTTGCAGGTCCTGTCTGCACCAGCTGGCTGCGGTGCAGTCCGGGAGTTTCGTCGACGACGGACCCGATGGCGAGCGGGAGCACCCGGACCGTGGTCCCGTCCGCGGCGAGGAGGCGGAGGACATCGTCGCTTCGGCCCGCGACCCGGATGGCGGGCAGCGGGTTACCACATTCACAGGGACCTGTCTTCGCCAGCACCGAGTCGCCGAGGTCGTAGCGGATCAGCGGCTGGACCCGGTTGGCGAGGTTGGTGAGCAGCACGGTGTGGGATGGCTCCCCCGGCGGCGTAGGGCGGTAGTCGGCGCCGACCGGTTCCAGGATGGCCCAGTCGCTGTTCACGTGCAGCCAGCCGCGGGCACAGTCGAAGGCCAGCGGCGTGAACTCGGAGGCAGCGTACGCATCGTGGAGGGCACCCCCGAACGCCTCCGCGATGCGCGCCCGCACGTCCGGCCCGCAGGACTCGCCGGCGAGCTCTACTACCACCGGTTTCAGGTGGAGCCGGCCGGCCGCCTGCTCCTCGGCGAGCAGGGCGAGGGCACTCGGGTAGCCGGTGACGGCCGAGGGGTCATAGTCGTTCAGGGCTGCCACAAGCCCGGTCAGCGGCTGCTGCACCGGGAACGCCTGGAATGCGCGCCGGCGCCACCTGCTGCGCCGGCGCTGCCATTGCACCCAGCCCGCGCCCGCGTAGTGCCCGCCGGTGCCCACCACTGCCGCCCAGCGCAATCCGCGGCGGGCCATGGCCAGCAGCTCGCGCGGAGACAGCCAGGCCAGGTCGATGCGGAGGACAAAGGACTGGGAGACGGCGAGGGATCGGGAATCATGCACGAAGATCCCGGGGTGCCCGGTGGTGCCGGACGTGGTGCAGACGAAGTACCGGTCCAGGTACGGCGTTCCGACCTGGGACGGGTCGGCGATGAAAGCATCGACTCCGGCCCGGGTGACGGCGGGATCCGTGACCCAGTCATCGAAGTTGGCCATGAGCTCCTGTTTGGTGACCGGTGGAAGCTCCACCAGGACGACGCCGTCGGAGCGCACGGCGGGTAACACGTCCCGGTAGAGGTGACGGTAGAACGGCGAGCTGGTCCTGGCGTGCGCAACGATCGCCGCAAGCCGGGCCTCCCGGCGCCGGGCCAGTCCGGCCGGCCCCTGGCGCTGAGCCCACAGCTGGTCGAGAGCGAAGCCCAGTTCCTTCAACAGTCCGGCCACGGTTATCTCCTGGGGTATGCCGACAGGGTCGGAAGCAATAGATCGAAGAGCATCCGTTCGAAAGCAAAATCAGCGGGCGCGGACGCCGGCCCGCCAGACGGCGTGGGTCAGCGGGATGCCCGGCCGGTAGGCCAGGTGGGTGGCGGAGGGGGCGTTGAGCAGGTGGAGGTCCGCGCGGTGCCCGACGGCGATCGAACCGACCGCGCGTTCGCCGTCGGCGTCGTTCCCCTCGTCGCGGTGCAGCGCCAGCGCGCCGCCGTACGTGGCGGCCCGGACGGCCTCGTGGACGCTGAGCCGCATCTGCAGCACGGCGGTGGTGACACAGAACGCCATGGAGCTCGTATAGGAGGTACCGGGGTTGCAGTTCGAGGCCAGGGCGAGCTGCACGCCGGCGTCGAGCAGTTCGCGCCCGGGGGCAAGCGGCTGGCGGGTGGAGAGGTCGCAAGCCGGCAGGCACGTGGCGACAGTACCCCGCGTTCCCGCGCCGGCCGCCGATTCCCAGCCGGACCAGCTGTCCGCGAGGTCGTGGACGTCGGCGCGGGACAGGTAGTTCACGTGGTCCACGCTGGCGGCCCCGAATTCAACCGCCAACCGCACCCCGGGCCCCTCCCCCAGCTGGTTGCCGTGGACGCGAAGGCCCAGGCCCGCGTCCTTGCAGGCCTGCAGCACACGGCGCGACTGCTCCTCGTTGAAGGCCCCCTGCTCGCAGAACACGTCCGCCCAGCTGGCGTAGGGCCTGACCGCCGCCAGCATGGGTCCGCATACCAGGTCGGTGTATTCGTCGGGGTCGTCCCCGGCGGGGACCAGATGGGCGCCCAGGTAAGTGACTTCGTCAGCCACCGTGGAGGCGATACGCGCGCTGCGCGTTTCGTTTTCAACGTCCAGGCCGTAGCCGGTCTTGGTTTCCAGGTACGTGGTCCCCTGCGAGACGGCTTCGGCCACGCGGCCCAGCGCCAGCCTGGTGAGGTCGAAGTCGCTTGTCCCCCGGGTGGCGCCGGTGGTCACGGCGATCCCGCCGGCGCTGTAGCTCTCGCCGGCCATCCGTGCCTCGAACTCGGCAGTCCTGTCACCGGCAAAGATCAGGTGGGTGTGCGAGTCCACCCAGCCCGGCAGCAGCGCCCGGCCTCCCGCGTCCACGGCATCGTCAGCGGCCGGCGCGGCCGACGCCGGCCCGATCCACGAAATCCGCTCCCCTTCGATCACCACGGCGGCGTCCTTGAGGACGCGGTGCTCCGCATCCTGGGTCATCAGCTCGGCAATGTTGGTGATCAGGGTGCTCATGGGTCCATTCTTCAGTGCCGGATGGACCAGCGGGTCGCGGCCAGCGCAACCGCTGTCCGGGATGCCGGACTGAGCCCGGCGTCCTCGTCCCGGGCGCCCTGCCCCGCCGACGGCCCTGCCAGGATGAGGTCGGCTGCGAGCTCAGCAATGCCGGACGAGGTCTGGAAACCGTAACCGCCCTGTCCGGCGAGCCAGAAGAATCCGGTGGCTTCGGCGTCGAACCCCACCACCGGGACGCCGTCGGCAGCTTCGGTGCGCAGGCCGGTCCACGCGGACTTGACGTTCCTGATGCCCATGGTGGTCACCGCGTTGAGCCGCGCCACCAGCGCCTCGACATCGCCCGGGTAGGGCTTCGCGTCCTCAGGCCCGCTCGGCACGGATTCCGACGGCGAAATCAGCACGTCCTGTCCTTCCTTGCGGAAGTAGAACGATTCGTCCGCTGCCGCCACCATGGGGCAGGAATCCGGGAGGGGACGTTCGACGTCGACAATCGCCGCCGTGCGCCGGTACGGCTGGAGGCCGAGCTTCTCCACGCCGCTGATCACGGCCAGTTCATCGGCCCAGGCCCCGGCAGCATTGACCACGATCCCGGCCTGGAACGCTTCCTGGCCCGCCCCGAGTTCCCAGCCGGACCCCAGCCGCTGGGCGGAATGGACCTTGGCGCCGGTGATGATGTCCACCCCGCCCGCCTCGGCACGGCGCCGGTGGTCTTCCAGCAGCACGGGGGCGTTGCAGGCGTACGAACCGGTGTCCAGTCCGGCCGCGGAAAAGAATCCGGGATCCAGCACCGGGCACAGCTCCAGGGCCTCGGCATGGGAGATCCGGTGCATGTGCCCGCTGGCTTCCTCCCGGACGGTGTCTTCGTCGCCGATCAGCATGAAGCTGCGCGGCGAAAGGACAGGCTCCGGAAGCTCCGCGTCCCGGGCCGCAATCAGCCCGAGCGTGCGGAGGGTCAGCTCCTGGACCACGACGGGGCCGTAGCTGGGGATCAGTTGCCGGGCCGAGCGGGCCGAGGTGTGGTAGGCCAGGGACTGTTCGGCCTCGACGAGCGCAACGCTGCATTTACCGGCAAGGGCAGAGGCGAGGGACAGCCCGGCAATGCCGCCGCCCACAATCACCACATCGTAATTTGCTGACATGACTCCATCCTTGCACCCGGCAGGACGTCACGTCAGTACCCTAGGCTCCCACCGCGTCGCGGCTGTCCACGAATGCCCGGACGCAGGCTTCGACGTCCTCGGCACTGTGTGCGGCGGAGAGCTGGACCCGGATCCGGGCAGCCCCCTTGGGAACCACGGGGTAGCTGAATGCGGTGACGAACACTCCGTGCCGGAGCATCCGGTCTGCCACCTTCGCCGCTACCACGGCGTCCCCGAACATCACCGGCACGATGGCGTGCTCGCCGTCGAGCAGGTCAAAGCCTTCTTCCGCCATCCGGCTTCGGAACAGTCCAGCGTTGGCGAACAGTTTGGAACGCAGTTCGGCGGAGTTCTCCACGAGGTCCAGGGCCTTCAGCGTGGCGGCCACGATGGCGGGCGCGAGGGAATTGGAGAACAGGTAGGGGCGCGCCTTCTGGCGGAGCATGGCCACCACTTCGGCCCGGCCGGAGACGTAGCCGCCGGAGGCCCCGCCCAGCGCCTTACCGAACGTACCGGTGTAGATGTCCACCCGGTGGCCCACGCCGGCGTGCTCGGGGGTTCCCGCACCGGTGGCGCCCATAAATCCCACGGCGTGCGAGTCGTCCACCATCACCAGGGCATCGTACTTTTCGGCCAGGTTGCAGATGGCTTCGAGCGGCGCGAGGTAGCCGTCCATGGAGAAGACGCCGTCCGTCACGATGATCTTGCGGCGGGCCGGGTTCTCCTGCGTAGTGGCCTCGATCAGTTTCGCTTCGAGGTCCGCCATGTCGCGGTTGGCGTAGCGGAACCGCCGGGCCTTGCAGAGCCTGATGCCATCAATGATGGACGCATGGTTCAGGGCGTCGGAGATGACGGCGTCTTCGGGCCCGAAGAGGGACTCAAACACGCCGCCGTTGGCGTCGAAGCAGCTGGAGAACAGGATGGTGTCCTCGGTGCCCAGGAACTTCGAGACGCGCGCCTCCAGTGCCAGGTGCAGGTCCTGGGTTCCACAGATGAAGCGCACGCTGGCCATGCCGAAGCCGCGCTCGTCCATGGCGGCCTTCGCAGCGGCAATGATCTCCGGGTGGTCCGCCAGGCCCAGGTAATTGTTGGCGCAGAAGTTCAACACGTCGGCACCGGCCTCGCCGATCTGGCCCGCCGTGATGTGGCTGGCCTGAGGCGAGTCGATGTGGCGTTCCGTCTTGAACAGGCCTGCCGTGCGGATCTCGTCCAGCTCGTTCTGCAGCTGGTCCTTGATGGCTGAATACATGGGGTGTGCTCCTCAGCGGGGTGAATCGTTAATCGGTGCCGGAAAGTATTGCAGGGTCTAGAAAACGGTCCAGTCGAGGACAACTTTGCCGCCCACACCGGCGCGGGCAACGTCGAAGCCCTTTTCCCAGTCCGTGGCGGGCAGGGTGTCCGTGACCACCGCCGAGATGTTGGCATGCAGCACCGGGTTGGAGGACAACATGGCGCTCATGGCGTACCAGGTTTCGAACATTTCGCGCCCGTAGATGCCCTTCATGGTCAGCATATGCGTCACCACCTTGCCCCAGTCGATGTCGATGGACTGGCTGGGCAGGCCCAGCATCGCGATCCGGCCGCCGTGGTTCATGTTGTCGATCATCTCCGGCAGGGCGGTGGGGTGCCCGGACATTTCCATGCCGATGTCGAACCCTTCGCGCATGCCCAATTCGCGCTGGGCATCCCTGACGCGCATCTTCGAGACGTCGATGGCAAGGTCCACGCCGAGCTGGCGGGCCAGTTCGAGGCGCGGCGCGGAGACATCGGTGATGGCGATCTTCCGGGCGCCGGCGTGGCGGGCCACGGCAATGGCCATCAGTCCGATCGGCCCGGCCCCGGTGATCAGCACGTCCTCGCCCACCAGCGGGAAGCTCAGGGCGGTGTGGACGGCGTTGCCGAAGGGATCGAAGATGGCGCCAAGTTCGGGCGTGACAGAAGGATCCTGGTGGACCCAGACGTTGGTCTCGGGGATGACCACATACTCGGCGAAGGCCCCGTCACGCTGGACCCCTACGCTCACGGTGTGGATGCACATCTGGCGGCGGCCGGCGCGGCAGTTGCGGCAGATGCCGCAGACAATGTGGCCTTCGCCGGAGACCCGGTCGCCCACCTTGACGTCGCGGACGTCCTCGCCGGTTTCCACCACTTCGCCGTAGAACTCGTGGCCGGCGATCAGCGGAGCCTCGATCATGCTCTGGGCCCAGGCATCCCAGGACTGGATGTGAAGGTCCGTGCCGCAGATCCCGGTGGTCATCACGCGGATCTTCACGTCGCCGGGGCCGGTTTCCGGCTCGGGCCGGTCCACCAGCTCAAACCCGGCGTGTGCGCCGGCTTTGTACAGAGCCTTCATTGGCTTCCTTACTCTTGGTTTTACTCTCAGGAATGTGGCGCCCTCCCGGGGGTGCGGCGGGGCTGGCTCCCTTCATTAGAACCACAAAGAAGCATTAGCACAACCGAATTCTTCTCAATCGACGATTTAGAAATGTCTAAGCAATAGACTCAAGGCATGGAAATCCACCAGCTGGAAATGCTCCGGGAACTGGGCGCCCTCGGCAGCGTCAAAGCGGTCGCCGAAACGCTCGTGGTCACCCCCTCAGCCGTGTCCCAGCAACTGGCTGCGCTGCAGCGCAGCGTGGACGTCCCGCTGACGCGAAAGGAAGGCCGGAACCTGGTGCTCACCGAGGCCGGCCAGGCACTGGCCGACGCCGGTGCCGCCGTCGTCAGCGCGATGGCCGATGCGCGGATGGCGATCGGCGCGTACCACGGCTCCACGGTGGCACCGGTGACGGTGAGCGGCTTTCACAGCGCCGGCCAGGCACTCTTTGCGCCCCTGGCCCGGCTGCTGGACTCACCGGACAAACCCAGGGTGCTGCTGTCCGACGAGGATGTTGCCCAGCAGGACTTCCCCGCACTGACTGCCCGGTACGACCTGGTGCTGGCGCACCGGATGGACCACAGCCCGCGGTGGCCGGAGGAGCGGGTGGCCGTCATCCCGCTCGCACACGAGCCGCTGGACGTGGCGTTGTCCGCCGGGCACCGGCTGGCGGGCAAGGAAACCCTGACGGCGCACGACGTCGTCGGCGAACCGTGGGTGACCAGCCACACCGGCTACTCCCCCGCGGACGTGCTGTCCGCCGTCGCCGCGGTGTCCAGCCGGGAGCTGAACATTGTCCACCGGATCAACGACTATTCCACCGTGGCGGGACTCGTGGCCACGGGCAGCGTCATCGGGCTGCTGCCGCGGCACACCGCGCGGCCGGTGCTGAACCCGGAGATCGTGCTCCGGCCGCTGCAGGGCATCAGCACCCGGCGCCGGATCGACATCCTGGCCCGGCCGGAAAACCTCAAACGGACCTCGGTAATGATGGTCTGCGAGGCCCTCGAAGACATCATGGCCGGGCTAGTCTCCCCTTAAAGCCCAACTGGGTCGCAGTAGATGTCGTTATGAGCGCTCATAACGACGTTAACTGCGACCCAGTTGGGTTAAAACACGTGACTCAGCCTTCGACGCCGAGCCTCTCAAGGATCAGCTCGCGGACGCGCCCCGCGTCAGCCTGCCCGCGGGTGGCCTTCATGACGCCGCCCACGATCGCACCGATCGCCTGCACCTTGCCGCCGCGGATCTTGTCAGCGACGTCCGGCTGCGCGGCGAGGGCCGCATCGATGGCTTCCAGGAGGGGGCCGTCGTCGGAGACCACGGCCAGGCCGCGCTTCTCCACGATCTCCGCGGGCGTGCCTTCGCCGGCGAGGACGCCGTCGAGGACCTCGGCGGCCATCTTGTTGTTGATCTTGCCGGCTTCCACCATCTTGTTCAGTTCCACGATGGTTTCCGGCTTGACGCCCAGCTGGCCGGGGTCCACGTCGGCGTTCTTGGCGCGGCCAACGATCTCGCCCATCCACCACTTGCGGGCCACGGTGGCCGTGGCGCCGGCGGCAATGGTCTCTTCGATCTCATCCATGACGCCGGCGTTAACCACGTCGCGGAATTCCAGGTCCGAGTAGCCCCAGTCGGCCTGCAGGCGCTTGCGGCGCTCGGCCGGCGGCTCCGGCAGGGTGGCGCGCAGCTCCTCCACCCATTCGCGGGAGGCAACGATCGGAACGAGGTCCGGCTCCGGGAAGTAGCGGTAGTCGTCGGCGTCGGACTTGGCCCGGCCCGACGTCGTCGAGCGGGTGTCCTCGTGCCAGTGGCGCGTTTCCTGGATGACCGGCTCGCCCGAGTCCAGCACGGCGGCGTGCCGCTGGATTTCGTAGCGGACGGCGTGTTCGACGGCGCGCAGCGAGTTCACGTTCTTCGTCTCGGAACGGATGCCGAAGCGTTCGCGGCCGTGGGGACGCAGCGACACGTTCGCGTCGCAGCGCACGTTGCCGCGTTCCATCTTCGCGTCCGAAACGCCGAGGTTCTTCACGATTTCACGCACGGCGGCCACGTAGGCCTTGGCCAGCTCAGGCGCGCGGCTGCCGGCGCCCTGGATCGGCTTGGTGACGATCTCCACCAGTGGAACACCGGAGCGGTTGTAGTCCACCAGCGAGTAGTCGGCACCCTGGATGCGGCCCGCGGACCCGCCCATGTGCGTCAGCTTGCCGGCGTCCTCTTCCATGTGGGCGCGCTCGATTTCGACGCGGAACACGGTGCCGTCGGAAAGCTCGATGTCCAGGTAGCCGTCGTACGCGATGGGTTCGTCGTACTGGGAGGTCTGGAAGTTCTTCGGGGTGTCCGGGTAGAAGTAGTTCTTCCGGGCGAAGCGGCAGGTTTCGGCGATCTTGCAGTTGAGCGCCAGGCCGATCTTGATGGAGGACTCAATCGCGGTCTTGTTCACCACGGGCAGCACGCCCGGCATGCCCAGGTCCACCTCGTTGACGTTGGTGTTGGGCTCGTCGCCGAAAACGTTCGGGGCGGAGGAGAACATCTTGGTCTTGGTGTTGAGCTCCACGTGGACCTCGAAGCCCAGGACGGGATCGTACTTCTCCATGGCCTCTTCGAAGCTCAGGGTTGCGTCAGTGCTCATTATTTTGCCTCCTGGGTTTCGAGGGTCTCGGCGGGCTCGACCACCGAAGTGGCCAATTCCGGCGCCTTGTCCAGCAGCGGTCCGCCCCACTGCGCCTCGAGCAGTGATTCGAGCACCGCACCCACGCGGTACAGGCGCGCATCCTGGCGCGCCGGGGCGAGGAGCTGGATGCCGACGGGCAGCCCGTCCTCATCCGCCAGGCCGCCCGGCAGGGACAGCCCCGGGACGCCGGCCATGTTGGCCGGGATGGTGGCGACGTCGTTGAGGTACATGGCCAGGGGGTCGTTCAACTTCTCGCCGAGCTTGAACGCCGTGGTGGGCGCCGTCGGGGAAATCAGCACGTCCGCCTGGGCGAACGCGGCCTCGAAGTCGCGCTGGATCAGGGTGCGGACCTTCTGGGCCGAGCCGTAGTAGGCGTCGTAGTAGCCGGCGCTGAGCGCGTAGGTGCCCAGGATGATGCGGCGCTTCACTTCGTCGCCGAAGCCTGCGGCGCGGGTGGCACCCATGACGCGTTCGATGGTGAGCGGCGCATCCTTGGGCAGGACCCGCAGGCCGTACCGGACGCCGTCGAACTTGGCCAGGTTGGAGGAAGCCTCCGAGGGCATGATCAGGTAATAGGCGCCCAGTGCGTACTTGAAGTTGGGGCAGGAGACCTCAACGATTTCCGCGCCGGCCTGCTTGAGCAGTTCGAGCGATTCGTTGAAACGGTTCTCGACGCCGGCCTGGTAACCCTCGCCGTGGAGTTCCTTGATGATGCCGATCTTCATGCCGTCCACGTTGCCCGTCCGGGCGGCAGCAACGAGGTCTTCCAGCGGGTCCGGCAGGGACGTGGAGTCGTGCGGATCGTGGCCGCCGATGACCTGGTGCAGCAAGGCAGAGTCCAGCACGGTGCGGGAGACCGGGCCGATCTGGTCCAGCGAGGAAGCCATCGCGATGGCGCCGTAGCGGGAAACGCTGCCGTAGGTGGGCTTGACGCCCACGGTGCCGGTGACGGCGCCCGGCTGGCGGATGGATCCGCCGGTATCGGTGCCGAGGGCAAGGGGCGCTTCAAACGCGGCGACGGCGGCAGCCGAGCCGCCGCCCGAGCCGCCCGGGATCCGGTCCAGGTCCCACGGGTTGCGGGTGGGGCCGTAGGCCGAGTGCTCCGTGGAGGAGCCCATGGCAAATTCGTCCAGGTTGGTTTTGCCCAGGATGGGCATTTTGGCGTCGCGCAGACGCTTGACCACCGTGGCGTCGTACGGGCTGTGCCAGCCTTCGAGGATCTTGGAGCCGGCCGTGGTCGGCTGGCCGACGGTGACGATGAGGTCTTTGACGGCGATGGGAACACCGGCGAGTTCATGGAGTTCTGCTGCCGCGGCGCCGCCTGCGGCGCGGATGGCGTCCACCTCCGCGGCGACGGCGAGCGCCTCCTCGGTGTTGACGTGCAGGAAGGCGTGCACTCCCCGGGGACCGCCGTCAACCGCTGCGATGCGGTCCAGGTAGGCCTGGGTGACCTCAACGGAGGTGACTTCGCCGGCTGCGAGCTTTTCGGCGAGCGCGGCGGCGGAGAGGCGGATCAGTACGTTGTTCTCAGTCATGTATCAGTCCTCATCCAGGATGGCCGGAACCTTGAAGCGGCCTTCGTATGCGTCAGGGGCGCCGCTCAGGGACTGCTCGGATGTGAAGGTGTGGCCCACAACGTCCTCGCGGAACACGTTCGTCAACGGAATCGGGTGGGACGTGGCCGGGACATCATCACCGGCGGCTTCACTTACGGACTTCACTGATTCGACGATGACGGCGAGTTCGCCGGCCATCCGGTCCAGCTCTTCAGCACTCATCTCGATGTGCGCGAGACGCGCGAGATGCGCGACGTCGTCGCGGTTGATCGCAGCCATGGATCTCCCCTGCAATGTAGTTTTGGTTTCCCCCATAGTCTACGTTGCAACAGTGTGCCCGCCTGACGACCCCCAGCGGGCGTCAGACGGGCAGCACCGACCTGCGGCGCCAGCTGCAAGCAGCCCACAGCCGCAGGAAGCTTCACCCTAGCCGATGCCGATGGCTCCCGTCAGCATCCCGACACCGAGCATGACGAGCGAGATAACCGCGGTACGCCACAGCACCTTCTTGTGGTGGTCGCCGAGGTCCACCTTGGCGAGCGACACGAGCAGCAGGATGGCCGGAACCAGCGGGCTCTGCAGGTGGAACGGCTGGCCGGTGATGGAGGCCCGCGCCATGTCGGCGGCGCTGACGCCGTAGTGGGCAGCGGTCTCGCTCAGTACGGGGAGGACGCCGAAGTAGAAGGCATCGTTGCTCATGAAGAACGTCATGGGGATGCTGAGCACGCCGGTGATGACGGCCATGAACGGTCCCATGCTGGTGGGGATGATCTGGACGAGCCAGCCGGACATGGCCTCGACCATGCCGGTGCCCTTCAGGACGCCGGTGAGGACCGCCGCGGCCATGACCATGCTGACCACGGCCACGATGGACGGAGCGTGGGCGATCAGCTGGGCACCCTGGTCCTTGACCTTGGGGAAGTTGACCAGCAGGGCGATGGCGGAGCCAACCATGAAGACGAACGGGAGCGGAATGACGTTGGCGACGAGCGTGACCATGACGGCAACCGTCAGGCCAAGGTTGAACCAGAACAGCTTGGGGCGCAGGGTCTTGCGGTTCGGGTCCAGGGCGGTGTCCGCCATGGCGGAGTCGTGATCGTCCACGAGGGATTCGGGGCGCTCGAGCACGGCAACGGAGGAGCCCGCCGGGGAGACGCCTGCAGGGGCGGTTCCGGCAGGACCGGAACCCGTGCGTCCGGTACCGGAACCGCCGGCCGGGCGGCCGCCGCCGGTACCGCCGTCGAACTCTTCTGCCGTATCCGGCACACCCCAGATTTCCGGTGCGGTGGCGCGGAGGCGGTTGCGTTCCTGCAGGCCCAGCAGCCAGGCGAAGGCGAAGACCACTACGAGGCCTGCGATCAGGGACGGAATCATGGGGACGAAGACGTCGTTGACGTCGATCTTCAACGCCGTGGCGGCGCGGGCGGTGGGGCCGCCCCAGGGCAGGATGTTCATGGTTCCGTTGGCGAGGCCCGCGACGCAGGTCAGGACCACTGGGCTCATCTTCAGGCGCAGGTAGACGGGCAGCATGGCGGCCGTGGTGAGGATGAAGGTGGTGGAGCCGTCACCGTCCAGGGACACTGCGGCGGCCAGGATGGCGGTGCCCAGCACCACCTTGGCGGGGTCGTTGCCCAGCTTGCGGAGGATGAACCGCACCAGGGGGTCGAACAGCCCGACATCGATCATCAGGCCGAAGTAGATGATGGCGAACATCAGCAGGGCTGCGGTGGACGTCATGGACTTCATGGAGTCCATGACCATGTCCCCGATGCCCAGCCCCGCTCCGGCGAAAAGCCCGAAAACGGTAGGGACGATGATCAGCGCCAGCACTGGCGTCAACTTCTTCGTCATGATCAGCACCATGAATACCGCGATCATGGCGAATCCAAGTAATACCAGCACGGCCGGCTCCTTTGTCAGTCAGTGGCACCACTCCGGTGTGATGCGCACTACAGACGTTAGAGTGGCCCGCGTCACGGCAGTGCCTTTGGCTCAATTGATTGGCATACTGCTTATTGGGAGCATTTTGCTCATTTAGCTCAGCAGGCCACAACCGTCATCACCACCCCGTCAGGAGGGCAATGAAGCGTCCGTCACCGAGGCAGCCGCTGCGGTTCTCCACCCAGACCCTGCTGCTCCAGCTCGGAGTGGTTTTGCTCGTGGTGCTGCTCAGCGGCGCCGTGCATGCCTGGCTGACGTATGAGCGCCTGGGCCGGGAGGCCGAGAACCAGGCGCTCACCCTGGCCCGCACTGTTGCATCGGATCCTGCGGTCCGCCAGGAGGTCCAGGCCATCAGCCGCGAAGCGGGCACTCCCCCGGCGTCGGTGCTGCTGGCCGGCCCGCTGATGGCGGTGGCCGAAGGCGCCCGCACCCGCACCGGGGCGCTGTTCGTGGTGATCACCGATGAAACCGGCCTGCGGCTGGCCCATCCGGACGCCGACCGGCTGGGTGAGAAGGTCAGCACTGATCCCTCCGAAGCTCTCTCGGGCAAGGAGGTGACCACGCGGAACACCGGGACGCTGGGGCCCTCGGCGGGCGCCAAGGTGCCCGTCTTCGCGCCGGATTCGGACACAGTGGTGGGCGAGGTCAGCGTGGGATATTCCACCGAGAACATCGTGCAGAGCCTCGCCCGCGACATCACGCCTATTCTCCTGACCGCGGCCGGGTCGCTGCTCGCCGGAATCCTGGCCTCGTTCCTGCTGCGCCGCCGCCTGCAGCGGCTGACGCTCGGCCTGGAGCCGGAGGAGATCAGCACGCTGGTCCATGACCAGGTGGCGGTTCTCCAGGGCGTGGACGACGGCGTGATCGGCGTTTCGGCCGACGGCAGGATCAGCGTCTTCAATGCTGCCGCCCAGCGGCTCCTCGGCCGGCACGACCTCACGGGCACACCGTGGAAGCGGGCCCCGGTCCCTGAGCAGCTGAAGGCCCTGACCCTGCCGGACGCCGCCGAAGCCGACGCCGTCGAAGTCATCGCCGGCGGCCGCGTGCTGGTGGCCAGCGCCCGCAAAGCGCTGCACCGGCAGGAAGACCTGGGCTGGGTGGTCATGCTCCGCGACCGCACCGAGCTCCAGCACCTGACCCGCCAGCTGGATGCCGTGGGGACGATGTCCACGGCGCTGCGGGCACAACGCCACGAATTCGCCAACCAGCTGCACACCATTGCCGGCTTTATGAGCATCGGGCAGCACCAGCAGGCGCGCGAGTACCTGGCGCGGCTGGCCGCCACCGGACCGCTGAAGTTTCCGGTGGACCAGGCCGAGCTCCTCCAGGATCCCTACCTGCAGGCGTTCGTGGGCGCCAAGGGTGTGGAAGCGGACGAACGCGGCGTGACGCTGCGCATCGGCCCCGAAACGCTGGTGCGCGGCCAGGTCACCGAGCCGCAGGACGTCACCACGGTGCTCGGGAACCTGATCGACAACGCCGTGAACGCCGCCGTCGCCGGTTCCGCCGCGGACCGCTGGGTGGAGGTGGAGCTGCTGGACGAACCGGGAGCCGACGGCGGCACGCTGCATATCGTCGTCGGGGATTCCGGTGACGGCCTGGCCGTCGAATCCGCGGCGGGCGGGGCGGACGGAGCCGGCGCGGAGGCCGTGTTCGCCGAAGGGTTTACGACGTCGGCACGGCCGGCGCGTGCCGGCGGCGGGCAGGGGCTGGGGCTGGCCCTTGCCCGGCAGCTTGCGCGGCGCCGCGGCGGAGACGTCAGGGTCCTGGAGCCCGGCTCCCCCGGCGGACCGGGTGCTGTCTTTATGGCGACGCTGCCGCGGACCACCGCCGACTCGCCCGGACGGGAGAAGCCCCTCACGGAGGACAGGTTTATCGGCAAGGACAACGATGTCGGGAAGGACACCGATGGCTGAGGATTTAAGGGTCCTGATTGTGGATGACGATTTCCACGTCGCCAAGCTGCACGCGGCCTATGTTGATTCGGTGGCGGGTTTCATGGCGCTGCCGCCCGCGGGTTCGGCATCGCTGGCACTGCAGGCCATCCACAGCCTGCGTCCGGACCTGGTGCTGCTGGATGTGTACCTGCCTGATGCGTCCGGACTTGACCTGCTCGGCCAGCTGGACGTGGACACCATGATCCTGAGTGCGGCCTCGGACGCGGCGTCGCTGCGGGTGGCGTTCCGTCGCGGCGCCCTGGGATATCTGCTGAAGCCGTTCACGGCGGAGTCCCTGTCGCAGCAGCTCCGCTCCTATGCCCGGTACCGGCGGATCCTGGCCCAGCCGGGTGCACTGGACCAGGACACGGTAGAGCGGGCCAAGCGTTCGCTGATTCCCGGCGACGTCACTCCCTCGGCCAAGCCACGCTCCGCCACCGAAGCCGCCGTGCTGGAATCGCTGGTGCCCGGGGAGCAGTATTCGGCGGCCGAAGTCGCCGGACGGGTAGGGGTATCCCGGGCCACCGCCCAGCGGTACCTGTCCTCGCTGGCGGACGACGGTGCCGTCGACATCCAGCTCCGGTACGGCACCACGGGCCGCCCGGAACACCGCTACGGCCTCCCAGCTAAATAGTCCCCCGACGCGGCACGGTAACCGCCGAATGCCGCAAGGCGGAACAGGCATCCGGAAGCGTGCGTCTAAGCGAGGGACGAGCGAGCACGCGGAGGATGTCGCTTCCGCCTTGGGGGCTAGCTGGCGCTCTTCTGGGCCACGAGTTCGATCTCCACCAGCATCTTGGGATCCAGGAACGGCAGCACGTGGACCAGCGACAGGGTGGGGCGAATCTCGCCAAAAACTTCACCGTGGGCCCGGCCGGCGTCTTCCCACTTGCTGATGTCGGTCAGGTACAGCTTGGACTGCACCACGTCGCTGTACTCAAAACCGGCCTCGGCCAGGACGGCGCCCAGCTTTTCCAGGATGAACCTGGTCTGCGTGTAGAAGCCCTCGCCCACGATTCCGTTGTCACCGCTCGCCGCGGTGGCGGAGATATACAGGGTGTTGTCCACCTGGACTGCACGGGAATAGCCGAGGGTCTGCTCCCACGAGGAGCCGGAGCCGAATGTCTTGCGCATGGGTGTGCCTTTCGATGGTGCCTTGAGTCGGCACCACTTTAGGGCGGCTACACCTCGAGCCGGTAAACCAGCAGCTTTATGTCGGTGTCCGTCACGAACCAGTCGCGCTCAGGAACGCGGTGGAAGCCTGTCTTCCGGTACAGCCCGTGCGCGCTCTCCCACGTGCGGCCGGTGGTCAGCGCCACGGCCTTAATGCCGTCCAGCGACTTCGCATGGTTGATGATCGCCTGGACCATGGCCTTGCCTGCGCCGCTGCGCTGGACCGACGGGTCCACCACCAGCATGCGGAATTCGAGTTCGTCCGGCAGCGCGATGTCCGCAAAAGGTTCACCGGCGACGGCGAGCGTTACCGACCCGACGATGCGTCCGGCCCGTTCGGCGACCCAGATGGTGGCCTGGCCGGCCCGTTTGGCCACGTCCTGGATCTGCAGCATGTAGGGGTGGTCGGCACTCGCGAAGTAGCCGGCGGCGAGGTAGGCGTCCCGCGTGATGCGGGCTACGGCGTCGAAATCTGCCGGAACGGCGGGACGAATGAGGATCTGCGGATGCACTTGTCCATGGTAGTCGCGGGCGCATCCCCGTTCCCCCGAAAGCGCCGTTTCCGTGTCTGAACTATCACTAAGTCCGGAGCTGGCCCCTGTTCCGCGGCTTGCCTCCCGCTGGTGCCCTTCATGTGTCCGGACGTTGCCCCGTGTTGCACGGCATTGCCCAGTATTTCCGGGTGTTGCCCCGTGTTTCCGGGCATTGCCCCAGTGGTCGGCCGTGCTGGCCGCCCCGCCTCCCGCTGTGGTTGATTGGCACCACCGACGCCGCCCCACAGACAGGAACACACCCATGGCATCCCACCAGCGCACCCTGCATCTCAACGCCTTCCTCATGAGTACCGGCCACCACGAAGCGTCCTGGCGGCTGCCCGAAAGCAACCCCCGGGCCAGCACGGACATCAGGCACTACCGCAACCTCGCCCGGATTGCCGAGCGGGGCACGTTCGATTCCATCTTCTTTGCCGACTCGCCCGTGATCTTCGGAAACGTGGGCCGCCGGCCGGCCGGAAAGCTCGAACCGACAGTGCTGCTGACCGCCATCGCCGCAGCCACCGAGAAGATCGGCCTCATTGCCACGGCTTCCACCACGTACAACGAGCCGTTCAACCTCGCGAGGCGCTTTGCATCCGTCGACTTCGTCAGCGGGGGCCGTGCCGGCTGGAACGTCGTCACCACCGTCGGGCCCGACGCCGCCCGGAACTTTGGCGTCGACGACCAGCCCGCGCACGCAACGCGCTATGAGCGGGCGGCAGAGTTCCTGGACGTCGCCGGCAAACTCTGGGACAGCTGGGATGACGACGCCGTGGTGGCGGACAAGGAGGCGGGCGTCTGGGCCGACCCGGACAAGGTCAGGCCAATCGACCACGTCGGCAAGCATTTCCGGGTTCGCGGCCCGCTCAACGTTCCGCGGTCCCCGCAGGGTCACCCGCTGATTGTCCAGGCGGGCTCCTCCGAAGACGGCAAGGGGCTCGCCGCACGTTATGCCGAAGCCGTGTTCACGGCGCAGCAGACGCTCGAGGACGCGCAGGGCTTCTACAGCGACCTCAAGGCCCGCACCGCAGCCGCCGGACGAGACCCTGAAGGCATCAAGATCCTGCCCGGAATCGTGCCTGTGCTGGCCGGGACAGAAGCCGAGGCCAAGGAGCTGGAGCGCGAACTCGACGAGCTGATCCGTCCGGAATATGCGCGGATCGAACTTGCCAAAACCCTCGGTGTCAGCCCGGACGACCTCCCGCTGGACCGGCAACTGCCGGCGGATCTTCCGGACGAGGATTCCATCCAGGGTGCCAAGAGCCGCTACACCCTGATCGTGGAGCTCGGCCGCCGCGAACAGCTCACGGTGCGGCAGCTGATCGGCCGCCTGGGTGGCGGGCGCGGGCACCGCACCTTCTCGGGCACTCCGGAGCAGGTCGCAGACGCCATCCAGCTCTGGTTTGAAAACGGCGCGGCCGACGGCTTCAACATCATGCCCGCGGTGCTCCCCTCAGGCCTTGAGGCCTTTGTGGAGCACGTGGTGCCGGTCCTGCGCCAGCGGGGCCTGTTCCGGACGGAGTACACAGCCGACACGCTGCGGGGGCACTACGGACTGGAGCGCCCGCTCAACCGGTATTCCGGGGCGGCCGGGCTGGCCGCCGTGCACGCCTGAGCGGTGTGCACGCCTGAGCGGTGTGCACCCCTGAGCGGGGCGCACGCCTGCCCTCTACCTCAAAGCGGAAACTTGCCGGACAGCTCAAGCGTGCCGGCACACGTCCAGGCGGCGAGGCGTTCCTCGTCCGACGGTCCGCCGTCGAGGGGGCTCGTCAGGCGGGGCCGGCGCACCCAGCAGCCGGCTTCCTCGGCGATGAGGGCGCCCGCAGAGAAATCGTGCTCGTTGAGTCCGCGTTCCCCGAAGGCGTCATGGGTTCCGTCCGCCACCAGGCACAGGTCCAGGGCGGCGGAACCCAGCCGGCGCACATCGGCGAAGCCGTCCATGAAGCCGCCGAGGGCTTCGGCCTGCTCGGCGCGGACGCCGGGATCGTAGCTAAAGCCGGTGGCCAGGATCTGCCCGGCACGGCCCGGCACGGGCCCGGTGAGCTGGGTGCGCTGCCCCCGCTCCTCCAGCCAGGCGCCTCCCCCGCGCGACGCATAGTAGACGCGGCCCAGGGCAGGGGCGTTAACGACGCCGGCCAGCCAGACGCCGTCGGGATCGGCCACTGCCACCGACGTGCCGTAATAGACGATGTTCCGGATGAAATTGGTGGTGCCGTCCAGCGGGTCGATTGACCAGCGGTATCCGCTGGGGTCGTCCCTGCTCAGGGTGCCGTGTTCCTCGCCGGTGACAGTGTCCTGCGGCCGGACACGGCCGATGACTTCACGCACGGCGTTCTCAGCCGCGACGTCGAAGGCCGTGACCCAGTCCCCCGAGGCTCCCTTGTTGCTGACGTCCAGGGCGTCGCCGTTGCGTGTGGCGAGCACCGCGGCCCCGGCCGCGGCTGCCGCTTTGGCCACTTCCAGCAGATCCGCCGGCGTGATGCTCATTCCGGCTGCTCTTCCTGGTGGTCCGCGGTTTCCGCGGGATCCGAAGAGTCCGCCGGACCGGTGGAGTCCGCCGAACCGGTGGAGTCAGCCGAACCGGTCGCGTCCCCGGAGTCAGCGGGGCCGTTGGCCAGCAGCGCGCGGAAGCCGTCCTCGTCCAGCACCGGCACGCCGAGCTGTTCGGCCTTGTCCAGCTTCGTTCCGGCGTTCTCGCCGGCCACGACGTAGCTGGTGTTCTTGGACACGGATCCTGACGCCTTGCCACCGCGGATGAGGATGGCTTCCTTGGCTTCATCCCTGCTGAAGCCCTCAAGGCTTCCGGTGACCACGACCGTCAGCCCTTCCAGGGTCCGCGGGGTGGATTCGTCCTGCTCGTCCTCCATCCGCACGCCGTCCTCGGCCCAGGCGTCCACGATTTCGCGGTGCCAGTCCTCGGCGAACCACTCCTTCAGTGCAGCCGCGATCACCGGACCCACACCGTCGACGTGGGCGAGTTCCTCCTCCGAGGCCTGCCGGATTGCGTCCATCGAGCCGAAGGCCGTGGCAAGCGCCCGCGACGCCCGGGGGCCGACGTGCCGGATGGACAACGCGACCAGGACCCGCCACAGCGGCTGGGACTTGGCCTTTTCCAGCTCGGTGAACAGTTTTTCCGTGGTGGCCGTCGGTTTGGACGGGGACTTGGCCGTGCCTTTTGTATAGAAATACGGCACGAGTTCGAATTCGCCCGTAGCCACGCCCTTGGACCGCTTCTCGCGGCGGATCCGGACATCGGCAAGGTCTTCGCGGGTGAGCC
The DNA here is from genome assembly GCF_017832975.1 of Arthrobacter sp. PvP023. Lineage (NCBI taxonomy): Bacteria > Bacillati > Actinomycetota > Actinomycetes > Micrococcales > Micrococcaceae > Arthrobacter > Arthrobacter sp. PvP023. Next base: position 3,540,987 of record NZ_JAFIBI010000001.1, read on the forward strand.
GGAAGAGGGCGGCCTCGCTGGTCAGCGGGGGCGTCGCTGGTTCCGCCGGCTGGGTCAGGGCGATCGCCGCCTCCCAGCCGAGGGCTTCGATGTCGAAGGCGCCGCGGCTGGCCACGTGGAAGACGCGTTCGCGCAGCTGCGCCGGGCAGGAGCGGGAGTTGGGGCAGCGGATGTCCACGTCCCCCTCCTTACCCGGGGCGAGCGGCGTCCCGCAGGAGGGGCATTCAGTGGGCATCACGAAGTCCCGCACGGGCGGATCCTGCTGGTCACGGAGGGCGAGCACCGGCCCCACGATCTCCGGGATGACGTCCCCGGCCTTGCGCAGCACCACGATGTCGCCGATCTTCACGCCCTTGGCTTTGACCACGTCCTGGTTGTGCAGCGTGGCCATTCCTACTGTGGACCCGGCAACCTTCACGGGTTCCATGATGCCGTAGGGGGTGACGCGTCCGGTGCGTCCGACGTTGACCGCGATGTCCAGCAGCTTGGTGTGGACTTCCTCCGGCGGGTACTTGTAGGCGACGGCCCAGCGGGGCACCCGCGAGGTGTACCCGAGGGCGCGCTGGGTGGCGAAGTCATCCACTTTGACGACGATGCCGTCGATCTCGTGGGTAAGGCTGTGCCGTTTGTCGCCGTAGCGTTTGATGAAGTCAAGTACTTCCTTGAGGCTGCCGAGGACCTCGAAGTACGGGCTGGTGGGCAGGCCCCACTCGGCAAGCTGGCGGTAGGTGTCCGACTGGCTGACTGTCTGCAGCCCTTCGCGGGCACCGATGCCGTGCACGTACATGCGAAGCGGGCGCTTGGCAGTTTCCGCGGGATCCTTTTGCCGGAGCGAGCCGGCGGCCGCGTTGCGCGGGTTGGCCAGCGGCGCCTTGCCGGCCTCGATCAGGGCCTCGTTGAATTCGGCGAAGGCCTTGGACGGAATGAAGACCTCGCCGCGCACCTCCATCTCGGCCGGATAGTTCCCGCCGGTCAACTGCTGCGGGATCTCCTTGATGGTCAGGACGTTGTGGGTGATGTCCTCGCCGGTGTAGCCGTCCCCCCGGGTGGCGGCGCGGACCAGTTTGCCGTCACGGTAAAGCAGGTTGACCGCCAGGCCGTCGATCTTGAGTTCAGTCAGCCATGCGGGTCCGTCGCTGCCGTTGCCCAGTTTGACCACGGACGCTTCCGCCTTGGCGATCCACGCTTCAAGTTCCTCAAGGGAAAAGACGTCCTCCAGGCTGTACATCCGCTGGAGATGTTCGACGGCGGCAAACGCGGCGGACACTTCGCCGCCCACTTCCTGGGTGGGCGAGTCGTTGGCCACGAGTTCCGGGTGCATTGCCTCGATTGTTTCGAGGCGCCGGAAGAGCTCGTCGAACTCAGCGTCCGAAATGATGGGCGCGTCCTCCTGGTAGTACGCGAAGCGGTGCTTGCGTACCTCTTCCACCAGGTTCTCATATTCCTCGCGCACCGCACCGGAGGGCACCTGTTCACGGGCGGTGTCCGCCTCGCGGGTGCCTGCCCCGGTCATGCTTTGCGTATCAGTATCTGCTGCCGTGTTCCCTGTGCTCACAGACCTATCCTGCCCTAGATCTCCGACAATGTCTGGCTCCAGGCGCACGGATGCCCCGGGCGCTTTATGCGTCCGGGGCATCCGTTTCGGCGTTGCCGGCGGCAGGCGTTCCCTAGCGGGAAGCCTCTTCCTGCTGGGCAGCGTTCTTGCTGGCCTGCTTGCCGGCCTCTTCCAGTGCCCGGGCCACCCGGGCCAGGTCCGTTACGTGGCGGCCGGACCATTCGCTGCGGAACTTCTCCGCGTCCGGGCCCTTCCAGTCGGTGCTGTCAAGAGCCTTCGTCAGCTGCGACTTGGCCTTCTCGATCTCGGACGAACCAGCCTGAAGCTTGGTCCCGAGCGCCTTGAGCTGAGCAATGTCTGCACCCCAAATAGCCATTAGTTTTCTCCTTCAGTCAACGGACCCGATCCGATCGGCATCCCCAGCGGCCCCCGGCTCATCCGGAAGATCCATTACCTAGAAACTATCCCGCGGCCCCGGCACTGTCGATGGGCACCGCTCCCCATGCAGCACTGCCCATCGGCACAGTCACCGTGCGGCTCCCACCCGGTTGAGGTCCGGATCGGCCTGGCTGCGGTTTTCCGGCGGCAGGGCAATTTGCAGTTTGCGGACCTTGCCCCGTCCCACGATGTAGCCGCGGCCCGGAATGAAATCGGAACTGATCTTGCCGAGCGAGGTGCTCAGCAAGCTGTCGCCTTCGATGTCGCCGGGGTTGATCAGCAGTCCGCGCCGTCCGGACTTGAACGGCTGCGACAGTGACCAGGCGGAGGACCAGGTGGACGTCTCAGACTCCCCCACCACCCACTGGTCAGCCTTGATGGAGGTGGTGACCAGCTGCTCGATGCCGGACTCGGCGCCCGTGTCCGTGAACTCGGTCAGGCCCTCGATGAAGATGGCCAGCCGGCCGGGGTTCTCCGAGGAGTAGTCCACCAGCCCGTCAATTGCCGCTTCGACGTCTTCGGCTCCCACGAGGGCACGGTTCCAGACCTTCAGCGATGCGACGGCGGACCGGCGCGAGCCGATGTAGATCAGTTCGGTGCCGGGGTTGGACCGGCGCAGCGCGTAGGCCATGGTGACCAGCGCAACCGTTCGGCCGGCACCCGGCGGGCCCGCGACGAGCAGCGGTCCCTTGGCCATGATCTCGGCCGGCTGGAGCGTCTCGTCGTCGACGCCGATAACCGGCAGGTCCCGGCTTCCCGCGGGAAGGATGTCCAGGTCCACCTGCTCGGGCAGGCGTTCGATCTGCGGTGCCTTTTCCACGCCCTGGCGCAGCATGGCCTCGCTGAGCTTGTGCACCTCGCGGGCCTGCAGCGCCAGGTTCGAGTCGCCTCCGAGGACGGCAAGCTGGACCTCGTGCCCTCCCAACAGTCCGCGGCCCGGGGGCGAGGCCTGGCTCAGGACGTCCTTGGGCACGTCCAGCGAAATGTAGTCGTCCTCGGATGAGAGCCGCAGGACCAGGCGGCGCTGAATCGAAGCCAGCAGCGAAGCAGGTACTGAGTTGGGCCGGTCCCCGGTGACCACCAGGTGGATGCCCAGCGGCCGGCCGTCCGTTGCCAGCTGAAGGAAGATGTCCCAGAGCGCTGACAGCCGGCTGTATTCGTAGGCCTCCCGGAAGTTGGACATGCCGTCCACCAGGATGAAGATCCGCTTCTCATCCGGGTCATTGGCCAGTTTCCGGTATTCCACGATGGTGGCGGCCCGGACTTCGGCGTAGCGGGCAGCGCGGTCGTCGGCAACATCGCGCAGCCACCGCAGCAGCCTGCCGACACGTTCGACGTCGTCGCCGTTGATGATCTCCCCGACGTGCGGGAGTCCGTCGAGCATCTTCAGTCCCGACGAACCGCAGTCGATGCCGTAGACATGCACGGGGCCACCGCGAGGAGTCACTGCCGCGGCGATGGCGATGCCGCGCAGGGCGGCCGACTTACCTGAGCCGCCCGTCCCGTAGATGGCCATGTTGCCGTCCCTGTCGGGTTCATAGAAGACGGTGGGCTGGTCCTGGTGTGCCGGGTCGTCGGCCACGCCCAGGAGAAGGCGTTCATCGGTCCTGGGGTTGGGAAGCTTGGAGAAATCGTAAGTCTTCGCCAGCTCGTTGAGCCACGGTTTGCGGGGCGGCGCGATGGACAGCACTTCCGCGGCTTTGATGATGTTGGCTGTCATCCGGGCAATGTCGTTCGGCCCTGCGGGCTCCTCCCGCACCGGCTTCTCAGGCGCCGGCGCGGCCCAGCCGGGTCCCGAGCCGAAGGCCATTTCCACGATGTCGATCTGGGGCGCCTGCGGTTTGTCCGTGGTCCAGCCGCCTGCGTAGCCGGTCTGGAAGCCCTGGATCCGGCCGGGGCCGGTTTTCGCCGCGCCGCGGCCGGGGATGGAGGGGTCGAAGTACGCCGCGGTGGGCACACCGAGAATGTCCGTGGCATCGTCCTCGTCCGCCATCCGGAGGGCAACACGGAGGTTGGTGTTGGCACGCAGGCTTTCCTTGATGACGCCGGCGGGCCGCTGGGTGGCAAGGATCAGGTGCAGGCCCAGGGACCGGCCGCGGGCTGCCACGTCGACGACGCCGTCCACGAACTCCGGGACCTCCGTGGCAAGGGCAGCGAACTCGTCCACGATGATGATGAGGTACGGCGGAGCCTCGGGATCCGCCTCGCGCTGCAGGCCCAGGAGGTCCTTGGCCTTCTTCCGGTTGAGCAGATGCTCCCGGTAATGCAGTTCAGCCCGCAGCGACGTCAGGGCGCGGCGCACCAGGTGCTGCGAGAGGTCGGTCACCAGTCCCACGGTGTGGGGCAGGTGCAGGCAGTCGGCGAAGGCGGCACCGCCCTTGTAGTCGACGAACAGGAAGCTCACCCGGTCCGGGCTGTAGGCCGCAGCCATGCCCATGACCCAGGACTGCAGGAATTCCGACTTGCCGGCGCCGGTGGTGCCACCCACCAGGGCGTGCGGGCCTTCGTTCTTCAGGTCCAGGTACAGCGGTTCGATGCCCTTGGATCCCACCAGGGCCCGGAGCGTGCCGTTGTCCTTGCGGTTTGCGACGGCGGTCGCGTGGACCGAGTTGTTTTCCTTCCACCGGTCCGCGACCGCCTGGGGGTTGTCCATGAAGTCCTTGCCGATGAGGCTCACGTAGGACACCGCACGGGGAAGGTCGGAGTCGTCATCCACGGGTTTGCCCACATCAATGACCGGTGACAGCATCCTGGCAAGCTGGGTGGCCAGGTCGGCGTCGAGGCTTTCGCAGCTGACCGGGTAGGTGTGGCGGCCCAGCCGGACCTGGCCGGTGGTGGTCCCGTGGTCGCCGTCCACCACCATGAAGTCGCGGCACGCGGCCGGAAGTGACTGGACGCTGGTGGCTACCCACATGACGTGGACGCCCGAATCCGGCCCGCGTTCCACGAGCCGTGTCAGGCGGCCGCGGTCCACCGGTGCGTCGTCTTCCACGATCAACAGCACGGAGGGCAGCACGGGACCGGGGATGTCGCCCTTCTCTCCGTCGAGGCCTGCCCGCGGCACGGGACGGGGAGACTGCGCGCCCGCCTCGCGCTGGTCGATGAGGTCCTCCAGCCGGGCCAGGAGGGAAGATCCGCCGGCAGGTCCCGCAGCCAGGTGGTCGCCGCTGAGCGGGCTGTGTCCCGAGCCGACGTGCGGCAGCCACTGGAGCCAGTTCCAGCGTTCCCTCGATTTGGCCGATGTGATTGCCGTAACCACCACTTCGGCCGGGGAATGCAGGCCCACGGTCTGCAGGACCATGCCGCGGGCCACGTCGTCTACGAGGCCGCGGGCGCCGGCGAGCCCGAATGCGCCGGCGGAGCGGAGCTGGGACACGATCGGCACACCCTCGATGTCCTGGAACTGTTTGAGGCAGGCCTGGATTTCCTGCATATATTCAGCTTCGGTCTCATTGCTGGACGGCTCGTCGAACGAAATGCGCGACGGCGCCGTGCCCAGCCCGAAGCGCAGGCCGAGGAATCCGCTGTGCTCGGGCCGGTGGGTCCAAAGCAACGGTCCCAGCTTGTAGATGGAATCCACGGTGTCGCTGACGGACGGAGCCTCCTGGAGGCGCACCGACCGCTCGATGTGCTGCAGCTCGGTGATGTCCTTGCGGAACGCCGCCATCGCCTCGCGGAACTGCTTGAGCTGCTCTTTGCGTTCCCGCTTGCCTTGCATCTTTTGGTCCACGTAGTGGCCGATGATGAAGAGCGGCATCATCATCATGAACAGGACCGAGAGCACGTTGCCCGTGACGGCAAACAAAATGGCGCCCATCATCAGCGGCGCCATCAGCATGATGTAAGGGAAGGGGTGGTGCTCCTGGCGTTTGGGGCCGGCCGGGAGTACGCGCTTGGGCGGGGCGAAACGCGGCACCACGCGCGGCGAGCGGTTGAAGTCCACCAGCGGCGACGTCGGTGCACCCCCGTGGTGGCCCAGCCCGACGACCGAAACGGTGGTGTCGCCCAGGGTCACGGTGTCCGAGGAGTTCAGTGTTGCCCGGGTGACCGGCAACCCGTCCATGATCAGCCCGTTGGCGGAATTCGTGTCCACGATTTCAACGGTTTCCCCCACGGTGATGCGGGCATGCCGTTTGGAGGTCATGGGGTCCGACAGCCGGATGTCGACGTCCCGGTCCCGACCGATGTAGCTGGTGCCGGAGGGCAGCGAAAATTCCTGCCCGACGTCGGGCCCGGACAGGACGCGGAGGGTCGCGGCTGCGGGTCCGCGGTTCGCACCCGGAGCCCCGAACTGCTCGCTGACCTGCGTCAGCGAAACGATGGACCCGGGCCTGAGCCCGGATTCCAACAAATTGTCCGTGCGGTTGAGGATGTTGCCGCGCATTCCGCCGGCGACGAATGCCTCGTCGATGCAGAGCGACAGGTTCTCCGGCGGCTGGGTGCCCCGCCGTTCAAGATCGGCAGCCCACAGCTGGGTGGCGATGTCCGCCACCGTTGCGAGGCCGTCAACGGTTACGGCGAGGTCTTTGGCGTCGGCGGGTTCCCGGCGCAGCGTCAGTCGGATTTTCATCCTTCGTCGGCCCCCCTCATCTTGTCGATCAGGTGCAGGTCCGCGGCGGTCACCAGGTGCGACGTCACGGCGTGCTCAACAAGCCTGGCACGGCGGTTGGTGGCCAGTTTTCCGCCGCCGCCGCGCAGCCCCGCAACGCCGACGCGGTCAAGTTTGTCGCACACATTGTCCAGCTTCCTGTTGAACCGGGTCAGCGCCCAGCCGAGCGTTCTGGCGGCATCCGCCGATGACGGGATGGCGCTGAACCCGGTGCCGTCGCGGCGGAGCATGGGCTCGGCGAGGGCAACGATGAGCGCCTTCTGCGAGTCAGTGAAAACCACCGGCCCGATGGTGGTGTCCCCGCCGCTTTCGTCGTCGGGGGCCTCCTGGCGGAAGGAGGGGGTCTTCAGGTGCACGGCGAACTCGTAGGTGGTGGGGCCGGCGGTGAAGATCACGTTGGTGTGGCTGAAGACGATCGGAATCCTGGCCCCGGGTGAAAGCCAGGCCTGCATCCCGCCAGTGCCGTCCGCCACCGTTGCTGAGAGCATGCTCCCCACGTTGCTGAGCCACCAGATGCCGTCGTACCGGGCGATCTGGAGGAACCGCCGGTGCAGGTACGGGTTGTCGTCCACTTCCAGGTCGCCTTCGCGTCCGATGTTGAAGACGTCCTCGTCCGACGGCTCATACCATTCGCCACAGAAATCTACTGCTAGATCCCCCATTTTCCGTGCCTCCTCAAAGGTCAATGCTTAACTTCAGGACTGCCGGTCACGACGGCATGCATGAGTATGCGTCCCGGCTGGTCATCGGAGATGCGGACCCGTCACTGCGGACAATCATGACCTTGATGCAGAAGAAATCCGCTTTGCCATAAGCCACTTCGGCCTGGGCCTCTTTGCTGGATTGGAAGGGCCCCTCCTCCTGACCGTAATTAGTCAGTTGCCACTTGTACGTGTCGCCCGGTTTGGGCTGCGGGTTGGTCCACGTGAACCGGACTTTGCCTGCTTCCGTGACGGCCTTGATGTTCGTGACGTCCGGAACCGTGCCGTCCCCGATCGCATCCGCCGGCGGCTTGGAAACCTGTCCGGTGGGCTCAACCACCGGTTCCGGCCGGGATGCACCCAGCACCAACCCCACCACGACGGCGACGACGAGCACGGCGCCGCCCGCCACGGCCAGCCAGAGGTTCCGTTTGCTGTGGTCGGCCGGGTCCTCGGCCGTGGCCTCCTGCAGCGCCTGCGGCCTGTTGACCGTGGCGGCCACGTGCTCCTCGCCCCGGTCGTTCCGGCCCGCAGGGGCGCCCTGCCACCCTGCAGGGCGGCCGGGAGCACCACGGTGGACGGTCGCGTCGTCGGCCGCATCGCGGCGACCGCCGGGCCGCAGCCCCGACGCGACGCTCCCCCGCAGCATGGTGCCCTGCGACCAGTCATCGTGTTGGTCCGGACGGGCGCCCGGTCCGGGGACAGGCCCGGGAGCCGGCCCTGCCGGCGGTGCGGCCGGCACGACGGGAGTAAAGGCAGCGGGTCGTGTCCTGGCCGGGAACGTCGGAGCGTTCCCTGTCTGGTCGGGGTCCACCGAGGCGATGCTGCGGACCCGGGTTTCTTCGAAGCCGTCGTCCGGATGCTGTTCCTCGCCGTGTGCCTCCTCAAGGACCTCGAAGGGCGTGACTGAGAGATTCAGTTCGGCCTGGATCCGCTGCAGGGCCAGCGCGAAGGCATGGGCCGAAGAGTAGCGCGAGGCTGCCGACTTGGCCATCGCCGTGGCCAGCGCGAGTTCCAGCGATTCGGGAACGTCCGCACGCCCCAGCCGGGGCACCGGTGAGTTGGTGATCCGGGAAATCAGTTCACGCTGCGAATTGTCGGCACCCGGCAGGACGAACGGCGACCGTCCGGCCAGAAGTGTGTACAGCGTGGCCCCGAGCGCCCAGACGTCCACCATCACGCCGTCCACCGGACCGTCCCGGAACTGTTCGGGCGGCGACCAGGGAATGGACATCCCGGCGTCCTCATCGGTATCGCTGCCGAGGGTGCCGGAGATGCCGAAGTCCGTCAGCGCCGGACGGTTGTAATCGGTCACCAGGATGTTGGCCGGTTTGATGTCGCGGTGGGCAATGCCGGCGCGGTGGGCGGTCTCGACGGCGGAGGCCACCTGGATCCCGACAGCAAGGACCTCGTCCACGCTGAACCGCTGGCGGCGGTATCGGACGTCCAGGCTGGGCCGGGAGCAGTACTCCATGGCCAGGTAGGAGTGGCCGTCTTCGGTGACCTCGGCCTCGAAGATGGTGACGATGTAAGGGTGCGAGGACAGCTGCGCCATCAGGTTCGCTTCGGATTCGAAGCGGCGCCGGGCACCCTCTGTCTTCAGGTCGGAGAGAAGCACCTTGACGGCCACCTTGCGGCGCGGCCTGTCCTGTTCATACAGGTAGACGTCGGAGAAGCCGCCCGAACCCAGCAGGCTGACATACGTGAATCCTGGAATGGCGGGCGGCGGGGCTACGGGCCGCTTGGTGCTCATAGAATCTCCTCGAACCGCAGCGACACGTCATCGCCGAGTTCTGCAATATCACCGTCAAGAAGGATGGCCATTTCGTTCTGGGCGAGGCGCCGGGGCGGTTGCCCCTCCCGAACCAGGACGGTTCCGTTCGTGGCCTTGAGGTCGCACAGCATCACGTGCCAGCCTTCGAGGCGGACCTCAACATGGGACCGGGAGATGTCACCGCTGGGACTGGCCACCTGGACGAGCCGCGGCATGCCTCCGCCCTGCACCCTGGAGACCGACGGCTGGCGGCCGATCACCAAGGACTGGTCCAGGTCGATCAGTTCACCGGTCGATACCCGGACGCGCCCCAGCCTCGGCCTCCGGACCTGCACGGCGTCGGACGCAAGCGCCATGCCGCAGCCGGCGCACTGTGAATGCGTAGGCGGGTTGGCATGGCCCTGCGGGCAGACGCGGGCCAGGACCATGGGCCCGGTGGCCGGTTCGTTTCCGCCGGCCGGGGCTTGCACCTGAGGTGCGGTCCCGAGCCCGGCGAGGTCGCTCTTCATGATCGTTTGGCCGTCGTGGTCGCCTTCGAGTGCCGGCGGCAATGCGGCCGGGCTGCCCCGGTCCGGGATGTCATGGGATCCGACACCCGAGGAAGCCGGAACGAACGACGGCGGCCCGGAGGGCCGGGCGGGCTTGTCGCCACCGGTGTGCCAGGGAACGGAGTCGATCAGGCCGCCCTGGCCCGCAGGGATGAGCGGCTGGACGGGGGCAGGCTGCTGCTGCTCCTGCGCTGCCGCCGGCTGCTGATCGCCGACGCCGTCGACGGTACCTTCCGGGCTGTCCGCCTCCGCGGCCACAGCCGCAGCGTCGGCCACGGAAGGCTCGTCCTCGGGCTCGTCCCGCACCGCGGCGTCCTCAATGCGCCGCACCACGGTCTTTTCCCACAGGTGGTCGTAACTGCCCGTCAGCTCGTTTGCGGGAACCGGATCCTGCGATTCAGCAGGAGCGGCGGCGCCGGGCACGTCCGAACCTGCCTCGTCGGCACCTGCCTCGTCCGATCCTGAGTCATCCGAACCTGTGTCATCCGGCAGCACAGTGGCTTCGTCATCGGCATTTTCGAAGTCTTCGTCGGGTACGCCCATCACGGTTTCGGCGGATGCACCGTGTTCAGCCGATGCACCGCTTTCGGCAGCGACGGCTTCGACGGGCACGGCTTCAACGGGCACGTCGGGGACCGGTTCGGATGCGGGGACCTCGACGGGCAGCATGACCGGGAGCCGGACGGAGTCCTGCTCCCGTGGCGCGGGCAGCTCCGTCACGGGCACCTCAATGACGGGAGATGCCGGCCTGGACGGCCGGTCGCCGGGAACACGGCCCGCCGTGAGGCTCTGCAGCAGGACAACCCCCTCCCCGAGCGGGAGTTCAGCTGCACCGGCCCCGTTACCCGCAACGGACACTGTGTACCATTCCGGTTCGCTGAGGCGCCGCTCGGTCCACGTGGTGACGTCGCTGCCGTTCAATTCCACTTCGCCTGCGGCGAGGTGTGCCGTCAGCTCGATGTCGCCGCGGAGGAAGACCCGAAGGGATTCCCGGAAGTCCACAATGCCGAACCAGGGAATCTGCGCCAGCGAGCCGGAGGAGGCGCTGGTCACCGCGTGAAGTACTTCGTGGACCTCAGGCTCGCCGCCCAAAAGCTCCCAGAGCGAGTCCACGAGCGCGGGTGGCGTGGCGGGCGGTAGCAACACAGCGGTCCCCGCCCGGACCACGCCAAGCCAGGTTCCCGGGGTGTAGCTACTTGAGACCATCGTGGCGGCCCTCCGTGTTGGTCACGGAGTCACTCGCGGGGTCCGGCGCGTCCGCGGGCAGGACGTCACCGGGAGCCTCGGGAAGCTCTTCGGTATCCACTTCAGTGATGTCCTGGACTTCGGTACTGTCCAGCGCCTGGGCGCGGGGCAGGGTGTCCTCATCTTCGACGCCCGCGGCGGGCCGGGGCGCGGTGTCCGTTCCGGCGTCGTTCATTACGTTCTTGGCGTCCACAACGATCACGGTGACGTTGTCCCGCCCGCCGCTGCGCAGCGCGGCCTGGATCAGCGCGTCGACGGCGTCCTGGGGGTGGCCGACGGTGCTCAGGATGCGGAACATGTGATCGTCCGTGAGCTCGGCGTTCAGCCCGTCGGAGCAGATCATTATGCGGTCGCCTTCCTCGACGGGCAGCAGCCAGTAGTCCGCTTCCGTCTCGTCACCGGTGCCCAGGGCGCGGGTCACCACGTGCCGGCGGGGGTGCACCGCGGCCTGTTCCCTGGTGATCTCACCGGCGTCCACAAGCTCCTGGACTTCGGAATGGTCAACCGTGACCTGCGCGAACTCGCCCTGGCTCAGCCGGTAGGTCCTGGAGTCGCCGATGTTCATGACCAGCCAGTACGGCGCACCCATCTGCTCGACAACCACTACTCCGGAGAGGGTGGTGCCGGCCCGGGACCCGGTGGCGGTGCGGATCCGTTCGTCGGCGCTGACTAGGTACTGCTGGACGACAGCGGCCGTGGCTGTCCTCTCCCCCGTGGCCAGCTGAGGCATTCCGGCGAGTGTCCGGACGCAGATTCCGCTGGCGATTTCGCCCGCTTCGTGGCCTCCCATGCCGTCCGCGACGGCGAACACGGGATCGGACGCAATGAAGGAGTCCTCATTGAGTTCCCGGCGGAGGCCACGGTCGGTACCGTAGCCGCAGCTCAGTTGGAGTCCGGGCTCCCTGCCCGTTGCGGAGGTGGCGGCTGCCGGCTGGGGATTCATGCCTGTCCTAGGTGGAAGGTGCGGTCACCGAAGTGCACGGTGGACCCTGGGCGTACGTAGGCGGGTTCCCCGGCCTGCAAAACAGTTCGGATGCCGTCCGGAGTGGTGACGGCGCTGCCGTTGGTTGAGTTGCGGTCGGTGACCCAGACTCCCCCGTTGTCCGCACGAAGGTGCAGGTGGGTCTTGGAGATGGAACGGCCGGGATCGGCCACAGCCAGCAGCTGCGCAACGTGTTCGCCCGGAAGGCCGCCCGGATTCCGGCCGATGAGTACCGACTGATCCAGCTCGAAGTCGCGGCCGTCGTCCAGCCTGATCCGCAGCACGGCCACCGGCGCCGGCACGGTCTGCCCGCGCATCTGCGTCCGGTCGTGGTCGTCGTCGGGGTGGAGGGCCCACCCCTGCGAGGGCATCTGAACTGACGGGTTCTGAACGGCCGGGTCCGGCAGGGTCCTGGTCGGAACGGGCTCCGGCGCCGGCTGCGCCCGGACCGGGGCGGGCGCCGCAGACGGGGCGGGGGCAGATGCGGCGGGGCCTGCCAGCGGCTGGGGCACGGCAGGCGGCTGCCACTGGTTCGGGTTCAGGGGCGGCTGCGGGATGGCGACAGGCTGGTTGAACCCCTGCTGCGGCTCCGGAGCGTGCACGGGCACGGCCTGGGGCGGCCTTGCGGCCGCACCCGCAACAGGCGAGGAGACCTGCTGCACGGGGGGCAGGTCCAGCGGCGCGAAACTATAGGGGCCCTGGATTCCCCCGGTGGTCAGGGGGTTCCGGCCGGCGTTGACATCAAACATGAGGGTCTTGGCTGCGGTATCGTGCCAGCCCCTGAGCTTGCCGTTCTTGTCCCAGGAGTTGGACACCACCACGATGAAGGCCCACGCGACACCCAGCAGGGCCAGGGGTGCGAGGATCCACAGGGCCGCCTCGAACCACTTGAAAATCACCACGATCACAGCTGCCACAACCGTCAGGAGGATCCCTGCCCCGGTGATGAGGCCGCGCAGGAACAGGGCGCCGGCACCCGGGGCGTAGCCGTCCTGGTCCGTGCTGCGGATTCCCATCAGCCGGTTGCCGATCGTCGTGCCGGAGCGGCCCTCAATTCCGAGCAGCACCAGGATATAAACCACGGTGATGCCGACGGCGATGCCGCCCAGCAGGACCAGCATCCCCGTGTCGTAGATGATGAAGCCGCCGCTCTGGGTGCGGGTGATGCTGGCGAATCCCACGGTGAACATCACGACGAGAAGCACGGCCGGTCCCACCCAGTCGAGCACCGCGGCGCCCAGGCGTCGTCCGGCCGCCGCAGGAACCACGTCCAGCTTGCCACCCATTCCGGTACCTCCCCCTTGTACGTGCCCGCCATGTGCCTGGGCTGTTTGTCCATAGGCGCCGGCTCCGACGCCTATGGCACCGGGCCCGGCCGCTTCCGTCCGGGCCTGCACTACGGGGATACTACCGGGGATCGGGCTGCCGTGCGCGGCGGCCCGCTCCATCAGCTCCCGCTGCGAGTGGTCGATGTTGCGGTCATTGCGGGCGGCCCGGTTGCTCAGCGGGGCACCACAGGCAGGGCAGAACGTCGCTCCGGGACGGATCAACTGCTGGCAGCGCTGGCAGCGCTCGGCGTCATGCGTCATTGTTCGTTGCGGTTCTCTCTCAGATCGCGCCTCAGCACGGTGTGTTCATTCTCCGGTCCGGATGGTGCCGGTGCCGGCCCCGATGGTGCCGGCCCCGGTCCGGGAGCCGGGACATCCGGCTGGCCGGCAGCCTGGCCGGGCGCCGGAGACGGACCGTCAACCACCCTACCTGCGGGATCAGCCTTTGCCCTCCGGCCAAGCCTGCGGCCTCGGAGGCTGAGTGCGGTCCGGCCGTCGGACAGGAGGGAGCGCGGCGAGAAGCGGGCAGCCTGCCGTCTCCAAAAACCGACCGTTGCTGTCATCTCCTTCAGCGAGCCGTCCACAATGGTCCAGTACTCCCGGACCTCCGCTTCGCTCGGCTGGCCGGCACCGAAAATGGAGGCATCAGCGCGGCGGGCCAGCAGGGTGGTGGTGCCCGCCGTTCCCGGAAAAGCCTCACCCAGGACGACGGCGGACTCCCGGCGTGTGGACCGGGTATCGATGGCGGCTCCCATGTCCGTTGCGAGGCTGACCACTTCGTTCCAGCCGCCGCCGACACGCTGGGCGGGGTGCCCGTCGGAGAACCGGGCCTTGCGGCGCCGGCTCTTAAGCAGCGCGATGAGCAACAGCGGCAGCGCCAGGATGCCGATGGGGATCAGGGCAATTCCAATCGCCGCGAGGATAGGTCCCCAGAACAGCCAGGGATTGTTCTTCTTCTGGTCAGCGTCCAGTGCGTCCGGGGACGAGTCCGGCGGCAGGTCTGCAGGCTCCTGCGGCGGAGGCGGCGGCTGCAGGACCTGCGGCTTGGGCTTGGACTTGTTCTCCGGGTCCGGCGGAATCGGGACGTTGTCCTTGGGCGGCGTGGGGTCGAAAGACACCCAGCCGACGCGGTCGAAAGCGACCTCAACCCAGGCGTGGACGTCCTTGCCGGTGATTTTGACTTCGCCGGCACCATTTTCCGGGCCTTTGGGGTCCGGGTAGAAGCCCATCACCACGCGTGACGGGATTCCCAGGTGCCGGAGCATCAGGGACATGGCCACCGCGTACTGTTCGTCGTCGCCCAGCATCTGCTTGGCGGTCAGCAGGCTGCGGATGCGTGCCGAGCCGTGCCCTGAGACGCTGGGCAGCTGGCCTTCGTCGATCAGGCCGTTGCTGAACGCGCCCTTCTTCTGGAAATGGGCCTCGATCTGCCGGACGCGGTCGATTGCCGTCGGGGCGTCTGCTGACAAATCGTTGGCCTGCGAGCCGACCACGGGCGGCACTTCAGCTGCATCCGGGAGTGCCACCTTGGCAAAGTCGTACTGCGTCAGCTGGCCATGTTCGAGCTTGGCGGGATCGGACACCTGGACACTGTACGCATCGCCTTTCGCGAGGCCCCTGGTGGTAACCGCAGTGTCCGTTCCGGAGTTGAAATAGAGCCCGGACGCGGCTCCGGACGATTCGCCGGTGAAGCTGATCCCGGTGGTGCGGCGGCCGCCCGGCAGGAAGTACCCCTGGTAGTCCTCGATGGTGATGTCCAGGGTGTAATCGTTGCTGGGCACAATACCGTCGGAGCCAGCCAGGGTGTTCAGGGACTTGGCATCCCCCACCTTGCTGAAGTTGCCGGAGCTGTCCGGGTCCATGTTGTAGTTGGTGCCGTTGAAGGCGTCCAGGGCGGCGAGCCGGACGCGTCCGTCCCGCGGGAGGCCCTTCACCACGAACAGGTTGTCGTCCTTCTTGTCCTTGACGAAGTTGCGGAAGCTCGCCAGCGGGGTGATGTAGTCCTTGGGGTCGAACGGCGGAACGATCACGTTTCGAAGCACCGTACGGTCATCGCCAGCGGTGACCAGGGGCGAAGCCACAGCCGTGATGGCAACGCAGGCGGCAATGACGCCGGCGGCGGAACCGAGCCTGCGCACTTTGGCGCGTCGGGCGGTTGCGGCATCGGCCTCAGGGCGGTTAACGGACACCTTGCGGGTGTCGCTGCGCCGGTGCGCGTCGCGGCGGAAGGTTGCCCACACCACGGCCACCACCGTGAGGGAGATGCCCCGCTCCACGTTGAGGAAGCCGGCGTTGGTGCTGAACGCGATGCCGGTCACGAAGAGAACCAGGACGGGCAGGAGCGGCCAGTACGGGCTCTTCAGCCGCCAGGCCGTGAGTCCCGCGGCCAGCGAGGTGAGGAGGGCACTGAGGAACGGGACAATGAGCATCCCGCCAGCGGTGCCTACCGGAACACCCACGGTGAGCATGTCCTTCCAGGCGAAGACGACGCCAAGCAGAAGGGTCCGCAGTGACTCGAGCGTCGGGACAAAGCCGGCGATGGCCGCGTCCGGCACGGCGAGCAGTGTTCCAAGAACCAGGTAGGAACCGAGCACGGCGGCGGCGGTGATGAGCGTGCCGAGCCTGAAGTGGGCGTTAGCCGCGGCAATGCCAAGGCCCAGCAGGATGCCGCCGAATCCGGCGATCAGATAGTAGGGGTCGCCGCCGAAGCTCAGGCTGAAGCCGAGGACCCCCAGCCCCAGCAGGACAACCAGGGCGCCGGCGTCGAGCGCGAAATGCCAGGCCGGCTGGCCGTCGCTGAAAGCGGACGGTTGTGATTGCGCGGGCTGCCTGCGCGGGCGGAATGCGGGCGCGTAGCTCATGCAGCCGCCTTTCTGAGGATGATGGCGAGGTCGGACAGGTCCCCCAGCGTCAGGACTGTCAGGTCCGCGATGTTGGCACGTGCCGGCGCGGCCCCGGTCTGGAGGCGGACGGCGAGGCTACGCACTCCCGGCGGCACCGACGCGGCTGCCGAACGAAGCTGGGCAGGTGTGACGCGGCTGCCCACCACGAAGAAAACCACCGAAGCGTTGGGGACCGTGTCCGCCAGCGTCCGGGCAAGGTCGACGGCGGTCTTGCGCATCGGCGTGCCCACGATCCGGGTCATGTCGTCGAGCATGTTCCGGCCGGTTTCACACCGGAGGGGACCCTTCTGGGTGAGGACATCGAGTTCGCGCTGTTCCCGGATGGCCTGGCGCCCGATGGACGCGGCGGCCGAAATGGCCATCTCAAATTCCTGTTCGGAGTCGTACTCGTCAGTGTTGACGGACAGCGAAATGGCGAGGTGGGCGCGGCGGGTCTCTTCAAACTGGCGCACCATGAGCTTGTTGGTCCGTGCGGTGGTCTTCCAGTGGATGTGGCGGCGGTCGTCGCCCGGTACGTAGTCGCGAAGGGCGTGGAACGAAACGTCGGCGCTGGATAGGTCGGTGGTGGGCATGCCCTCCAGGTCGCGGATGAAGCCTGCGGCGGAACCGGCCAAGGCAACGGTCCGCGGGTGCACGTAGAGGTCTTCCGGCTCAGTCCAGAGCACCTGCCGCCGCAGCAGGTGCAGGGGGTCGGCCCGGACGGAGCGCACCGGGCCCACCACAATGACGGCCCGGCGGGCCGTGGGGATGGTGAACAGGTCCTCGTGCACCTGCTGCGGTTTCATCCGCGGCAGGTGGAACACTGCGGTGGCGGCTCCCACGGGGAGCTCCAGCGCAGCAGGCAGAAGGGGGCGTGCCGAGGTATTGGAAACCGCGATGCTCCCGACGGCGCTGTCCCCCACGGCCACCCTTGTCCTGGCGAGGTCCAATACCACCCCGTAGGAGGAGCGTCCCAGGATGAACCCGACGGCAAGGACGAAGAGGACGAAGGCCGCCACGGCAGCCGACTTCGCCTCCTGCCAGCCGTAGGACTGACCGACGCTCCACAGCAGGATGGACGCGGCCAGGACGGACCAACCCAGGACGCTCACGACCGAAAGAACCGGCCACACGTACTTCAGCCAGAGTTCCCGGACCTTGGACCAGGCGGGCGCCAGTGCGAGGCCGGCCGTACTGACGGCCTCTGACCACATGGCGGCGGGGTGCAGACGGGCAGCTTTCCCGTCACCTGAAAACGGCCTTTTCAGGCGTTCAGCAAGCCGGGTCAACGGAGTGCTGCTGGACATATCTGTGCCTTTGTTCGCGCGGTGAATGTGCCGGAATGTTGCAGGGGCACCATTTAGACGGCGGCGCGCTGCTGCGGGGCAGCGACGTCCGTCAGAACACGGGCCAGCACGGCCTCCGCGGTAGCGCCGGAGAATTCCGCTTCCGGGTCCATCACAAAGCGGTGGGTCCAGACCACGCTGGCGAGGTCCTTGACATCATCCGGCAGGACGAAGTTGCGGCCCTGGCTTGCGGCCCAGACCTTTGCCGCCCTGACCATGGCGAGGGCACCTCGGACCGAGACGCCGAGCCGGGTCTCCGGGGCGTTGCGGGTCTCCTCGCACAGCCGGGAGATGTACTCCAGCACAGCGGTGTCCACGTGGGTGGTGGCGGCGAGGTCGGCCATGTCGGCGATGGCGTGGGTGGTGATGACCGCGGAGAGCTCCTTGGACCGGTCCTTGAGGTTGGCGCCACCCAGCAGCTGCACTGTGGACGCGTGATCCGGGTAGCCGATGGACGTCTTGATGAGGAAGCGGTCCAGCTGGGCTTCGGGCAGGCGGTAGGTGCCTGCCTGCTCGATCGGGTTCTGGGTGGCCATCACCATGAACGGCCGGCCGGCCTCGTAGGTGGTGCCGTCCACCGTGACCCGCGATTCCTCCATGACCTCCAGGAGTGCGGACTGCGTCTTGGGCGAGGCCCGGTTGATTTCGTCCGCCAGCACGATGTTGTTGAAGATGGGGCCCTTGTGGAACTCGAACTTCTGCGTCTTCTGGTCATAGATCGTCACGCCCGTGACATCCGACGGCAGAAGGTCCGGAGTGAACTGGATGCGGTTGTTGGAACCTTGCACCGTCGCCGCGAGGGCCCGGGCCAGCGATGTCTTTCCGGTGCCCGGCGCATCCTCGAAGAGGACGTGCCCTTCGGCGAGCATGGCCATGAAGGTCAGGCGGATGACGTGGGACTTGCCCAGCACAGCCTGTCCTACATTGGCAACGAGCTTCTCGAACGTTCCTGCAAACCAGTCGGCCTGCTCAGTTGTCATGGTCATGGGTGAATCCTCTTCCGGGTTCGGGTGAATCTTCGGGCCATTGCCCGCTTAGTCCAGCGATTAGTCTAATTGTTGTTGGTGGCGCCGTCATGACCGCGCCCTACCGCCGCGGCATGCCTCCCGGCGGGTTGGTGCCTAGCGACGTGGTGTCGCCGCGCGCGAAGTTGCCGCCGGCCGCTCCCGAGGTGAGGTGGTACCAGACCCGGCCGCTCCACACCACGTAGTAGTCCGCCTGCGCGGTGTAGCCCGTGTCGAACCAGCGGCCCGGGCTAAGGCATTGGTCCGGGTTGGAATTCCGGTAGCTGTTGGTGCTGCTGTTCGGCTCCGTGCAGGTGCGGACCGGAGTAGCCCGGATGTCCCACGATGTCGGGGCCGGGGGCGGTGGTTCCGCTCCGCTCCGCGAGGTATCGCTGCCGATGCGCCCGGGCTGGTTGGCGCTGATGGCGCGGACCCGCAGCGTGTGGGTCTCGCTGAAGCCCACACTCTTGGAGAAGGACCGCTGGTCGGTGTTGACCCATCCGCCGCCGTCCAGGCTGTACTGGTAGCCCGTCACGGCACGGCCGTTGCCGCTGGGCTGGTTCCAGTTCCAGGAAACGGTCCTGTCTCCTACCCCGCTGCTGTTGCTGCCCGTCACGGTCGGCGCGAAGGCGAGCCCGTAGGGGTTCACCACGTTTGATGGCGGGCTTGCATCGCCTGCGGTGGAACTTCGGGACGAGACAGCCCACACGACGACGGCGGTATCGGTGCCGTTGGCTGCCGCGACCGTTCCGCCGCCGGCGGCGATGTTGCCGCTGCCGCCGCCCGATGTCAGCCGGTACTTGTAGGTGATCTCACCGGGAGTCGATCCGTTCCGCTGGGCATCGGTCAGGACGGGGAACCTGACATCGATCTTCCCGCCGTCGCCGCCAGTGTCCTTCAACGTCGCGGTCGGTTGGCCCACCATGTCCGGCTTGCCCACCGCCCGGACGGCCGCGGACTGCGCACTCGTGCCGGAGGTGCCCGCCTTGTTGGTGGCCGACACGGTGAAGGTGTACCCCGACTCGGAGTTGTCCACCGTGACGTTCTGCGACGTCCCGGACACCTGCTGGGTGGTCACGACGGCACCGCCCCTCAAGGTGGTCAGCGTGTAGGCAGAGATGGCGTCGCCGTTGTTGTTCGGGGCCGTCCAGGTCACCCTGAGCTGGCTCTGCGTTCCGACGGACTGCGCCGCCGTCGCGCTCGGCGCGGCCGGGGTGACCGGGACGCCGGCGGGGGTTTCCGCGGCGGAGTAGGCACTCCACTCGGACGGCTCCTTGGCATCATTGCGTGCCAGGACCCGGACCTTGTAGGCGACCCCGTTCTGCAGCCCCTTCCAGACGTAGCTGAGCGAGGTCAGGTTCTGGATCTGGGCGTTCTGCCCGGCCGGGGCCGGAGAGATCTCCAGGTCGTAGGACTTGACCGGCGAACCCTTGCTGGCCGGGGCTGTCCACGTTACGGAGAGCTGTTTGTCGCCGAACTTGAGCGCAGGCGCAACGGGGGTGTCGGGTTTGACGTCCGGGCGGACCTCGGCTGACGCCGGTGACCGCTCGGATTCACCGAACTCGTTCGTGGCAGTGACCTGGAAGTGGTACTTCGTGTTGTTGGTCAGGCCTGTGAGCGTGCAACTGTTGGCCGGGCAGGCCTGCTGGAAGCCGCCCTCACCGTACACCGTGTACTTGGTGATGGGCGAGCCGCGGTCCGCCGGTGCCGTCCAGTTTAGCAGCGCGGTCTGGTCGCCCACGCTTTGGGCCTGCGGCGTGGCCGGAGGCAGCGGCTTGTCTTTGACCGTCAGCCGGACCCTGGCAGTGGCGTGCCGGGAGGTCTCCCCCGTCTTATCCTCCACCGTGTAGACCACAATCAGGGTCCCGGTGAAGCCTGAAGCAGGCGTGACGGTGACGTTGCTGCCGGCGACCTCCACGTTGCCGAGCCCGGTTTCGACGGACGCCTGCACAATCTTCAGCGGCGTCTCGGGGAACGGGTTGGAGTCGTTGGCGAGAACATTCACGGTCACGGGCCTACCCGCCGCCGCGTTGGGCTCGACGTCGTCGCTGGCCACCGGCTTCGGCCGGTTGGAGGCCGTGACGGCGAGCTGGAAGGTAGCCGTTGCTTCCAGTCCCCGCGGATCCTTCGCTTTGACCTGCACGGTGCCCGAGGTGCCGGTGGCCATGGCCCCGTCCACGGATGTCTTAAGCGTCTTGCCGTCGATGCGGGCATTGAAACCGGCCGGGCTGTCCCCCGCCAGCTCGTACTTCATGTTGTCCACGTCATCGCGGTCGGGGTCCGAGGTCAGCCGGCCCAGGTCGATCTCCGCGGACTCGCCCTTGGGCACGTCAACGGAGCTTCCCAGCAGCGTGGGCGGGTTGTTCCGGTTCGGGTCCGGCAGCACTTTGGTCCGGATACTAAGGGTCGATTTCAGGCCGGCCGGGTCATCCGGTCCGCTGCCGTCGGTGACTTCGAAGCTGATGGAGCCCGGGCCCACGTAGTCCTGCCCGGCCGCGTAGTTGATCGCCGTGCCGTTTCCGGCCACAGGGTCACCGCCGTCGGCGCCGATCAGCTTGATCCGGTCAGTCTGGGTGATGCGGGGCGACCGTCCGTCACGGACCTTGACCCACTCTTTCAGGTCCACCGTCACGGACTGTCCGGCGATGACTTCGAGCACATCGTCCTTGGCAAGCGTCGGTACCTGCTGTCCGATGCCGGGCACCCAGATGATGGCGGTGGACTTCTGGCCGTCCACGTCCTCGACCGTGTAGGGGATCAGTTGGGGCTGCTCCGTCAGTTCCACCACCATGTTGCCGTCCGTTCCCGGCCGGGCAGTGGTGGCATCCGTGGCGATCTTCAGGTTCTCGCCCACACCGTCCGGGTCTTCGTCGTTCTTCAGCACGGGAACGTCCACGGCGGTCTTGCCCAGTGTCTGCGCGGAGGTCACGCGGTCGTCCCTCGCGATGGGTGCCTTCAACGGCACGTCGTTCCGCACGTTCACCCGGATGGTGGCCTGGGCAGAGGCACCGCGGTCATCGACCACCGTGTAGCGGACGTTGACCGTCCCCTCGCTCGCCGGCGCCTGCAGGATGATGCGGCCGCTCGCCTTGCTCACGGTGGCCTGGAGTTCTGCGGGCGCCTCGATTCCGTCCGAAACGACGCCGATGGGGTCGCCGTCGGGGTCGGTGTCGTTCCCGATCGCGTCCACCGCAATCTGGCGGCCCGGACGGACCTGGACGTCGTCGTCAACGGGAGTGGGTTTCTGGTTCGCATCGCCGCGGGGTGCGATGCCCACGGTGACCGTGCCGGTATTGACGGCGCCTTGCCGGTCCACCACCTTGTAACGGAAGGTGTCAGTGCCCGCGCCGTCGCCCGCCGCGGTGAAGTCGATGAAGTTGCTGCCGACAGTGGCAGTACCCATGTTGGGGGTGCTGTCGATGCCGGTCAACTGGACGGAGTCGCCGTCGGGATCGATGCCGTCCAGGTCCACCGGAATGCGGACCGACCCGGCGGCCACCACCCGGGCCGTCAGGTTCTTTGGCTGCGGCCTGGAGTTCTCGGCGCCTTCCAGCGGCAGGATGTGGATGGTGACGGCCGCGGCGCTCTTCTGGCCCTGCGGGTCCACGGCGTTATAGATGGCCCGGACCGTCTTGGGCTGCGGTCCGGCGATGAACCGCAGCGTGTTTTCGGAAACGAAGCTCTTGCCGTCCGCTTCCGCCACTGCCTGCGGCAGCACCGGATCCACCGTCAGTTTCTGGCCCTGCGGATGGGTGTCATTGCCCAGCACGGGAATGGTGACGACGTCGTTGACGCGGACGTTCACCTCGTCCGGTTTCGGCTGGGGTGCTTCCACGACGGCGGGCGCCGGCACCGGGACCACGGAGACGCTGCCGGTGGCGGATTTCCTGCCGTTGGACATCGTGTACTGGAACAGGAAGGGGTCCTTGGTGCCCAGCACGTCGGTGATACGCAGCACGCTGTGGTCGATCACGCTGACCGAGGCCGTGGTGTTCTCCGGAAGCTGGACCGACTGGAGCACCAGCACCCCGCCGGAGGGATCGGAGTCGTTGGCCAGCGGGTCGAGGAGCACGCTGCCGCCCGTGGGCATCAGGGCAACGTCATGGACTGCGACGGGGTCGCCGGTGTCCTTGCCTGATTCCACATCCACACGGATGAGTCCCTGGCTGCTCTGCGGACCATTGCTGGCGATGTATGTGAGGTAGACGGGACCGGCGGTCTCGCTGCGGAACGTAAACGTGCCGCCGTCGGTCACGGGGCCGAGTTCGGCCGGGCCGGACGCTTCCACCTGGGCGAGCCGGAGGGCTCCGCCGTTGGGGTCGACGTCGTTCTTCAGCGGTGCGATCACGAGGTCCTGGCCGACGACGGCGGTGACGTGGTCTGCGTTGACCACCGGCGTCAGGGCGCCCGGCGGCTGCACGTTCACCACCACCTGCCCGGTGGTGGTGTCACGGCCGTCCCACACGGACACCGTGACGGTCTTCTTGCCGGGTGCAGCCCCGGAATCCTGGTAGGTAAGCAGCCCGTCGCGGCGCACCTTGACCTGGTCCTGCTCATTGTCCGCCTTGGCGTCCAGCAGCACGAGGTCGTCGCCGTCGGGGTCGGTCCAGTCGGTCAGGATGTTCTGGCTGACGGTTTTGCCCTGCTCCACCAGCATGGTGGTGGGGTCGCCCCGCTTGAAGACGGGTGGCTTGTTCTCGTCAGCGCCGACGATGTTCAGGGAAACCTGCCCGCCGGCGGAGAGCCCGCGTCCGTCCGCCGCGTTGTAGCTGAACGTTTCAGAGCCGGGCTTGGCGTCGGCCGGTACCGTGATCTGGAAGGCCGTGCCGCCGTAGATGCTTTGCAATGTGCCCGACGTCGGCCCGGAACCGCCCACGGATGCCGTCAGGACGTCGCCGTCGGGATCGGAGTCGTTATCCAGCACGCTGAGGATGGTGGTGCGCCCGGGCCGCACGCCGACAGTGTCGGGTTTGGTTTCCGGCGGGCGGTTGGGCTTTGTGCGGTCCGGCAGGATGTTGATCGTGTTGTTGTCCGCGGACTCCTGGTCCTGGTCGTTGGACTGGTTCTTGGGCGGGACGACGTCGTCCCAGTTGTTGACCAGCTGCATGTTCTGGTTCACCAGCCACACATTGCCCGAGTTCACATCGTTCAACACCACCAGGTCCCGGTTCACCCGGAACACATACGACGGCGACGCACTCGCCTTCGGCACCTCAACGTTCTTGTCATCAGCATCATTCACACAATCACGGACATACTTGTTCGCCCCCGACCACGCCGCATGAACACACCCGCCCAGCTGCACCGGAGCCGCCGGAACACCCTCACCATCAAAGGACACCGTCTTCGCCGACGAACCATCCAACGGCTGCTTCAACAACGCCTTCTGCGTCGCCACCGCAACCACATCCGACGCCGGACCGGACTGCTGCAACTTCGCATCCCGCGCGTTCTCCAGATCCAGCCCACGACCGCCCGGCAGGAACAACTTCCCCCGCCCCGCATCCAGGACCACCGGCTTATCCCCCACCACAGCCAGCTGCAGATCACCCGCACCCTTCAGACCGTCCCACGTGCCCGACTCGGACGACGTCGTCTCACCATTGGCATCAACAGCCGTCACAGTCACAACACCCGTCTTCGGATCCGCACTGTAAATCCGGTCATCCGTCCCGACAGCGGACACCAGGCCCTCCGAACCGACCACGGCCGGTTCAGTAGCTTCCTCATCGAAGCCGTTGACCGTTGACGGCGACAGAGCCCACACCTTGCCCTTGGCCGCATCCGTCACCGAAATCACGGCAGAACCGAAACTGACATCAGCCGACCCCGGCAACTGCTTATCCCCGCCCAGCTGCATATTCGCCGGCGAGACCTGATTCAGAGTCGAGCCGGTCTCATCATCAACGAAAACGTTCCCGGAGTTCTGCAGGATATCGAACGTAGTACTCGCCGGCGTCACCGCACCATCCAGCACCCGCGACGGATAATTCAACCGCCCAACAGCATTCTTGGTCTTACTGACCACCCACACACCGCCGTCGTTCAACTCCACCTCAGTGGTCTTGAACCCCGGATAAATAATCGCACCAGCCACCAAAGCAGCACCCGCCACCGCAAAAGCGGTGCCCGAAACCAACTTTCTGCGGCGATCCCTGAGACCCAGCTTGCCGAACAGAGTAGTCACAAGTTCTCAAATCCCTCAAAATCGCAGCCGCCCCCAGGGCAGCGTTTCCAAAGACCCGGTACCGGGCTCTCTGTTTCCCGCGATAGCCTACCCAACCCGCCGCGGGACCGCGATGGGGAGCACTCCCCAACCGCCTGACCTGCGGTTACGCCCGTCATGAACATTGCGGAATTCCGTGACTTTCGGGTTCACCCAGGGTGGTATTGCCGACCTGGATGGCGCGGCCCACGAAGCGGCCGTCAGGATGGGTATTGATGCGGTACCACTTATAGGTCCCGCGGGCGTCAGGCACAGTGCGCCACATGAAGCAGTTGACCGTGAAGGACGGGCCGGAGCCGTAGATCCAGGGATAGCCACGGATGACACCGTCGCAGGTATGTTCCGCGTTCGTCGGTGACCGCCACGAGGTTTGCCCTGAGGCAGGCGCGTCAGTGCACGTGCGGTAACCGTTGACCGCGGCATCCCAATTTGTCTTGGCCGGGCCGGACTGGGCCGTGGCTTCGGCAACGGGCCCGCCGGTGCCGACGGAGTTGCTGGTTTGCACCTGAATCGAGTGCCGTTCGTCAAAGCCGCCGGTGTTCACCGTCCGTGTTCCGGACGCCGCGACAGTTTCCCAGCCCCGGCCGTCGATATTGATCCGTGTGTTAGCGACGTCGTTCGTCGCCGTCGACGGTGAGGACCAGCTGAAGCTAAGGGACTTCTGGTTCTGGCCGCCGTTCTGGCCCGACGCCGACGGCGTGCCCGGCGCTCCGTATGGCGTGGCCCTGGCTGCGGTACTGGCGTCGGAGCTTGGTGCCACGGTGGAGTTGGCCACCACGGTGATGGACGTGGCGTCACCATTCGTGAAGCCTCCCACGGTTTGCCCGGGCTTGATGGGGCCGCCTTGGCCGGTGCTGGCGTTGTAGCTGTAGCTGACTTCACCGTAGGCAGAGCCGTTGCGTTCGGCAGCGGTCAGCTCTTTGAAGTTGATGGTCACCTTCCGCCCTGCTCCCCCGGTGTCTGCCGGGGTAACGCTGACCCCGGAGACCTGGCCGAGTTTGCCGGTGGCGCGCCGCGGCGCGGAAGGCGGGCTGACGGCCCCCTTTCCCGCTTTGTTTTCGGCCTGCACCGTAAAGGTGTACTCAGCTTCGGAGTTGTTTGCCGTGAAGTTTGCAGTGCGCACTGTGCCCGCAATCGTCTGGGTCTGCGGCGCTCCGCCGCCTCCGCTCATCGTGACGAAGTAGTTCCTGATCGGATCACCATTGGTGTCGGGTTCCGACCAGTTAACGCGCAACTGGTTCGTGGTTCCGACCGCTGAGGCCACGGCAGACGTCGGCGCGGCCGGAGCCGCGGGCACCCCGGCAGGGTTGTCTTCGGACGAGTAGATGCCCCAGTCGGAGGGGCCAAGCTCGTTGACGGCCTGGGCGCGGACCTTGTATCGCACGCCGTTGGTCAGTCCCGGCCAGGTGTAGTTCAAACCGGTGACCCCGTTCTTCACGGCAACCCCGTTGGCCGGCGGCGGCGAAATCTCCAGATTGTAGCCCTTGACGGCTGAGCCCTCGGTCTTCGCCGCAGGCCAGGCAATAACCATATTCTTGTCGCCGGCTTTCACCGTGGGTGCCTCCGGAGGCGAGGGTTTCTCGTCCGGCCTGATCTCGTTGGATGCCGCGGACGATTCCGATTCGCCGACTTCGTTGGTGGCGGTGACAGTGAAGACGTACTTGACGTCGTTGGTCAGGCCGCTGAGTGTGCAGGTGGTGGTGGGGCAGTCCTGACTGAAGCCGTTGGACCGAACGGTGTATTTGGTGATCGATGCGCCGTTGTCCGACGGCGGAGCCCACTTGAGCACGGCAGTGCGGCTGCGAACATCCGTGGCGGTCGGTGCCGAGGGGGCATCCGGCTTGTCCCGGACCGTGATGCGCACACGGCCGCTCGCCTGTCGGGAGGGGTCCCCGGTCTTGTCCAGCACGGTGTAGCGAATCACCATGACTCCCTTGGAGCCATCGGCGGGAGTGACTGTGATCGAGTCCCCGTTGACGGCAGGAGCACCGGCAGCAGAACCGGTTTCGACCGTGGCAGAGATGATCTTCAGCGGGGTTTCACCGAAAGGATTGAAGTCGTTGGCGAGGACGTTGATGGTCTCGGTCCGGCCGGCATTGGCTTTGTCGATGACATCCTCGTTGGCGGTTGGCAGTGGTCGGCTCGAGGCGACGACAGTGGCCGTCACCGCGGCCCTGACCGGGCCGGAGCGGCCGTCGGTCACCTTCAGCGGGATGATCCCCTTGCGGCCTGCGGCCACGCCGGAGTCAGCGCTGAGCTTGAGCGTCTGCCCCTCAATGGCTGCCTTGAAACCTTCCGGCAGTGTGCCGTCCAGCTCGAAGGCAAGTTTCTCCTGGTCCCCGTCGTCAACGTCCTTTGCCAGGTTGCCCAGCTCCAGGCTGGCAGTTTCGGCCAGCGGCACCTCGAGGTCGGTTCCGCTGAAGGTGGGCTCGTGGTTGGCGTTGGGATCCGGAACCACCCGGGTGATGACGGTCAGGGTGGACTTCAGACCCTGGGGATCGTCCGGACCGGAACCGTCAGTCACTTCAAAGGTGATGGAGCCGGGTCCCACGTAGTCCTTGAGCGCAGCGTAGCGCAGCGCATTTCCGTTGCCGGCGATCACGTTCCCGGTGTCCGCACCCTGCACGCGGACCTTGTCCGCTTGGGTGATCCGGGCGGTGCGTCCGTCCCGGACGCGGACATACTCGCCCAGGTCGATGGCGGCTTCCTTCCCTGCCATCACTTCCAGGACGTCGGTGCGGGCCAGGGTGGGGTACTGCTCTCCCTGTCCGGGAACCCAGACGACCGCCGTCGCGCTTTGGCCGTCGACGTCGGTGACGGTGTACGGAACCAGCTGGTCATTCGGGACGAGGGACACGACGACACTGCCGTCACCTCCGACGCGCGCGTTGGGGTTGCCGTCCGGCAGGGTGACCTTGAGATCGGCGGCGACGCCGTCGGGGTCCGAGTCGTTCTTGAGAACCGGGACGTCGACGGCGGATTTGCCCAGCGTCTCGGCCGGAGTGACCACATCGTCCTGCGCGACCGGGGACTTGAGCGCGGCATCGGGACTGACCCGTACCCGGATCACGGCACTCCCTTGGGCCTTCTTGTCGTCCTGGATCTTGTAGCTGACGCTCTCGTTGCCGGCGGCGCCGGGTGCCGTGAGCAGCACTTTGCCCCCGTCGGCGCTCTCGACCCGGAGTTCGGGGCGCGCCTCGAAGCCGTTGGCCACCAGGCCGATGGGGTCCCCGTCAGGGTCCGAGTCGTTGCTGAGCGCGTCGACGGCGATCTGGCGCCCGGGGCGGACATCCACGGCGTCGTCCACGGCAATGGGCTTCTGGTTATTGGCCTCCGGCGGGGCAATTCCGACTATTACGGTGCCGGTGTTTTCGGCGCCGATCCGGTCCCGGACACGGTAGGTGAACGTGTCAGTGCCGGCGGCCGTTCCGGTGGCGGTGAACTCGAGATAGCCGTCTTTGACCACCGCAGTTCCCATCGCCGGGGCCTTGTCCACGCCGATCAGCTGGACGGAGTCGCCGTCGGAATCGATCCCGTCCAGCGGCACGGGAATCCGTACCACCATGCCGGCGACCACGCGTGCGGTCAGGTTCTTCGGCTCGGGACGGGTGTTCCGTTCGTCGTCGCGGGCACGGATGCGGATGGTGACCTGCTGGGAGTCCGACTGCCCGGATTCATTAGTGACCTTGTAGATCGCATAGACCGTCTTGGGAACGTCCCCGGCGATGAAGCGCAGGGTGCCGCCGGAACGGAACATGCGGCCGTCGGCGTCGTCGGGTTTCTGCGCCAGTTCGGGTTCAAGGGTGAGCTTGCCGCCGTTGGGGTCGGTGTCGTTCTCCAGCACCGGAATGGTGACAACGTCGCCCGCCCGGACCGATACCTCGTCAGGTTTGGCCTGCGGGGCCTGGAGCTTGGCCGGTGCTGGAACCACCAGCACCGCGATGTCTCCGCTCGCTGACGCCTTGCCGTTGGAAATCGTGTACTTGACGTTAAGCTGCCCCTCTGCCCGAATGTCGGTGATCCTGATGACCGAGTGGTTCAGCACCGATGCGCTGACCGGCTGGCCCTCGGCGGCTGTGACGGATCGGACCACCAGCACGCCGCCCGAGGGGTCCGAATCGTTGCCGAGGACGTCCACCAGCACACTGCCGCCGCTGGGCAGCAGGGCGGTGTCCCGGACGGCGACGGGGGCGCCGTCGCCGTTGCCGGGAACGACGTCCACGCGGACCAGCTGCTGTGCGCTGGCCGGGCCGTTGGTCACGAGATAGGTCACATAGTGGGCGCCCTCGGCAGTGGAGGTGAAGGTGAAGGTCTGCTGGTCCGCTCCCATGGTGGCAGTGGAGTTTCCGTCGGGAGTGACCTGGGCGAGCCGGAGCGCTCCGCCCTGCGAGTCCGAATCGTTCTTCAGCGGCGCAATGACCGTGTCCACGCCCGCGACGGCGACGATGTGGTCGGCGTTGGCGATCGGCGGAAGCGCTCCCGGGGCCCGCACATCCACGGTGACCTTGTCCTCGGCAGTGGACTGGCCGTCCGAGACCGTAACCGTGACTACTTTGCGGCCGGGCTCGGAGCCGCCGTCCTGGAAGCTGAGCAGTCCGTCCGGCCGGGCTTTGACCTGGTCCTGGGGATCGCTGCTGGAGGCGCTGACGACGTACAGGTCATCGCCGTCAGGGTCGATCCAGTCGGTCAGGATGTTCTGGCTGACGAGCTTGCCGGCCTGCACCACCAGGGAGGTGTTCCGGGTCGGCTTCCGGCGGGGGGCCGAGTTCTCCCCCGGCGGGATGATGTGGAGGGTGACATCCGAGGAGGCGCTGAGGCCGCGGCCGTCGTCCACGGAGTATTTGAATGTCTCGGAGCCGGTCTTGTCCGCCGGCACGCTGACCTGGAAACCGGTGGAACCGTAGATCGGGGCCAGGACCCCGGAGTTGATGGGGTCCGGGGCGCGGACCGTGAGGATGTCGCCGTCGGGGTCGGTGTCATTGTCCAGGACGGGGAGGATGGCGGTTTTGCCCGCGCGGACTCCGAAGGTGTCAGGTTTGGCAACCGGCGCGCTGTTAGGTTTTGTGCGGTCCGGCAGGACGGTCTGCTGCACTTCATCGGCGGAGTCCTTGTCCGCGTCGTCCGAGGTCTGCTGCGGCGGGATCACGTCGTCCCAGTTGTTGACCAGCTGCATGTTCTGGTTCACCAGCCACACATTGCCCGAGTTCACATCGTTCAACACCACCAGGTCCCGGTTCACCCGGAACACATACGACGGCGACGCACTCGCCTTCGGCACCTCAACGTTCTTGTCATCAGCATCATTCACACAATCACGGACATACTTGTTCGCCCCCGACCACGCCGCATGAACACACCCGCCCAGCTGCACCGGAGCCGCCGGAACACCCTCACCATCAAAGGACACCGTCTTCGCCGACGAACCATCCAACGGCTGCTTCAACAACGCCTTCTGCGTCGCCACCGCAACCACATCCGACGCCGGACCGGACTGCTGCAACTTCGCATCCCGCGCGTTCTCCAGATCCAGCCCACGACCGCCCGGCAGGAACAACTTCCCCCGCCCCGCATCCAGGACCACCGGCTTATCCCCCACCACAGCCAGCTGCAGATCACCCGCACCCTTCAGACCGTCCCACGTGCCCGACTCGGACGACGTCGTCTCACCATTGGCATCAACAGCCGTCACAGTCACAACACCCGTCTTCGGATCCGCACTGTAAATCCGGTCATCCGTCCCGACAGCGGACACCAGGCCCTCCGAACCGACCACGGCCGGTTCAGTAGCTTCCTCATCGAAGCCGTTGACCGTTGACGGCGACAGAGCCCACACCTTGCCCTTGGCCGCATCCGTCACCGAAATCACGGCAGAACCGAAACTGACATCAGCCGACCCCGGCAACTGCTTATCCCCGCCCAGCTGCATATTCGCCGGCGAGACCTGATTCAGAGTCGAGCCGGTCTCATCATCAACGAAAACGTTCCCGGAGTTCTGCAGGATATCGAACGTAGTACTCGCCGGCGTCACCGCACCATCCAGCACCCGCGACGGATAATTCAACCGCCCAACAGCGTTCTTGGTCTTACTGACCACCCACACACCGCCGTCGTTCAACTCCACCTCAGTGGTCTTGAACCCCGGATAAATAATCGCACCAGCCACCAAAGCAGCACCCGCCACCGCAAAAGCGGTGCCTCGAAGAATCCGTGCACGCCGATGGTTCGGCGTCGGTTCCGCGTTGGGCGTCACGGATCGAGATGGCCGTTTCATTACTGGTCTTCCCCCACGAGAAATGCATTCCGGGCACGCTAAGACCCACTGGAAACGTAGCCGGGTCAATCCGACTATGTCATAAGACCATCAAATGTAGAAACCCCGGGTCCGGGCACTCAGTCTAAGACGAGGCCCCGGCCGCTTCCGCGCTGGAGCAGGACCGGGTGGATTTCGCCGAAGCCGCGGACCTCCTCGGCTTTCTGCGGCACCAGCACAAACCGCTCGTCCTGTTCCAGGGCTGCGGCGGTCATCGAGTCCACCAGCACCGTGCCGGGGTCGGCCAGTGCGGTCAACCGGGCGGCGAGATTAACGGTGGGCCCGTAGATGTCGCCCAGGCGCGAAAGGATGCGCCCCCACACCATGGCAACCCTGGCCTGGGGCAGGATCTCGTCCTCGGTAAAGGCCTGCGACAGGGCGAGGGAAATTTCGGCGCCCGCCGCGGGCGTCTCGGCAATATAGAGAACTTCGTCGCCCACTGTTTTCACCAGCCGGCCGCCGCCTACCGAGATGATTTCGGCGCACTTGTTTTCAAAACGCTGAACCAGCTGGGCGAGCGTCTTCTCGTTCATGCGCCTGGAAAGGCTGGTGTAGGAGACCAGGTCCGCAAAGCCGACTGCCCTCGCAAGGGGCAACGGCGCGTCATCCTCATCGCCTTCGCGGCCCTCTTCACTCGCCTGCAGTCCGGCTTCGGCCCGCACGGCGAGTCGCTGGACACCCGCGTTGAGCTGCCGGCGCCAGGAGTAAACGAGCATTTCCTCGAGGGCGTCCACGAGGGACGGAAGCTGGTTGACCAGCCGCTTGCGGGCCACGGCGTCCGACACGCCCTGCCGGTGGACCATGTCCTCCACCAGGGCTTCGATTTGCCACACCACCATCCGGTCAGTCATCTGCCCGATGGCGCGGGTCACCGAGATGGCCGCCTCTTCGGTGAGCTTCCCCGCGCGGACCAGGTCCACCACGGTGGACAGAGCTGCCTGGTCGCGCTCGGTGAAGGCGACGTCCTCGTCTCCGAGGTTCGGGAAGCCCAGGGCGCGCCACAACTTACGGGCGGACAGCAGGGACAGTCCGGCACCGGCTGCCACCTCACGGCGGCGGAGCTTGCGCTCACCGCCAAGGAGCCTGGCTTCGAGTGCCTTGGCTGCGAGCCGTTCGGCGGAGAGTGTCCCGGTGGCGGGTGCCTCTGACGGGGATGTTCCCGCCGGCCGGCCCCCCGGAGCCGGATCGTACGGGGCGGGGTCGTGGGGTATCGGCCGGTGTGTTGCCACCGGCGTGTCGGCGGAGTCCCCGGCAACGGAGGTCTCGAGCACGGGCGCCTCCACCGACACTGTGTCCAGCGCAGCCGTTTCCAGCACAGCGGCTTCAAGGGTGGCGGTTTCCACTACTGCGTCCGGTGGTGAGGGCATCTCGGACCGCTCGGCCTCGTCCACGGGTCCGGGATTCTCAACGCTCATCTCTTCCACCTTCTCTCGGATCCCACTGCTCTCCCATGTCCCGCGGCCGGTAGTACTGCGCGTCCCCGGCCAATTGCTGCGCCCGGTCCGCCTCGAAGACCGCGCCGGGCGGCAAGTCATCGATGGCATCGAGGACGAAGTTGCGGAACTTCACTGCCTCCGGCACATCCGGGATGACGGCATCGGCACCCTGCCCGGTATCCAACGATATATTCCCGGACCGCAATATGCGCTGCCAGAGTGACTGGCTGACGCCGATGTGATGCACGGAAGCGAGCGGGATCTGCATATCCCGCCTGCGCAACATGCCGTAACGGGCAACTATCCGCCGGCTGGTCAGCACGTACTGCGTTGCGTGCCACCTCAGCACGCGAGGCAGGCAGTACCCCAACAGTATCCACGCAACAGCCCCGACGCACACTGCGACGAGCCAGATCGTCCATTCTTCAGTGATCAGCGGAACCAGCCTGGCCGGTTCGCCTTTCACGATCCAGGCACTGGCAAAGGCACCCAGGGCGGGGGCAACGATGAACAGCAGCCCCGGAAAGAAAAGCTTCCGGGGCTGCGGCCGGGTCACAGTGATGACCTGTTCACCCGGCAGGAGGTCTTTACGCATATCCGCTTTCGGCGGCGCCGGTACCCGTTTCGGTTCCTGTTCCGCTGCCTGCGCCCGGCGGGGTCCACGGCCGGAGGTGGACGACGTCACCGGCCGTCACAACGTGTTCGTGCCTGGCTGAATCGACCACCAGGAGGGAGCCGTACTCGTCCAGGCGGGAGGCATGGCCAATGATCTCGTGATCCCCCGGCAGCTGCGCGCGCACTTGCTTGCCGAGGGTGCTCATGACCGACTCGACCCGCTTGTGCAGCGAGGGTCCGCCGGCCATCCCGGCAGCGGGGTCGCCGTCCGCGTTGCAGAAGTTCCGGTAGAGCGCGGCAAAGCGCGAAAGATAACTCTTGAGGAGTGCCGTCCGGTCGACAGTCCGGGCATTCTCCAGCAGCACGGACGTGGCAGTGGGAACGGGGAGTTCCCCGGCAGTCAGGGTCACATTGAGGCCCGTGCCCAGAATCACCGGCGGAACAGAGCCGTCCCCCATGGGTCCAAGCTGCGCCAGGATGCCGGCGATCTTCCGGCCGCGCACCATGACGTCGTTGGGCCATTTGATTTCGGCCGGGATGCCTGCCGTTTCCAGGAGCGCCTCACGCAGGGCAAGCGCGGCCAGGAGCGAGAACCAGGAGTAGCTGTTCGTGGGCAGCGGCCGTCCTTCGGCATTAACCGGGCGGAGAACGATCGACACGGAAACGGAGCTCAGGGGCGGCGCCTCCCAGTGGCGGTCCAGCCGGCCGCGGGCCGCGGTCTGGTGCTCGGCCGTCAGCACTGAAAGGTCCGGCCAGGCGCGGGGATCCACAGTCACCCCCTGCAGGAGGTCCGCGTTGGTGGAGCCTGTCGAGTCCACCACCGTGAGCTGCGCTATGCCGTTGGCGGAGAGGAATTCCGCATTGCCCAACTCGGCCCTGTTGAGGCCGACGCGGGGAACAGCGTCCGGCTGAGCAACGGAAGGCACGTCAGTGTTCTGCCGCTCCGGGCCGGTCTCGGAAGACTGCGTATTGTTCGGGTCCTGGCCGTCGGCAGGCTGTGGGGCGTCCATAGTTGAATCCTACCGAGTTGGCGCGGCTCCGGCGGCGGCCCGGAGTGTTCTCAGAGGAAAATGTCAGGGACCAGCCGATCCTCCGGCGCGCCCAGGCTGTACGGCGAAAAATCGGCCACCCCCGCCGCGGCGAGCACCTGTTCATCCGTGTAGAAATTGCCGCTCGGCGAGCCGCCACCGCCATGCAGGTTGCCTCCCGTCAGCACCGCATGCGCCGCATCCGCCATGATCTCCGGTCCGCGGGCGGCCTTCACCATGTTCTCGCCGCCGGGCATGTTGCGGATGGCTGCGGTATCGATCAGGGTGCAGGGCCAGAGCGAGTTGACGTTGATCCCGGCTTCCTTCAGTTCCTCGGCCAGGCCGAGGGTGGTGAGGCTCATTCCGTATTTGGCCATGGTGTAGGCAAGATGCATGCCGGCCCATTTGGGATCCAGGTTCAGCGGCGGTGACAGGGTGAGGATGTGGGCGGACGCCGACCGGCGCAGGGCAGGAAGCGCGAGCTTGGAGAGCAGGAACGTGCCGCGGACGTTGATGTCCTGCATCAGGTCGTAGCGCTTCATGTCCACGGCGTCGGTCTTGGACAGATCGATCGCGGAGGCATTGTTGATCACGATGTCGATCCCGCCAAACCGTTCGACGGCGGCGGCAACCGCCCCGGCGACGTCGTCGTCATTGCGCACGTCGCCCACGATCGGGAGCGCCTGGCCGCCTGCCGCGAGCAACTGTTCCGCGGCGCTGAAGACCGTACCTTCCAGTTTCGCGTGCGGCTGGCCGGTCTTAGCCATCAGCGCTATGTTGGCGCCGTCGCGTGCGGCGCGGAGGGCAATGGCCAGGCCGATGCCGCGGCTGCCGCCCGACATCAAAATGGTGCGGCCCTGAAGGGAACCGGCGGCCTGGTACGGCCCTGCGGCGGTGCCCGAAGCATCGTTGCTTGAAGTCATAAGGACACTCTAGCCGAAGCATGTTACCGGCGAGTAACATACTGGTCGCTGCCTCCCAAGGGCAGAAAATTGTAGGTTTTCTACAGCGGTCCGGGCCAATAGCGTCACTAGACTAGCCAACAGGGTCCTGTTTTTGTGCGGAAGCTACTTAAGCGCCGTTGCGACACAGTGCCAGCGACCATCAGCTACAGAGCCGGAGACACTTGATGAGCCACGATCTGACCACGACAGCGGGAAAGATTGCCGACTTCCGCGACCGCCAGGCGCGTGCCGAGCAGCCATCCGGGCCCGAGGCCATCGAAAAGCAGCACGCCCGCGGCAAGAACACTGCGCGCGAACGCATCGACCTCCTCCTGGACGCGGATTCCTTCGTGGAATTCGACGCCCTGGCCGTCCACCGCTCCACTGCCTTCGGCATGGAGAAGAAGAAGCCCCTCGGCGACGGCCTGGTGTCCGGATACGGCACGGTGGACGGCCGCCCCGTGGCCGTGTACAGCCAGGACTTCTCGGTCTACGGAGGCTCCCTCAGCCAAGTAAATGGCGAGAAGATCGTCAAGGTGCAGGAATTCGCGCTCCGCAACGGTTGCCCGGTGGTAGGCATCCTCGACGGCGGCGGCGCACGCATCCAGGAAGGCGTCGCCTCCTTGGCCATGTTCGCGGACATCTTCCGCAACAACGTCCATGCGTCCGGCGTGGTCCCGCAGATCTCCCTCATCATGGGCCCCTCCGCCGGCGGAGCAGCCTACTCCCCCGCCCTGACCGACTACGTGGTCATGGTGGACAAGACCTCTCACATGTTCATCACCGGACCGGACGTGATCAAGACCGTCACCGGCGAGGACGTGGACATGGAAACCCTGGGCGGCGCGCGGCAGCACAACGCCAACACGGGAACGTCCACCTACCTCGCCTCGGACGAGGCGGACGCCATCGAGTTCGTCCGCGAACTCCTGGACTTCCTGCCCTCCAACAACCTCGCCGAGGCCCCGGTCCTGGAACACCAGCAGGACCTGGAGGTCGACGACGACGACCTGGCCCTGGACACGCTCATTCCGGATTCCGCCAACCAGCCCTATGACATGCGCAAGGTCGTTGAGCAGATCGTGGACGACGGCCATTTCCTTGAGATGCAGGCCCTGTACGCTCCGAACGTAATGATCGGCTACGGCCGGATCGAAGGGCACACCGTAGGCGTCGTGGCCAACCAGCCCATGCAGTTTGCCGGCACCCTGGACATCTCGGCATCGGAAAAGGCCGCGCGCTTCGTCCGCCACTGCGACGCCTTTAATATCCCCATCATCACGCTGGTGGACGTGCCGGGCTTCCTGCCGGGCAAGGACCAGGAATTCCAGGGAATCATCCGCCGCGGTGCCAAGCTCCTGTATGCCTACGCTGAGGCCACCGTCCCCAAGCTCACGGTCATCACCCGCAAGGCATACGGCGGGGCCTACATCGTGATGGGATCCAAAAAGCTTGGCGCCGACCTTAACCTGGCCTGGCCCACGGCCCAGATCGGCGTCATGGGCGCGCAGGGCGCCGTCAACATCCTGTACCGCCGTGAGCTTGCCGCTGTTGCGGAAGCCGGCGGCGACGTCGAGGCCAAGCGCGCAGAGGTCATCCGGCAGTACGAGGAAGAGCTCCTTAACCCCTACCAGGCGGCCCAGCTTGGCTATGTGGATGCCGTTATTGCACCCTCGGAGACCCGGGTGCAGATCATCAAGGGCCTGCGTGCCCTGCGGGACAAGCGCGCCAGCCTTCCCGCCAAGAAGCACGGAAACATTCCGCTGTGAGCCCGGACGTGGAGCCGGCCGCGAAGGCGGCGGTTGAGCCCGGGCAGACCCCCGGCGGAAACGGCGCCGAGGCCGCCGAGCCGCTGTTCTCCGTGGTGAAGGGCGAACCGACAGACGTCGAGCTCGCGGCGCTGACCGCCGTCGTGCTCTCCCTCGGCAGCGCCGAGCCGGAAGGCAAGGCGAAGCCCAGTGTCCGCCACTGGGTGCGGCGGCAGCAGCTGCGCCTGGCCCCCGCCCCCGGGCCGGGAGCCTGGAAGCGCAGCCGCGGCTGAGGCGGAGCCGGGGTGGCCGCCGCAGCGGCGGTCCGCTGACACACCGAAAAGTTCAGTGAGTCTTTCATAACCGGGTTTGCCCCGTTAGTCTCGTGGGGTGACTACCGAATCCGCCGCCTCCGCGCGCCCCCATACAGCCATCGACGCCGTCGCCGACGGCTACACGGACACCCTGATACGGCTCAATCCGAGCTTCGCCACAGTGCTGGGCGTACCGGGCCACGAGACCGAGTTCCAGGACTTCTCGCCGGCCGGCATCGAAGGATTCATGGCTGCGGCCAGGGAGGCGCTCAGCGCACTTGACGGCCTGGAGCCGGTGGACGAGGTGGACGCCGTAACGCTCGACGCCATGCGCGAACGGCTGGGACTGCAGTTGGAAATCCACGCATCGGGCTGGGACGCCGCCGAGCTGAACAACATTGAATCGCCGGCGCAGAACATCCGCTCGATTTTCGACCTGATGCCCACCGACACCGCCGAACACTGGGAGCACATCGCCGGCCGTGCCCACAGCGTCCCCGGAGCGATCGAC
Source organism: Arthrobacter sp. PvP023 (assembly GCF_017832975.1). Taxonomy (NCBI): domain Bacteria; kingdom Bacillati; phylum Actinomycetota; class Actinomycetes; order Micrococcales; family Micrococcaceae; genus Arthrobacter; species Arthrobacter sp. PvP023. The sequence continues at coordinate 3,578,531 of NZ_JAFIBI010000001.1, forward strand.
GGTTATATCGAGTCGCTGCGTTCCGCCAAGGAGCAGGGCAAGGTCTCCGCTGCCCGGCAGGTGGCCATCGTCATCGAGCAGGCCACCAAATACGCCGCCGGGGACGGCTTCTTCGCGAAGATGGCCGCCGGCGCAAAGACCAAGGACGGCCCGCTTTCCGCGGAACTGCAGGCAAAACTCGACGACGGCGCTGCCGCGGCCAGCGCAGCCTACGTGAAACTGGCCGACTTCCTGTCCGCCGAGCTGCTTCCCGTGGCACCTGCCAAGGACGCGGTGGGCCGGGACCGCTACGCACTGGCATCCCGGGCATTCCTCGGCGCGACGGTGGACCTCGACGAGACGTACGCCTGGGGCGTCCAGGAACTCGAGCGGCTCATCGCCGAACAGGAACGCGTGGCCAACGAGATCCGGCCCGGCGCGTCCGTGGCGGAAGCCAAGGAGATCCTGAACAGCGATCCCGCCCGGCAACTCAAAGGCACCGACGCCCTTAAGGCCTGGATGCAGGACCTCTCGGACAAGGCCGTGGCGGATCTCGCCGGTGTCCACTTCGAGATCCCGGACATCATGAAGACGCTCGAATGCCTGATCGCCCCCACGGACGAAGGCGGCATCTACTACACCGGCCCTTCCGACGACTTCAGCAGGCCGGGCCGGATGTGGTGGTCCGTACCGGCGGGCGAGGACACGTTCACCACGTGGGCAGAGACCACCACGGTGTTCCACGAAGGCGTACCCGGACACCACCTCCAGATCGCTACGGCCGTCTACCGCCGGGAGTTGCTCAACAAGTGGCGCCGCAACGTCTGCTGGACGTCCGGCCACGGTGAAGGCTGGGCACTGTACGCCGAGAAACTGATGCAGGAACTGGGTTACCTCAAGGACCCGGGCGACCACATGGGCATGCTGGACATGCAGCGCATGCGTGCGGCGCGCGTGGTGTTCGACGTCGGCGTGCACCTGGAGCTGGAGGTTCCGGAACGCTGGGGCGGCGGCACCTGGACGCCGGACAAGGGGTACGGCTTCCTGAAAGAGAACCTGGCGATCAGTGAGGGACAGCTCAATTTCGAGTTCGCCCGCTACCTGGGGTGGCCGGGCCAGGCGCCGTCCTACAAGGTGGGCCAGCGCCTCTGGGAACAGATCCGCGCCGAGCTGGAAGCCCGCCCCGGTTTCGACCTGAAGGCCTTCCACACCAAGGCCCTGAACATCGGCTCCGTGGGGCTCGACACCCTCAAGCGGGCGCTGCTGGGGTAAGTGCCTTCCGCCTGTCCAGTTTTTGTCCAGATAACGCGAGCAAACCGCCCTGGAAGTCGCGTTATCTGGACAAAAACTCATTGTGAAGGCGAGACGTTTGCCACACCGACCCCGGGAATAACTTCACAAAAGTGCCTACCTACGCCATTTTCTAGGGATTTTCCGGCTACCCTTGGAATCTATTCCCGTAACATTTCTCAACATCCGTTCGTCGTGATAAGTGAACCGGTCCTAGCGTGTTCGGGTGAGCACTCAAACCAGCACCCCCTCCCCCGCAGGAAACACCGGCTTCCGGCTGCCCAAATGGGCCGGTTCGTTCGGCTTCCAGATCATCGCCGCCCTGATCGTGGGCCTGGGCCTCGGCCTCCTGGCCAAGTACACGGGCAGCACCAAGGCGAGCCCCAATGCCCTCGGCGCCACCCTGCAGACCATCGGCTCGAGCTACGTCTCGCTGCTGCAGACCGCCGTCGTCCCACTCATCTTCACCGCGGTTGTCAGCTCGATCTCGAACCTGCGCCAGGTGTCCAACGCCGCAAAGCTGGCGTGGAACACGCTCCTGTGGTTCGCCATCACGTCCCTGATCGCAGTGCTGATCGGCATCGGCCTGGGTGTGCTCCTGCAGCCCGGCGCCAGCACCGGCATCACCCAGGAGGCCAAGTACTCCGGCAAATCCGGCGACTGGTGGGCGTTCCTGGTGGGGCTTTTCCCCAAGAACTTCCTGGGCCTGGGTGCCAGCTCCACCGTTGCTGAATCAGGCGCCGTGACCACCGCGGTCAGCTTCAACGTCCTCCAGATCCTGGTGATCGCGATCGCCGTCGGCGTGGCCGCCCTGAAGGTGGGCAAGGCAGCGGAGCCGTTCCTGACCCTTAACGCTTCCGCCCTCGCCGTCATCCAGAAGGTGCTGTGGTGGATCATCCGGATCGCCCCGCTGGGCACCGTAGGGCTCATTGGCAACGCCGTGGCCGTCTACGGATGGGACACCATCGGGTCGCTGGGCAAGTTCACCTTTGCCATCTACGTCGGCCTGGCCCTGGTGCTGTTCGTGGTGTACCCGGTCCTGGTCCGCACCCACGGGTTGTCTGTCAAGCAGTATTTCTCCGGTGTCTGGCCCGCTGTGCAGCTGGCCTTCGTTTCCCGCTCTTCCGTGGGCACGCTGCCGCTGACCCAGCGCGTCACCGAGCGCAGCCTGGGCGTCCCCCGGGCCTACGCCTCTTTCGCCGTGCCGCTGGGCGCCACCACCAAGATGGACGGTTGCGCCGCGATCTACCCGGCCATCTCGGCGATCTTCGTGGCCCAGTTCTTTGGCATCCAGCTGGACTTCAGCCAGTACCTGCTGATCGCACTCGTCTCTGTGCTGGGCTCGGCAGCGACTGCCGGCACCACCGGCGCCGTCGTCATGCTGACCCTGACGCTCTCCACGCTGGGACTGCCGCTGGCCGGCGTCGGCCTCCTGCTGGCGATCGATCCGATCCTGGACATGGGCCGCACGGCGGTCAATGTCGCCGGGCAGGCGCTCGTCCCCACGATCGTTGCCAAGCGCCAGGGCATCCTGGACGAGTCGCTCTACAACGCACCGCGTAACGGAGACCCGTTCGCAGACGACTCCACCGAGGTGGTTGCCGATCCGACGGCGGCTGCAGTGGACGGCCGCGAATTGACCGACACGAAAGCCTGACACCAGGCTTGGCTTAAAACGCCGCAGCCCCCCGGGATCTTCCCGGGGGGCTGCGGCGTTTGGGTATGTTCGGCCGCCGGTACGCCTTAGTGGCCCCCGCCGCCGATCACGCCGTTCTTTACGGCCTTGGCGACAGCGTCCGCCTCCGCCTGGGTGAGCTTGCCTTCCGCGACTGCCTTATCCAGCCGCGTTTTGAGGGCCGCAGCGCGCTCAGACTGCGCCTCCGTGCGCAGCTCCTCAAGTGCGGCAGTGACCTTGGATTCCTCAATGCCGAGTGACTCCGCGAGGGACTTGGCCAGGGCCGATTCCATGGCCTCCCTGTCCGGCTTCGTTCCCTCTGCGGGACGAGTGGCCGGCTTGTTCGCCTCACGGAACGCCCTGAGCGCCTCGGTGACCTTGGCCTCGTCGACACCGAGCTTGGCAGCTAACTCCGATGCCTGCACGCCCCCTCCGTGTCCGTGCCGGCCGCCCTTGTGCCCGCGGTCGTGGCCGTCCGCATTCGTAGTGGCCGACGCACTGGGCGACGGCGTGGGCGTGGTTGCCGCCGACGCAATCCCGCTGACGCCGATCCCGGCCCCGACAACCAGGGCAGCGGCGCCCAGGCCGAGGCCCAACTTCTTCCTGCTTGACATGGCACGTCTCCTCGATCTGCCGCAGCAACATTGCTGCTTCCGTTGGTAGCTACAGTTCGCCTACCTTCCCCAAGAATGCGGCACCCGGTTAAGTAAATGCTGTCATCCAGCTGTCAGGAAGCTGTGAATCGGACTCCACAACAAACTTGCACAGAGTGTAAAAATGCACGTAGTGTAATGCCGTGCCACCTACCCAGACCGCCCCCGGCCAGGCTTCCAGCGCCAACGCCGCGCCCGCAACACCGTCGCGCCGTGAACTCAACAAGGCCGCAACACGCCAGGCCATTACCGATGCCGCCCTCCAGCTCTTGCGGAGCAAGGGCCCGGGTAACTTCACGGTCGAGGACATTGCCGATGCCGCCGCCATTTCCCGGCGCACTTTCTTCAACTACTTCAGCAGCACGGAAGCGGCCCTGGCAGCGGTGACCCACGGTTTCCTGGACCACGCCTTGGCGCAGTTCCGGCTGCGGCCAGCCGACGAGCCCATCCTAAAGTCGGCACGGGCGGCCCTGATTCAGCTTGCCGACCCCATGACCGTGGCCCCCATGGCCGAGCTGTACACCCTGGCGCAGTCCAATCCGCAGCTCAACCGCAGCGAACTGGAAGCATGGGACCACTGCACCGCGGAAATCATCGACGCTGCCCGTGAACGGTTCGCCCAAACTCCCGGCGCCGAATTCGACGAACTCTATCTGCGCGCGCTGGCCGGTTCCCTCATCTCCTGCGGTAAGGCTGCAATGGACGTCTGGTTCGCCCGATGCGGCGGATCCCTGACCCCGGAGTCCCTTTCCATCCTCAGGCAGCTCCTGATCGATTCCATGAGCCTGCTGGGCTCCGGATTCGCCCGCCCCGCAAGGCCCCGGGCCAGCACCATGGCCAACAACTCCACCGCCACCCCTTTCGCAGATCGGCTCTGACATGGCACTTTTGCTTTACCGCCTCGGCAAGTTCTCCTACCGGCACCGCTGGCTTGTCATCTCCGTGTGGCTCGCCGTCATGCTGGCCGTCGGTGGCGCGGCTGCATCCTTCCACGGCACCCTGTCCAACAACTTCCAGATCCCGGGAACCGAGACGCAGCGGATGGCGGACAAGCTCAAGAACGAGCTCCCCTCGTCCTCCGGCGGCTCGGCGAGCGTTGTGTTCGAAGCCAACGACGCACAATTCAGCCAGGCCGGGAAGGACGCCGTCACCGCTGCGCTGACCAAGCTCAAGACCCTCCCCGACGTCCAGGGCACCGTCGACCCGTTCGCAACCCAGGCACAGCTGGACAAAGCCGCCGCGGACCTCACCGCAGGCAAGGAACAGTCTGCTGCCGGCAAGACCCGGCTGGAGCAGTCCGCGGCCGAGCTCGCCGCTGGGAAGGCCCGGCTGGAAGCTGCCGAACAGCAGATGGTGGCCGCGGGAATGCCGCCCGCCGCGATCGAGGCGCAGCTCGGCCAACAGAAGGCAGCGCTCGCCGAAGGCCAGGCAAAGCTCGACGCCGGCACAAAGGAACTGGAAGCCGGCGAGGCAAAGCTGGCCCTTGGTACGCGCCAGCTCGAGGCCTCGAACGGCCTCCGCTTCGTCTCCGAGGACGGCAAGGCCGCGATCGCGCAGGTCCAGTTCAAGACGTCGATCAACGGCCTCAACCCCGAGGTCCGCCAGGAAGTCCAGGACATCGTCAAGGAGGTGTCCGCCGCCAACGTCACCGCGCTGCCCAGCAAGGAAATCAGCGAAGACATCTCCGAACTCTTTGGCACAGCCGAGATCATCGGCATCGCCGTGGCAGCCCTGGTCCTGATCATCATGCTCGGAACTTTGATCGCTGCCGGGCTTCCGCTGCTTATGGCCGTCGTCGGCGTCGCCGTCGGCGTGGGCGCCACCTTCGCCCTGAGCGGGGCCGTGGACATGAGCTCCATCTCCCCGATGCTCGCGCTGATGCTCGGCCTCGCCGTCGGAATCGACTACTCCCTGTTTATCGTCAACCGGCACCGCTCCCAGCTGCTCTCCGGAATGGACCCCGAGGAATCCGTGGCGCTGGCCACGGGCACGTCCGGCAATGCCGTGCTCTTCGCCGGCCTGACCGTCATCATCGCCCTCGCGGCCCTCGTTGTCCCGGGCCTTCCGTTCCTGGCCGTGATGGGTCTCTCGGCCGCCGCAACAGTGGGCGTCGCCGTCGTCGTGGCCCTGACCCTGACGCCGGCTGTACTCTCCCTCGTGGGCCGGAAACTGATCTCCAAGCGGGCCTGGGCCAAGGCGGCCAGGCACAACGCCGCTCCCGGCCACGAAACCGAGGACCGCGCCAAGGACGAATACCGCAGCAGTCACGGCTGGGGCGGCATCGTCACCAACCACCCGTGGCTGGCCCTGCTGGCCGGAGTGGTCCTGCTCGGTGTGGTGGCCCTGCCCGCCGCCCAGCTTCGGCTTGCTTTGCCGGACGCAAGTTCCGAACCGGTCGCCTCACAGGCATTCAAGGCCTACGACGTCACCAAGCGGAGCTTCGGCGAGGGCATGACCGGCCCGATCATCGTAGTGGGCGACCTCCCCGAGGGACTCAGCGAAGCCGACGCTCAGGCCAAGCAGTTCGACGTCGCGGACATCCTGCGCGAGACCGGGAACGTCACGGCCGCCGTTCCCCTGGCCCTGAGCGAGGACCGCCGTACCGCAGTGTTCCAGGTCATCCCGAATGAAGGCCCGGCCAGTGCGAGCACCGTCCAGGTGGTCTCCGAACTGCGCGCCGAAAAGGACCAGATCAAGGACTCCACCGGCGTCAGCATCGGCCTCACCGGACAAACCGCCGGCAACGTCGATGTGTCCGCCAAACTCGGCGACGCGCTGCCGCCGTACCTGGCGATCGTGGTGGGTCTCTCGTTGATCCTGCTGCTGCTCGTGTTCCGTTCCATCTGGGTGCCGCTGCTGGCCACCGGCGGCTTCCTGCTCTCGCTTGCCGCTGCGTTCGGGGCGGTCGTTGCCGTTTACCAGTGGGGCTGGCTCGGGATGGTGTTCGGCGTCGAAAATCCGGGCGCTGTGCTCAGCTTCCTGCCCATCATCCTGATCGGTGTCCTGTTCGGACTCGCCATGGACTACCAGGTGTTCATTACCTCGGGCATGCGTGAATCGTTCATGCACGGGGAGTCGGCAAAGCACGCCGTCCGGAGCGGCTTCAGCCATGCCTCTGCCGTGGTCACCGCGGCCGCCATCATCATGGTCAGCGTATTCGCCGGCTTCATCTTCTCGCACCTGAACATGGTCCGGCCGCTCGGCTTCGCCATGGCATTCGGCGTGCTGATTGATGCCTTTGTGGTCCGTATGACGATCGTCCCGGCTGTGATGTACCTGCTCGGCGAAAAGGCATGGTGGCTGCCGCGCTGGCTGGACCGCATCCTGCCGGACGTCGACGTCGAGGGCACGAAACTCCGGAAGGATGAGACCGCAGTCGTAACAGAAGCGGAAGAGGTCGGCGCACGCTGACAGAGCGCTTCGGAGTCCTTAGGGGCCGCCCGCCGATCACTTGATCGGCGGGCGGTCCCTTTTCTGCAGTTAATTTCTGCTGTCCGTGACCCGGCTACGCCGCGAATGGAGCATAGCGGAGGGCACGCCTGCGAATCTTGGCGTGGTGGCGGAGTTCTTTCCGCTGACGTACTGCTTCCAGGCGGCCGGAGTCCAAGGCCGGGCTCCAGCGTTGAGTTCCCGGCAACGGCGGTGCAGTGGATTGGTAGCTGTGGCCGGTTGGGGTTGTCAGTCGGATGGCATGCCTGGTCCCGCCGGGAACATGTGGTCCGGTCAAAGGGTGAGCCGTCCAGCCCGGCGCTTCCTTGGTGTGGTTGCAGGCTTCGCAGAGCCCGGCGCCGTTGTCCAGTGTTGTAGCTCCGCCGCCGTGCCAGCGGACGATGTGGTCCAGGTGGCGGACGGGTGCGTCGCAGTAGGGCGTGCGGCAGGTGTCGTCGCGTGCCTCGATGAAGCGGCGGAGTCCCGCGGGGAAAAGCCGGGCGCGGGAATCCATCGCCACCAGCTCGCCCGTGGCAGGGGCCGTGTACAGACGACGGATCCAAGTGTTGAAGACTTGATCCCGGATAGAAGGCGCAGCTCCGCCACGGTCAATGATGCTTCTGGCCCAGCCGCCTGGGACCACACCGTAGCCGGGAAGGCGTGCCGGTTCGCTGTCACCTTGAAAGAGGGTCCGATCAGTCATGACGAGCTGGATTTCGATGCCTGTAAAGCCGCCCGGCGTCCCGGTCACGCGTTCGACCAGGTCATCGGCCATGATTTGTCCGCGGGAGCGAGGATCTCCGCCGCTGCGGACAGACTCCGCGTTACGGACAAGAGCAGCATGAACGGCGACACCGGCCGAGACGGGCAGCAGGGCGGTCAGATAGCACATGGTGTCCGGAGCCGGGCGGAGGCTGACGTGACGCTCGGCTGCGGCGTGGCTGGCCCGCTGGGTGACAGAACGGGGGTCACGGCGGTAAGCCGCGGCTCGGACGGCAGCGATGATTCCCCGGTCACCTACCCCGTCAAAGGCGGCAGTGTCGGGCGCGAGTTCCTCGTCCACGGCGCAGCGGTCCTCCGCCGACAGGCACGCCGTCTCCTTGACCAGTAACGTTGCGCGCCACTCATTCAGTTGCCCGGTCTCCAGCGCGGCGAGGGTTCGGGGCATCTCGGTCACCATAGCCTTGGCCAGGCCCAGCAACCTGTCTCCCTTGGACGGGGATTCGCGACGGGCGAGCGCGATCTGCGCTCCGACGCCTGCCCCGCATTGGTCTGCGGGTACTCCGGCGTCAGACTGTTGGCGGCGCTGCTGCCGGTCAAATGCGACAGTCAGCCGGGCCTGACGGGCAGACAACGCAGATTTCCTGTCCTCCAACGCCCGAATCTCATCAATCAAGCGAGCGCCGTCCTCCTCAGGCATGCCACCATTCAGGTCAATGACCGCATCTTCCGCAACCGGCCGTTGACCGCAACTGCAAGCACAGCGGAAATCACCCTGGCGTGCTGCCAGCGCCGCTTCCGGCCCGGGATATCCTTCCATGGCTCAAGTGTCCCTTTGGGCTACGACATTAATGAGGGCAAACAGGAGCCGGTCGCCCGCTTCGTGTGCCATTGGGGACGTGCCCACTCCGGTCGTAGCTATCGGCGCACGACTTAGGACAGCCGCCACCTCAAGACGCGTTATGACAGGAGCCAATGCGGCGCCCAGCTCCTCCAGCCGCCGACAGAATTCGATCTGCTCGGCACCGCCCTCAGGCACCTTAATCTGTTGAAGCGCGTGCAAGCACATCGCTACCACGCCGCGGAGGTTGTCTCCATCACGTCCGGCCATTGTCCGTGCCGCTTCCGATCCCTGGTTCCCGTCCATGAACCAACTATCCCGCCGACCTCCGACAATAAGCCCGAGCGAGAAATCCTGAGCGAAAAGACCCCGCGACAATGAGACTCAGGGGGAACTAGGCTGGAGCGGTGACCCGCCTCATTCTTGCCTCCCAGTCCCCCGCACGCACCAAACTGCTGAGCCACGCCGGCATCCGGCACGAGATCCTGGTATCGGACGTGGATGAAGATGCCGTCCAGGCCCGCTACGGCGTCACGGATCCGCACGACACCGCCCTGCTGCTGGCGCGCGCCAAGGCGGAGGCCGTCGCCTCGCTGCCGGAGGCAGACGGCGCACTGGTGCTCGGCTGCGATTCCGTCTTCGAGTTCGACGGCGAGGCGCACGGCAAGCCGTACACGGCCGAGGTCGCCAGGGAGCGAATGCTGCGGATGAGCGGCGCCATGGGCGTGCTGCACACGGGCCACTGGCTGGTGGACTGCCGCGATACCGAGCCCGACGACGGCGGCTCCAATGGCTCCGGCGCCACGCTGGGCTCCGTGACCTCCGCCGAAGTCCATTTCATGGACATGAGCGTCGAAGAAATCGACGCGTACATCGCCACAGGCGAGCCGCTCCAGTGCGCCGGCTCATTCACGATCGACGGCTACGGCGGTGCCTTCATCCGGAAGGTCGACGGCGACCCCCACACCGTCGTCGGACTTTCCATTTCCACCCTTCGCGGGCTGCTGGGCCAGGCGCAGGTAGGCATCACCGAACTGTGGACCGGCGGCGCCATTGACCCCGCCGATGTCCGCTCGGAGTGAGGCAATTCGCAGCTCTTTGTAGCATCCCTACAAAGGACAGGAGCTTTACACGCGGAATCCGCAAGTAATATCGGCGGAACCCTCAAAATCGCGCTAGGCTCCCTGAAGGAAAGAAGGAGACGCCTTGTCAGCAAATTCGGAGCAGTCCGCAAGTCCAGAGCAGTCCACCGCCCCAAGCCACGCAGGTGCCGCCCTGACGAGCTCCAAGCGGCTGAGCAAAGTCCTCATCGCCAACCGCGGTGAAATCGCCGTGCGCATCATCCGAGCCGCCCGGGACGAAGGCATCACCTCGGTGGCCGTCTACGCCGACCCGGACCGCGACGCCCTGCACGTGCGCCTGGCGGATGAGGCCTACGCACTGGGCGGCAACACCGCTGCCGAGTCCTACCTGGTGATGGAAAAGCTCATCGAAGTGGCGCACCAGAGCGGCGCCGACGCCATCCACCCGGGCTACGGCTTCCTGGCCGAAAACGCACAGTTCGCCGCCATGGTCATCGGTGCGGGCATCACCTGGATCGGCCCCTCCCCGGAGGCAATCTCCGCCCTCGGCGACAAGGTCCAGGCACGGCACATCGCCGAAAAGGTGGGCGCACCGCAGGTCCCCGGCACCGCCGACCCCGTGGAATCCGCAGAAGAGATCCTCGAGTTCGTGGACAAGTTCGGCCTGCCGGTGGCCATCAAGGCGGCTTTCGGCGGCGGTGGACGCGGCATCAAGGTGGCCCGCACGCGCGAGGAGATTCCGGAACTGTTCGAATCGGCCGTCCGCGAGGCCGTCGCTGCGTTCGGGCGCGGAGAATGCTTCATCGAGCGCTTCCTGGACGCCCCGCGGCACGTCGAAACCCAGTGCCTGGCGGACGCGTACGGCAACGTCGTGGTGGTCTCCACCCGCGACTGCTCTCTGCAACGCCGCAACCAGAAGCTGGTGGAGGAGGCGCCCGCTCCCTTCCTGACCGAAGAGCAGAACCGCCGCCTCTACGAGTCGTCCAAGGCCATCCTCAAGGAGGCCGGCTACCTCGGCGCCGGAACGTGCGAGTTCCTGGTGGGCCAGGACGGCACCATCTCGTTCCTTGAGGTCAACACCCGCCTCCAGGTGGAGCACTGTGTCTCCGAGGAAGTCACCGGAATCGACCTCGTCCGCGAACAGTTCCGGCTGGCCCGCGGCGAAAAGCTGGGCTACGACGATCCCGAGGTGCGCGGACACTCCATCGAATTCCGCATCACCGGCGAAGACCCCGGCCGCAACTTCATGCCCGCCCCGGGCACCATCACCACGTTGAAGAACCCCACCGGCCCCGGCATCAGGGTTGACTCCGGCGTAGAGCAGGGCGACGTCATCAGCGGCAACTTCGACTCGATGCTCTCCAAGCTGATCGTCACCGGGGCCACCCGTGAGCAGGCACTGCAGCGCTCCCGCCGGGCCCTGGAGGAGATGGTGGTCGAGGGCATCCCCACCGTCATTCCCTTCGACCTCGCAGTGGTCACCAACCCCGACTTCGCCCCGGCCGAGGGCCCGTTCAAGGTCCACACCCGCTGGATCGAGACGGCGTTCGTCAACGACATTCCGGCGTGGACGCCTGACGGCGCCGAAGGTGAGGCTGCCGACGCCGGGGATCGCCAGCGCGTTGTCGTCGAGGTGGGCGGCAAACGCCTTGAGGTGGTCCTTCCGGCGTCACTCGGCTCGTTCAGCACCGGCGGCGGCTCGGGCAAACCGGCCAAGGCCAAGAAGCGTTCCCGCTCCGGCGGACCGGCGGCTGCTGCGGGCGGCAACTCGCTGACCTCCCCCATGCAGGGGACCATCGTGAAGGTGGCAGTTGTGGAAGGCGACATTGTCGCCGAAGGTGATCTCGTCGTCGTACTCGAAGCGATGAAGATGGAGCAGCCGCTCACGGCCCACCGTGCGGGCACCATTACCGGCCTGGTCGCCATCGCGGGCGAGACGGTCTCCGCCGGTGCCGTGATCGCCACGATCGAGGACTAAGCCTCCGCCGGCTCCTTCCCGGCCCGCCGGCACAGCAATGCCCGCCGCCCCCGGCGCGCCCATGGCGCCCGGGGGCGGCTCCATGCAGACTTAGCGTGTGAAGCCATTTCTACTGCTTGCCTCACGCGCCGAGGACAAGGCTGCCGAGGAAGAATACGAGGCCTACCTGCGCTATTGCGGACTTGAGCCCGCACAGTTGCGCCGCATCCGAATGGAAGCCGGGCCCATGCCGGACCTGGACCTCTCCGATTACTCCGGGGTGATCGTAGGCGGCAGCCCCTTCACCTCCAGCGACCCGGCGGACCACAAAAGCCCGGCCCAGCACCGGGTGGAGCGTGACCTGCGCCTGCTGCTGGACCGCATTGTGCCGGCGGATTTCCCGTTCCTCGGCGCCTGCTACGGGGTCGGTACGCTGGGCCTGCACCAGGGCGCGGTCATTGACCGGACCTACGGTGAAGGCCTGGGCGGCACCACCATCAAGCTGACAGCGGAAGGCCTGCAGGATCCCCTCCTGCGCGGACTGCCGGAAAGCTTCACGGCGTTTACCGGCCACAAGGAAGCCGTCAGTGTCCTCCCCTCCCACGCCGTTCTCCTGGCCAGTTCCGCGGCTTGCCCGGTGCACATGTTCCGGATCAAGGCCAACCTGTACGCCACACAGTTCCACCCGGAGCTCGACGCCGACGGGCTGGTCACCCGGATCGATATCTACCGCCACGCCGGCTACTTCCCGCCGGAGTCGGCGGAGGCGCTGATGGAGAACGCCCGGCAGTTCATTGCGGCGGAGCCGATGAAAATCCTCAGCAACTTCGTCGAGCGCTACGCAAGGTAGCGGCCACAAATGACAAATGCCCGGCACCCCCGTGAAGGGTGCCGGGCATTTCCAGTGTCGGATTACCGGGTCAGGCTACGTTGTTCTCGTAGTCCAGGTCCCGCGTTTCCTTGCTCAGGAAGAGTGCCACAAGCGTCAGCACGGCCATGACGCTGAGGTACACGCCCACCAGCACGGGGCTGCCCTTAGCCATTTCCCACAGCCACACCGCGATGAAGGGGGCCACGGCCGCACCCAGGATGCTGGAGACGTTGTAGCTCACGGCGGACCCCGTGTAGCGGACGTTGGTGGGGAACAGTTCGGGCAGCAGCGCACCCATGGGTCCGAAGGTCAGCCCCATCAGGGTGAAGCCGAGGATCAGCAGGGCCATGGTGCCCACGAAGCCGCCGCTGAACAGGGGGACGAACAGCAGTCCGAAGACGAAGATTCCCGCGGTGACTGCGAGGAGCATCTTGCGGCGGCCGTACTTCTCTGCCAGCGGGCCGGACACAAGGGTGAAAATGCCGAAAAACACGACGCCGGCAATCAGCATCCAGAGGAAGTCGTTGCGCGTGTAGCCCAGGCCGGGGACGAACGCCGCGGCTGCGGCCTCGGTCATCGGCTTTCCGGCCTTCTCGGCAGCGGCCCTCGCGGCGTCCAGCGTGGCGGGGCGCGTTCCATAGGTGAGGGTGAACGTAGTCATCAGGTAGAACAGCACGTACGTGGCCAGCATGATGAACGTACCCAGGATGAGCGGGCGCCAGCTGGTCTTGAAGACACGGCCGATGGGAAGCTTGGCCACTTCGTTGGATTCCAGGACCTTGGTGAAGGCCGGCGTTTCAATCAGCTTGAGGCGGACGTAGAGCCCGATGATCACCATGACGGCGCTGAGCAGGAACGGCACTCGCCAGCCCCAGGCTTCAAACGCCTGCGGGGAGAGCTGGTAGCTGGCCACGAGGAAGATCACGTTGGCAATGATGAAGCCGATGGGCGCACCCAGCTGCGGGAACGTGCCGTAGATGGCCCGCTTGTTGGCGGGTGCGTTCTCGGTGGCCAGGAGGGCCGCGCCGCTCCATTCTCCGCCGAGGGCCAGGCCCTGGGCGAAGCGCATGACCACCAGGAGTGCCGGCGCCCAGAAGCCCCAGCCCGGTACCAGCGCCGTGGGGAGGCAGCCGATCAGGAACGTTGCGATGCCCATGGTCAGCAGCGATGCCACCAGGGTGCCCTTGCGGCCGAATTTGTCCCCGAAGTGGCCGAAGACCACGGAACCGAGCGGCCGGGCGATAAACGCCACACCGAACACGGCGAAGGAGCTCAGCAGCTGGGTGGTCTCATTCTGTCCCGGGAAGAACAGTTTGGGGAATACGAGCACAGCGGCAGTTGCGTAGACGTAGAAGTCGTAGAACTCAACGGTGGTCCCGATGAGGCTGGCGACGATCACGCGCCCGCGCGAGTTAACCTGCTTGGCTGACCCCGGCTGCGGTGAGGTGGCAGTGGATGACATGTAGTAACGCTTTCGTGAGAAACCGGGCGGGTGCCCCAAAAGACTGCCCGGCTAAGGGATACGTATCTCTCAATAATAGTTCCCGCCGTCCAGCGACTGGACAAAGGGTCCAGTATGCGGACGTTTCGATTTGTCTCACAAAGCGGCGCCTCACGCCGTCACAAATGCCCCGATAGGCAAACTTCACAGCACGTTAACAAACGGCGACGGTTGACGAAACGCGCCATCCCTACCTTTGAAGAACAACAAACCCCCCGAAGGAGGTACACCGTGACTGTTGACCGCACGGCAGAGGCCGGCGCACAGCCCGGAACTACCCGCACCGTTCACGCCCCCGCCCTTGAAGTCCGCCCCGGCCGCTGGATCGCCAACTGGGATGCCGAGAACAAGGAGCAGTGGGAGTCCCAGGGCCGTTCCATCGCCCGGCGCAATCTGAACTGGTCCATCTTCGCCGAATTCCTCGGCTTTGTCGTCTGGCAGCTCTGGTCCATCGTGGTGGTCCAGCTCCCCGCAGCAGGCTTCACTTTCTCCACGTCCGAAATCTTCTGGCTGATCTCCATGCCCAGCCTGGTGGGTGCCACCCTCCGCATCCCCTACACGTTCATGGTCCCCAAGTTCGGCGGCCGCAACTGGACCATCGTCTCGGCCCTGCTGCTCCTGATCCCCTCCATTGGGCTGGCGCTGTGTGTCTCCAACCCGGCGACACCGTTCGGCGTCATGCTCCTGGTCGCTGCCCTGGCCGGCTTCGGCGGCGGCAACTTCGCGAGCTCCATGGCCAACATCACGTTCTTCTACCCGGCCCGCGAAAAGGGCTGGGCCCTGGGCCTGAACGCCGCCGGCGGCAACATGGGTGCCGCCGTCGCACAGCTCGCTGTCCCGATCGCCATCACGCTCCTGGCGGCCGGAACCGTCAACCTTCCGGTCGCAGGCCTGATGTGGGTTCCGCTGATCCTGCTCGCAGCGTTCGGCGCCTTCAAATACATGGACAACCTCACCAGCGCCAAGGGTGACGTGGCAGGCTCGATCGCAGCGCTCAAGGAACCGCACCTGTGGATCATGGCCCTGCTGTACATCGGCACCTTCGGTTCGTTCATCGGCTTCGCCGGGGTGTTCCCCAAGCTGATCAAGGACTACTTCCCCGCTTTCTCCTCCATCGGAGTGGGCACGGTGGCACTGTCCCTCGCCTTCCTCGGACCTTTGGTGGGTTCACTGGCCCGCCCCTACGGCGGACGCATGGCTGACCGAATGGGCGGCGCCCGCATGACCGTTGCCGCCTTCGCCTCCATGGCCGTCATCACGCTGACCATGATCTGGACCCTGCCGCTGAAGAACTTCTGGCTCTTCCTGGTGCTCTTCCTGATGCTCTTCACCGCAAGCGGCTTCGGAAACGGCGCCACCTACCGGATGATCCCCATCATCTTCGCCACCAACAGCAGGGCAGCCCGCAACGGCGCCAGCTCGGTGGCAACCCAGCGCCTGGCCTCCTCGGCCCTGGGCCTGATCTCGGCTATCGGCGCCTACGGCGGGTTCGTTATCCCCCAGGTGCTGAACGCCTCCAACCAGGCAAGCGGTTCGTACACCCCCGCCTTCTACGGCTTCGTCGGGGCATACGTCCTGATGCTCGCGGTCTGCTGGGCCTGCTACATCCGCAACGCCAACCGAAATGCGATGGGACACGTCTAACATGACCACAAGCGCCGACACGCACTGCCCCTACTGCGCCTTGCAGTGCGCCATGACGCTGAAGTCCCCAGCGGCTCTGACCCCGGCTGTCCAGCCGGGGTCAGACCCCGTGCCGGCTCAACCTGTCCTGGAGGTATCCGGACGCGACTTCCCCACCAACCGCGGCGGCCTCTGCCGCAAGGGCTGGACGTCCGCGTCCCTGCTGAGCCACCCCGGGCGCGTCACCGAGCCCATGCTGAAGGGCTCCGACGGAGTCCATCGTCCCGTGAGCTGGGATGACGCTCTGAAGCTCATCACCGCAGCCGTCAAGCAGACCAGGTCCCGCTACGGCGCGGACGCCGTCGGCGTTTTCGGCGGCGGCGGCCTGACCAACGAAAAGGCCTACATGCTGGGCAAGTTCGCCCGCCTCGCCCTGGGCACGTCCCGGATCGACTACAACGGCCGGTTCTGCATGTCCTCCGCGGCCGCCGCCGGCATGAGGGCATTCGGCGTCGACCGCGGACTGCCGTTCCCGCTCGAAGACCTCGACAACGCCAGCACCATCCTGATGCTCGGCTCCAACGTGGCCGAGACCATGCCGCCCTTCGTGCAGCACCTGCAGGGAGTACGCGACGCCGGCGGGCTGATTGTGGTGGACCCCCGCCGTTCAGCCACTGCCGCGTTCACCTCCGACGGCGGCGGCCTGCACCTGCAGCCGCTGCCGGGCACCGACCTCGCCCTGCTGCTGGGTCTCTCCCACGTAGTGATCCACGAAGGCTTGGCCGACACCGATTTCATCCAGGCGCGCACCAGCGGCTTCGACGCCCTGGTCCGCAGCGTCAACGCCTTCTGGCCCGAGCGGGTCCAGTCCCTGACCGGGGTTCCCGCCGACCTTATCCGCGAAACGGCGCGCAGGCTGGCCCACGGCGCTGCGCAGGGTGGAAGCTACATCCTGACGGGCCGCGGCGTGGAGCAACACGTCGACGGGACGGACACCGCCACCGCCGCCATCAACCTGAGCCTGCTGCTCGGACTGCCGGGTTCCGCCCGCAGCGGCTACGGCACCCTCACCGGCCAGGGCAACGGCCAGGGCGGCCGCGAACACGGCCAGAAGGCCGATCAGCTCCCCGGCTACCGGAAGATCACCGACCCCGCGGCCCGCGCGCACGTGGCCAAGGTGTGGGGCGTGCCGGAATCGTTGATTCCCGGGCCCGGACTCCCCGCCGTCCAGCTCCTGAAGTCCCTCGGACAGCCCGACGGCGTCCGCTGCCTCTTCGTGCACGCCTCCAACATCGCGGTGGCCTCCCCCGATGCAAACGCAGTCATTGCGGGCCTCCGCAGCCTGGACTTCCTGGTGGTCTGCGATTTCTTCGTCTCCGAAACGGCCGCCGAAGCAGACCTCATCCTGCCGGTCCTTCAGTGGGCGGAGGAGGAAGGCACGCTGACCAACCTTGAGGGGCGCGTGCTGCGCCGCCGCCGTGCCCTGCAGCCGCCGGCCGGAGCCCGCAGCGAACTCTGGATCATGGCACGGCTCGCCGAAGCGCTCGACGCCCCTTCCACCTACAGCGAGGATCCCGAGACGGTCTTCGAGGAACTGCGCCTGGCTTCCGCCGGCGGGCTCGCTGACTACTCCGGCATCGACTACGCGATGCTGGACCGCGGCGAGGCCGCCTACTGGCCCTACCCCGTGGGAAGCACCGGCACGCCGCGGCTGTTCCTGGATGGTTTTGCCCATGCCGACGGCAAGGCGGTCATGACGCCGGTGGCGCCCCGCCGCCGTCGCACTCCGGCAGCGAACCCCGCCCGGGACAACACAGCCTCAGGCGCCAAGACCATGACGCTCATTACCGGCCGCCTGCTGGAGCATTACCAGTCCGGGTCGCAGACCCGACGCGTGTCCGAGCTGCTGGAGTCCCAGCCGGAGGCAAAGCTGCAGATCCACCCCGCGGCCGCGGCGTCCATGGGCATCACCGACGGCGCGTTCGTATCCGTGGCCAACGAGCGCGGCGAAGTACTGTGCCGGGCGGAACTCAGCACCGCCATCCGGCCCGAGACTGTCTTCCTGCCGTTCCACTTCCCGGAGCTCGAGAGCGCCAACCGGCTGACGGAGGCCGCTACCGATCCCATCTCCGGGATGCCGGAGTTCAAATCCAACAAAGTCTGGGTCCGGGCGGCCGCCAACGGACTTCAGCACAGCGTTCTTCAGACATCGGAGGCCTCATGAGTGAGCAGATAGTAATTGTTGGCTTTGGTCCGGTTGCCGCACGGCTGGTCGATGAGCTGCTGCCCGCGGTCCGTAGCGGACTGGCCCGCCTGACCGTGATCGGCGAGGAGGCGGACGCCGCCTACAACCGCGTGCTGGTGGCCGACCTCGGCGTCGGGCGCACCACCGCGGGCGCGCTGGCGCTGTCCGACGCCGCCGCGCTGATCGCCGACGGCGTGGACGTCCGGCTCGGCGTCCGCGTCCGCCGGGTGGACCGCGCCCGCCAGCAGGTGATCCTCACGGACGGCACCAAGCCCCGCTATGACCGGCTGGTGTTTGCCACCGGTTCGCGTCCGGTCATCCCCAACCTGACCGGCCTCAACCCGGACCCGGCCCACCCGGTATTGCCCGCCGGCGTGACCGCGCTGCGCGACCTGCGCGACGCCGAGGTGCTCCGCCAGGCTGTTTCCGGCGGCAAGCGCGTTGTGGTGCTGGGCGGCGGCGTCCTGGGACTCGAGACAGCCCTGGCCGCCGCCGAAGAGGGTGCCACGGTGACCGTGGTCCACAACGGACCGCACCCGCTGGGCCGGAACATCGACCGCGGCGGCGGAGCGGTGCTGGCCGCCAGCCTGCGCAACTGCGGCGTCCGGATGGCCGGCAACGCGCGCTCCACCGGGATTGAACACAACGCTCCCGACGGCGGCTTCTCCGCCCTGCTGCTGGATGACGGTTCAGCGATCGACGGCGACCTGCTGGTGCTGTCCTGCGGCGTCCGGCCGCGCGTGGAACTGGCCGAAGGCTGCGGGCTGTCCACCGGCGCGGGCATCCTGGTGGACCACAAGCTGCGGGCACACCACGAGCCCCACATTTTCGCGATCGGAGACTGCGCCGAAGTCCGCTGCCCGGATCCGGCCTGCAGTGAGTGCCGCACCGCGCCCGGCCCCTCCGGCCTGGTGGGCCCGGGCTGGCGGCAGGCGGAGTGGCTCGCCGAGTACCTGACGCTCCTCGCCGAGGGGTCCCCTGCGGGATTCGGCGAAGGTTCCGGCGACGCCGGGCCGGCGGACGTGGCGGATTCCCTGCCCGAGCTGCCGATGGAAAAGCCGGGTGTTATCGTCCTCAAGGCCCGCGGCCTGAACATGGCCGTGGCCGGCGACAATGCCGCCGATCCGTGGGACGACGAGGTTTTGACGGCCGGTGCGGTGAACGGCCGTCCGCGCCTGCAGATCGCGCAGTGGGCGGATCCGGAACACGGCCGCTACATCAAGATGACAACGCGCGGCGGAGTCCTGGAGGGCCTCGTGGCCGTGGGCATGCCCCGCACTGCGGCGGAGCTGGTGTCCCTGTTCGAGCGCGGCGACGAGCTCCCCGCCGACAGGTCGCTCCTGCTGCGCCTTGACGGACCGGACCAGCTGGCAGCCCCGGGAAGCAGCGACCCCGCCCGCACCGTCTGCCGGTGCGCCGGGGTCAGCGGCACCAAGATCCAAGACGCTGTTGCTGACGGCTGCTCCACCGTGGCTGAGGTTTCCGGCGCCACCCGCGCGGGCACGGGCTGCGGCGGCTGCCACTCCGACATCAAGGACATCATCGAAAAACACTTCCAGGCGGCAGCAGCCGCCTGACGTAATGTGATGGCGGCTCGCCCGGTGCGCCGGGAAGCATGGCTTCGCCGCTGACCCCTCCAAGGGACTTATGCCCCTTGTCCCTCGCACGGCCCCGGGGTGTCATGGAAGCCAGAGTCCGTGGATCCGAGGGGTTGCCATGTTCAGCGTCACGATCTTCCTGGCCGCGGCCGCGCTCATCGTTGCTGCCGCCGTCATGGGCATCGTCTCCCTGCGGCGGCCGGACCGTTCCGTCCGCGCCCGGGCACTGGTGTGGACGGCAGCCGCCATCATGACGGCCTTCACGGTCCTCGCCGGCCTGTTCGTCAGCGGCTATGCCCTGACTGATCCCGGCGGCGCCGAGGGAATCATGCTGGTTTTGTGGTGGGCCGTTGCCCTGGCCGTCCTGGCCGTGCTTGCCTGGCTCCGTCCTTCGTGGGCCACACCGGTACTGGCCCTGCTGACCGCGTTGCTGGTCGTGGCGGGGATATGGTTCGCCCTGGATTCCGTGTCGTGGCGCGAGTTCGAGAACGCCAACGGCCCGGTCCGGGCCGTGGCCGTGCTGGTCCTCGCGTTCCCTGCAGCCGTCCTGGGCCTGAAACGAACAGCCACGGCGGGCTGGCTATTGCTGGCCCTCGGCCTGGGCCCGATAGCCTTCTCGGCCCTGGGGAACCTCGCCGGGGTGGTGTCCCTCTCCGCCGTCAGCGTGATCCCGCTGATCACCGGCCTGCTGTTCCTTGTGGCGGCCCGGATGACCCGCGCCGCGGTGTCCACTGAGCACGTGGGCGCCTTGCCCGCCTGACGTTACATATGAACGTGCAGGCGCCGTGCCGCTTCCGAGATGGAACCGCTGAGTGACGGGTACACCGTGAAGGTGCTGGCGACGTCGTCGACGTGCAGTTTCTGCGTGACCGCGATGGAGATCGCGAAGATCAGCTCGGACGCGTTCGGGCCCACCACCACACCGCCGATCACCGTGCCGGAGCCCTTGCGGGCGAAGATCTTGACGAAGCCGTCCCGGTGGTTGCGCATCTTGGCCCGGGCGTTGCTGCGCAGCGACAGCTTCACCACGTCGCCCTGGTACTTTCCGGAGTCGATCTCGGCCTCGGACACGCCGACGTTGGCGATCTCGGGCGAGGTGAAGATATTCGAAGCCACCTGGTGCAGCTTGAGCGGGGTCACGCTGTCGCCCATGAAGTGGGCCACCGCGATGCGGCCCTGCATGGCAGCGACGGAGGCGAGCGCAAGGACGCCGGTGCAGTCGCCGGCGGCGTAGATGTTCGGAGCCGTGGTGCGGGAGACGCCGTCCACCTTGATGTGGCCGCTCTCGGTGAGTGCCACGCCGGCTTCCTCAAGGCCGATACCGGCCGTGTTGGGAATGGACCCGACACAGACCAGGCAGTGGCTGCCGGTGACCTGGGAGCCGTCGCCCAGGGTGACCACCACGCCGTCCTCCGTGCGTTCCACTGTTTCAGCGCGTGAACGGGAGAGCACTTTCACGCCGCGGCGTTCAAAGACGCCCTCCAGGACCTCGGCGGCGTCGGTGTCAGAGCCCGGCAGCACGCGGTCGCGGCTGGAAATCAGGGTGACCTTAGAGCCCAGGCCGTTGTAGGCGGAGGCGAATTCCGCACCGGTCACACCGGAACCCACCACGATGAGTTCTTCGGGGAGCTCGTCCATGTTGTAGATCTGCGCCCAGTTCAGGATCCGGTCGCCGTCAGGCCGGGCGGTGGGAAGTTCACGCGGGTGGGCGCCCACCGCAAGCAGGATGGTGTCCGCTTCCACCGTTTCGGTGCCGTCCACAGTGAGGACCTCAATGGTGTGGCTGTCCAGCAGCTTGCCGGAGCCGATCAGGATGCGCACGCCCTGGTGTTCCAGGCCGGCGCGGATGTCCTCGGACTGCTTCCGCGCCAAGCCGAGCAGGCGGTCGTTGATGTGCTTCAGGTCCGCGCGCATCACAGGGGCGAAATCGCCGCCGTCGACGTCGAACTTCACTCCCAGCTCCCCCGCCTCGCCGACGCGGGTCATCAGGTCCGCCGTCGCGATCAGGGTTTTGGAAGGTACGACGTCGGTGAGCACCGCCGAGCCGCCCAGGCCCGCCCGCTCAATGATGGTGACTTGTGCCCCCAGCGAGGCGGCCACCATGGCGGCTTCATAGCCGCCGGGCCCTCCGCCGAGTATTGCGATGCGAGGTGAGCTGAAATCCGGATGCGTAGTCACAAAGATCCATTCTCTACCCATCCGCCGCCGCACACCAATAAAAGGGACCTGCGCCACTGCTGGGCACGGCCCCGCGGGCACGATAACTTGTACCAGTGAGTAATACAGAATTCCTGAACACGGACCCCTTTGACGCCGCGCGCGCCGCCGCCGACTACATCGCCGAAGAGACGGGCGTGGACAGCCACGACGTCGCCCTGGTGCTCGGCTCGGGCTGGGGCGACGCCGCGGACCTGATCGGCGAGACCACCGCGACGTTGTCCGCGGACGAGGTCCCCGGTTTCTCCGCACCGGCAGTGGAGGGCCATGTAGGCACCATCCGCTCCGTCCTGACCAGGGAAGGCAAGCGGGCGCTGGTGCTGGGCGCCAGGACGCACTACTACGAGGGCAAGGGCGTCCGCGCCGTAGTCCACGGGGTCCGGACAGCTGCGGCGGCCGGCTGCAAGGTCCTAGTGGTGACCAACGGCTGCGGCGGCCTCAACGAGGACTGGGCTCCCGGCACTCCCGTGCTCATCAAAGATCACATAAACCTCACCGCCACCTCACCGCTGGAAGGCGCAACGTTCGTTGACCTGACAGATCTCTACTCGGCACGGATCCGCGGGCTGGCCCGCGAAGTTGATCCGTCCCTCGACGAAGGCGTGTACGCGCAGTTCACCGGCCCGCACTACGAAACGCCCGCGGAAGTGCAATACGCCAAGCGGATCGGGGCCGACCTGGTGGGCATGTCCACAGCGCTCGAAGCCATCGCCGCCCGTCACGCGGGCATGGAGGTTTTCGGCATCTCACTGGTAACCAACCTTGCCGCCGGCATCAGCCCGGTGCCGTTGAGCCATGAGGAAGTGCTGGAAGCCGGGCAGGCCGCCGCTCCGCGCATCTCCAAGCTGCTCGCGGAAATCATCGCCAAGCTCTGAGCCGACACCGCATGGCCGCGCCCGCCGGGCACTAGTTCCTGACGAACTAGCTCCTGGCGGGCATCAGCCGGCGGAGGACGTCCTTACGGGAGCCTGGAAACTTCCGCTCGACTGAGGCGGCAATGCCCGCAATGGTCTGCCGGGAGAGCGTCTGCCGCCAAGCAAGCTCGGCCTGCCGCATGGTCTGGGACACCAGGCAACTTCGGAGGTAGTCTTCACCGGGATCCGCCCCAGGCGCGTTCGCGAGAATGGATTCGCAACGAAAAGCGGGTTCCGGACCCTCAATGGCCAGGACAACGTCCAGCACGGTGATCTTTTCCGCGCCCCGCGCCAGCTGGAAGCCGCCGCGTGGTCCGGAGACGGAATACAGGATGCCCGCGCGGACCAGCGCCTGGAGCTGCTTGTTCAGGTAGGCGGCGGGTAACTGATACAGCTCAGCCAGCCGGGCACTGTTCACCGCCTCCCCCGAGGGGGCCCAGGACATGTTCACGCAGCAGTGCAGCGCCCACTCAACTCCCTGCCCCATCTTCATTTTTCAGACATTACGTGTCCGGAAAATTTACTGTCAAGGTTCCCCCTGCGCTTGTCGGACAGCCAATAGCGGACGTTAGGCGATAGCTTTGTTCCTATGACGTCTTCCGATGCCGACCTTCCGCAGCTGCTGAGCGACGCCCGGGACTGGGCCGCCCAGGACCCGGATCCGGCCACTGCCGCCGCTTTGACAGAACTCATCCAGCGCTCAGGAGACGGTGTTCCGTCCGCCCGCCAGGAACTCGAGGACAGCTTCAGCGGAACGCTGCAGTTCGGCACCGCCGGCCTCCGCGCCGCGCTGGGTCCCGGGCCGAACCGGATGAACCGCGTGGTTGTCCGGCGCGCGGCGGCCGGGTTCGCGGCGTTCCTGACCGGCGCCGTCGCGGCCGCTTCGCCGGGCACCCGGCCCCGCGCCGTCGTCGGCTATGACGCCCGCTACAACTCCGACATTTTCGCGGAGGAGACCGCTGCGGTCTTCACGGCCGCGGGCATCGACACCTTCCTGATGCCGCAGGCGCTCCCGACTCCGCTGCTCGCCTACGCTGTACGCGCCCTGGATTGCGACGGCGGTGTGATGGTGACCGCCAGCCACAACCCTCCGCAGGACAACGGTTACAAGGTGTACCTCGGCAGGCACGCCGTGGAAGAAAGCGGACGCGGAGCGCAGATCGTCGCACCCTACGACGCCCGGATCGCCACGGAAATCGACCGTGTGGGCACGCTCGACTCCATTACCTTGGCCCCCGCGGGCTGGACTGTTCTGGAGCCGTCAATCGCTGCCGACTACCAGGCAGCAGTGGCTGCCCTGGCACTGCCCGGGCAGTTCCCGGCCCGTGACCTGAAGATCGTCCTGACCCCCATGCACGGGGTGGGCGGCGACACCGCCGTCGCCGTGCTGAAGGCGGCAGGATTCGACGACGTCACCCTGGTCTCCGAACAGGCGCGGCCGGACCCGGATTTCCCCACGGTCAACTTCCCCAATCCGGAGGAGCCCGGCGCCCTGGATCTTGCGCTGGAAACGGCGGCCCGCGTGGACGCCGACATCGTGCTGGCCAACGACCCCGACGCCGACCGTGCCGCCGTCGCCGCCAAGGATCCTGACACCGGCGCCTGGCGCATGCTGCGGGGTGACGAAGTGGGCGCACTGCTGGGGGCACACATCGTGGCCCGGCTCGCTGCCGGCGGCGAAAGCCCGGCACACGGTGTCTTCGCGAACTCGATCGTGTCCTCGCGGCTGCTGGCACGGATCGCCGCTGCCGCCGGGTACGCGCATGAGGAAACCCTGACCGGCTTCAAGTGGATTTCCCGCGTTCCGGGCCTGCTCTACGGCTACGAGGAAGCGCTGGGATACTGCGTGGCCCCGGACCTGGTCCGGGACAAGGACGGCATCTCCGCCGCCGTACTGATCGCGGAGCTCGCGGCCGCGGCGAAGGCGGACGGCAAGACCATTTTCGATACCCTCGACGAGTTGTACTTGGTGCACGGGCTGCATGCCAGCGACCAGCTCAGTATCCGGGTGGCGGACCTGGGCCTGCTGGACGCCATGATGAACCGCCTCCGCGTGGGGCCGCCGGACTCCTTCGGCGGGTCCGCCGTCGAAATGTTCAAGGACCTGGCCGAAGGCAGCGAAACGTTGCCCCCGACGGACGGTCTGCTGTACCTCACGAAAGACCTCAGCCGGGTGATCATCCGTCCCAGCGGCACGGAACCGAAGCTCAAGTGCTACCTCGAGGTCATCCGGAGCGTGGGCTCGGCCGCCGAGCTGCCCGAGGCACGGCAGGCGGCACGGGCAGCGCTCGACGGCGTCCTGGTGGATGTGCGGGAGGCCCTGGGGCTCTAGCTAGAGCTCAACCTCGACGAAGCCATCCACCACACGGGTGCGGAACGTGGGGAGGCGGAGCCCGGCGGTGCCGAAGCACTCACCGGTTTCGAGGTCGTAGACCTCTTTGTGCAGGGGGGACGCAATGGTCTGGCGGGTCCCCCGGGAGCCCACAATGCCGCGGGCCATCACGTGGGCGCCGGTGGCGGGATCTTCCTGGGCCACGGCGAAAACTTCGGCGGCTGCGGTGCGGAACAATGCCACCTGGCGGCCGGCGATCAGTGCGGCCTCACCCCAGGCCAGCTCCAGCTCCTCCACGGCGCAGACGCGGTTCCAGCCCGTCGCAAATCCGGTGCTCTGGTCTTCAAGTTCAAGTATTGCGGTCATTTCCGGCCCCTCTCGCATTGCCTGCCGCCCGGCGCTCTGTGGAACGGCTGCCGGGCCCGGACCGCCGACGCGGCCACATCTCAAAGCTAGGGCTGCGGTGTTTCGGCGGCGTGCAGTCAATGTGTCCGGCACGTAAAAGGCAACTCACCTGTCCGGAAATCCGTTCGTGATGCAGAAGTTAAGTTCACGAAACATAAGGGAAACTGAAGCGAAACTGCCCGTGCCTAGTCTGGAACGACAAGCTGCAGAGCACCGTCTGCGGCCCATGCGAAAGGCCCACAGTGACCGGACAGACTTCAAGCACCCAGACACCACGCCGCATCGTGGTCGCCGGCGGCGGCCCCGCGGCCCACCGCTTTGCGGACGCAATGCACGCCCGTGGCCTTGAAGGCTGGCAGGTAACCGTGCTCACCGAGGAAGCCCACCTTCCCTACGACCGCGTAGCCCTCAGCAAGGCGCTCACGGACAGCAGCGTGGACCTCACCCTCGGCAGCGCCTCCATGTGGGACCACGACGCCCTGGCGCTGAAGACCGGCGAACGCGTCATCAGGATCAACCACGCTGCCAAGTCCGTGGAGACGGCAGCGGGCAACACCTATGAATTCGACGAGCTCGTGGTGGCCACCGGCTCCGACGCCGCCCGCCTGCCGATCCCCGGCGCCGAGCACGTGCACGTCTACCGCACACTCGAAGACGTGTGGGCGATCAACAAGGCAATCGCCGAACTCACCGAAAAGCTCGGCCGCAAGATCACCGCCGTCACCATCGGCGGCGGGCTCCTGGGCCTCGAATCAGCGGCAGGCACCGAACAGCTCGGCGCGACTCCCGTTGTGATCAACGGCGCCCCCTGGCTCATGAACACCCAGCTGGATGAAGGCGCGGGCCAGGCGCTCGGCCGCCTGATCGAAGCCAAGGGCTTCACCGTCCACGGCGGCGTGTTCCCCTCCGAGGTGCTCTCCGAAGAGGGCCAGGTCACCGGCGTGCTGATGGCGGACGGCCGCATCATCCCCGCCGACCTCGTCATCGTTGCCATCGGCGTGAAGCCGCGCGACGAACTCTTCCGCGCCGCCGAAGGCGAGGAACAGCTCTTCGATCTCGGCCCGCGCGGCGGCGTGGTGATCACCGACGGCTGTGAAACCCAGATCCCCGGAATCTGGGCGATCGGCGAAGTGGCAAACTTCGGCGGCATGTGCCTTGGCCTCGTGGCGCCCGCCAACACCATGGCGGAAATTGTGGCCGACCGCCTGCACGGCGGCGACGCCACCTTCCCGGGATTCGACACCGCCACTAAGCTCAAGCTCTCCGGCGTGGACGTTGCCAGCTTCGGCGATGCCTTTGCCCGCACCGAACACTCACTGGAGATCGTTTACGCGGACCCGGCCCGCGGCGTCTACCAGAAGATTGTCACCACCGACGATGCCAAGACCCTCCTGGGCGGCATCTTCGTGGGCGATGCCACCCCGTACACGAGCCTCCGTCCCATGCTGGGCCGCGAACTCGCCGCCGAGCCCGGCGCCTACCTCACCGCTGCAGGCGGCGGGGACGCCCCGGAGACCGAACTGCCTGACGACGCCATTCTCTGTTCCTGCAACAACGTGTCGGCTGGAACCATCCGCGACGCCGTCAACGGCTGCGGCGCCTGCGACGGCAACGCTCCCGTCCAGGAACTCGGCGAGCTGAAGGGCTGCACCCGGGCCGGAACCAGCTGCGGTTCCTGCGTGCCGATGCTCAAGAAGCTGCTCGAGACCGAGCTGACCAAGTCCGGCGTCGAGGTCTCCAAAGCGCTGTGCGAGCACATCGAGCTGTCCCGCCAGGAATTGTTCGAAACCATACGGGTCCTGGAACTGACCTCCTTCGAAGAGATCATGGCCAAGTACGGCACCGGCACCGGCTGCGACATCTGCAAGCCGACCATCGCCAACATCCTGGCCAGCCAGAACAGCGCCTACGTCCTGGACGCCGGCCGCGGCACCCTGCAGGACACCAACGACCGCGCCCTCGCCAACATGCAGAAGGACGGCACCTACTCGGTGGTCCCGCGCATCGCCGGCGGCGAGATCACCCCGAAGAAGCTCGGCGTGATCGCAGCCGTGGCGGAGAAGTACAACCTCTACACCAAGATCACCGGAGGCCAGCGGATCGACATGTTCGGTGCCCGGCTGGAGCAGCTCCCGGAAATCTGGAAGGAACTGGTGGACGCCGGTTTCGAGTCCGGCCAGGCCTACGGCAAGAGCCTGCGCACCGTGAAGTCCTGCGTCGGTTCCACCTGGTGCCGCTTCGGCGTCCAGGACTCGGTGGCCATGGCCATCCAGCTCGAGCTCCGCTACCGCGGCCTCCGCAGCCCGCACAAGCTCAAGATGGGCGTCTCCGGCTGTGCCCGGGAATGCGCCGAAGCCCGCGGCAAGGACGTCGGCGTGATCGCCACCGCCGACGGCTGGAACCTCTACGTCGGCGGCAACGGCGGCGCCACCCCGGCCCACGCCCAGCTGCTGGCCAAGGACCTCGACGACGAAACCCTGATCAAGTACATCGACCGCTACTTCATGTACTACATCCGCACCGCCGACCGCCTGCAGCGCACCGCTCGCTGGCAGGAAGAGCTCGACGGCGGCATCAAGCACGTTGAGGATGTGGTGGTCAAGGACACCCTGGGCATCGCCGAGGAACTCGAAGCCGCCATGGCCAAGCACGTCGACACCTACGTCGACGAATGGGCCGACACCCTTAAGGATCCCGAGCGCCTGCGCCGGTTCCGTTCCTTCGTCAACGCCCCCGACCAGAAAGACGACTCCATCACGTTCGTCTCCGACGAGCGCGGCCAGATGCGCCCGGCCACCGCTGAGGAAAAAGGCAAGGTCCTCATCGGGGCCACCATCCCGATGCGTCCCTCCACCCCGGAACTCGACAAGAACGAGGTATAGGCATGCAGCTCAGCATTGATCTCACCGGCCGCGAAGTCCTGGTCACCGGATCCGACCACGCCGCACGGCAGGCGGTCCGCCGCTATCAGGCCGCCGGCGCCGTCGTCTCGAGGCTCAGCACCCCGCAGGGCGCAAGCCACGACGGGCCGCTGCCCGAGCGCCCGTTCCTCGTGGCTGCCGTCGACGACGGCCAGCCCGGCTGGGAGGCGCTGCTGCACCGCTGCCGCGCGACCGGCATCCCGGTGGCGGTGGAACCGGCTGCAGGAGCAGCGGGCCACGTCACCCTGGTGGGCGGCGGTCCCGGCGTCGGCGAACTGCTCACTGTTGCCGCCGTCAAGGCGCTGCGCGATGCCGACGTCGTGTTTTACGACCGGCTGGCTCCCTACCAGGAACTGCCGTCCCTGACCACGGCCGAACTGGTGGATGTGGGCAAGCAGCCCGGCCACCACAAGGTCAGCCAGGGCGATATCGAGAAGCTCATGGTGCAGAGCGCCCTGGCCGGCAACAACGTGGTCCGCCTCAAGGGCGGGGACCCGTACGTGTTCGGCCGCGGCGGCGAAGAAGTTGCCGCCTGCGTGGCCGCCGGGGTGCCGGTCAAGGTCGTATCCGGGGTCACCAGCGCCATCTCCGTCCCGGCAGCCGCAGGGATCCCGGTCACCCACCGCGAAGTCAGCCACATGTTCACTGTGGTGTCCGGCCACGCCCCGCTGACCGAGAAGGAGCTCACCCACCTGGCCGGGCTGGGCGGGACCATCGTGGTCCTCATGGGCATCGGAACACTGCACCAGCTGGCCGCCGGCCTGCGCCGGGCGGGCATGCCGGCAGACATGCCGATGGCCGTCGTCGAACGCGGCTACCGCCCCGGACAGCGCACCACCATCGCCCAGCTGGGTACGATTGTCACCGCGGCCGCCGACTGCACCAACCCGGCAGTGCTGGTCATCGGCGAGGTGGTGCGGGTGGCTGAAGCCAACCGCGGGCACGCCGAGGCGGCGGCTGATCTCGACCGCCTCGCAGCGTCACTGATTGAATCGTGAAAGAAAACCCATGAGCGCCATGAACTCAATTGCCCCCGCTTCCGCCGCCGGCCCGCAGGACTCCCCCGCGGCCGACGCCCCCGATTCGCCCCTGGAGGGGTTCCGGATCGGAGTGACGTCGCACCGGCGCTCCCAGGACCTGATTGAGGCCCTGGAGCGGCGCGGGGCGGAGGTACTGCACGCTCCCGCGCTCAAGATCGCACCGGTGCAGGAGGACATGCGGCTCATCGAGGACACCAAGGCCATCATTGCCGCCAAGCCCGATCTGTGTATCGCCACCACCGCCTACGGCATGCGCCGCTGGTGCGAGGCGGCTGACGCCTCCGGCATCGGCGACGAACTCCTGGAGACCCTCGCGGCCTGCCGCATGTTCGTCCGCGGCCCCAAGGCACGCGGCGCCGTCCGCGCCGCCGGACTCGCCGACGTCGGAATCAGCAGCGACGAAACCACGGCCACCCTGGTGGACATGCTGCTGAAGGAGGGCGTCCGCGGCAAGACCGTGGCGGTACAGCTTCACGGCTACACGGACGTCCGCCAGCTGGAACGGCTCAAGATGTCAGGTGCCACCGTCCTGACCGTGACCCCCTACCGCTGGGTCAAGCCCGACGGCGAGGACAAACTGCCGCGGCTGATCGAGGCAGTCTGCAGCGGCAACCTGGACGTCCTGACGTTCACCAGCGCGCCCGCCGTCGACGCCATGTGGAGCACCGCCCACGAGATGGGCCTCTACAAGCAGCTCGTCGACGCCCTGAAGACCACCGTCACCACCGCCGTCGTCGGTCCCATCACGGCGCAGCCGCTGATCGACGCCGGACTGTCACCGCTCATTCCGGAACGCTTCCGGATGGGCGCGCTGATCCGGCTGGTCTGCGAACACCTTGCCCTGAACCACGTCCGCCGCCTGGACACCCGGTCCGGCAGCGTGGAGCTCCGCGGACGGTCACTCCGGATCGACGGGGAACCGGTCGAAATGGCACCGGCGCCCCTCCTGCTGCTGCGGGCCCTGCTGGGCGCAGAAGGCGCCGTCCTGTCCCGGGAATCCCTCTCCGAACTTCTCGAACTGCGCGGCTCCGTGCACGCGCTGGACATGACTGTCAGCCGGCTCCGGTCCTCGCTGCCGGACGGCCGCATGGTGGAGACCGTGGTCAAGCGCGGATACCGGATCCGGGTCTAGCGGTTCCCTGCCGGCGCCGGCCGCGGCCGCAATCCGTGGACAGACCCGGGCCGCAGTGGGAACATGTCGCTATGGTTTGCGTCTGACCGCCCCGTGGCCGCGTTCGTACCGCTCCGGTACGTGGCCGCAGTGGCGTCCGGCGAGTCAGCTCTTCCAAGGGGAATTGCGTGGAACCGGTGGTGCAAGGGGACGATGATCCCGCGGAGTCGGTGGACGCCGTGGTGGTGGGCTCCGGCTTCGGCGGATCGGTAGCGGCCTACCGTTTAGCGGACGGCGGCCAGTCCGTCGTCCTGATGGAACGGGGCAGGGCCTACCCGCCGGGAAGCTTCGCCAGGACACCGGCCGAGATGGGCCGGAACTTCTGGGATCCGGACAAAGGCCTCTACGGTCTCTTTGACGCCTGGACCTTCCGGGGCCTGGAAGGAATCGTCTCCAGCGGCCTGGGCGGCGGATCCTTGATTTACGCGAACGTACTGCTGCGCAAGGACAAGAACTGGTTTGTCCAGGAATCCCCCGTTCCCGGCGGAGGCTACGAAAGCTGGCCCTTTAGCAGGCAGGACCTCGAGCCCTATTACGATGCCGCCGAAGCCATGCTCCGCCCCGTGCCCTACCCTTACCAGGACACCCCCAAGACCCTGGCCATGGAAACCGCCGCGCGCGCACTCGGACTCAGCATCACGCGGCCGCCCATCGCCGTCACCTTCTCCCAGTCGCCGGGCGCCGCCCCCGCCAGGAACAAGGTGCTGCCGCCTGCCCCGTACGGAAGCGTCCATGGCGAGGGGACGGTGCGCACCACCTGCACCCTGTCCGGCGAATGCGACATCGGGTGCAACACCGGTGCCAAGAACACCCTGGACCACAACTACCTGTCCGCGGCCAAGGCTGCCGGCGCGGACATCCGGACCCACCACGACGTCCGCGGCATCCGCCCCCTTCCGGGAGGCGGCTATGAAGTCCGCTACGTAGTCCACGATCCCGCAGACGCCACGCCCGGGCTCCTGCGCGAACAGCTGATCCACTGCCGCCGGCTCATCCTCGCCGCCGGAACGTTCGGCACCACGTTCCTGCTGCTGCGCAACCGCGCCTCACTGCCCGCGCTCAGCCCTGCACTGGGCACCAGGTTCAGCGGAAACGGGGACCTGCTGGGCTTCGTCCTTGACGCCAAGGACCCCGACGGCGTCACGCGCACGCTCTCGGGCAGCATGGGACCGGTGATCACCACGGCCATCCGCACGCCCGACTCCACCGACGGCGGCGACGGCCGCGGGTACTACATCGAAGACGCCGGGTACCCCTCCTTCATGAACTGGCTCCTGGAAACCGGACAATTCCGCCAGGTGGCAAAGCGCGCGGGCAAAGTGATGGTGCAGCTCCTCAAGGACCGGCTCTTCCAGGCCCAGCGCTCCAACATCTCCGCCGATCTTGCCGCGGCCCTGGGAGACGGCCGGCTGTCGGCGTCCTCCGTGCCCCTGCTCGGCATGGGCCGGGACATACCGGACGGCGTGATGACGCTCCAGGGCGGCCGGCTGGCCATCAACTGGACCCTCGCCACCTCGGCTGCGTACTTCGGCCGGATGCAGGCCACAATGCAGGCGATCGCCACGGAACTGGGCGGGAGCTTCAAGCAGAATCCGCTCTGGTGGAGCAAGCGGGTCATCACCGTGCATCCGCTGGGGGGCGCCCCGGCAGGACGGAACAGCAGCGAAGGCGTGTGCGACTCCTACGGTGAGGTCTTTGGCTATCCCGGGCTGCATGTGGTGGACGGCGCCGTGATGCCCGGGCCGGTGGGTGCCAACCCCGCCCTGACCATCGCCGCCTTTGCCGAACGGGCCTGCCACCGGATCCTGGACGGAACCGGTGCGGACCGGCAGCGCGGCGGCCTGGACACCGCCGCCTTCCCGCCGGGAAGCGTCGACGGCGGGACGCCCGACGGAGGGATTCCCGGCTACCAGCCGGGGCCGCTTCGCGCCCTGGTGCCGGACGCTACCAAAGGTGCCAGGGCCCCCGCCGAAGAAGGCACGTTCGTCCCGCGGGCCGCCAGCAGGTCGCTGGGCCTGCGATCCGCAAAATCCCCGGAGGCCGCCGTCTCCCTCGAAAGTGAGGCCCTGCAGGAAGCTGAGATCGAGGAGGAAACCGAACTGGCCGAAACAGGGCCGTCCTCCGTCAGTTTCACCGAACAGATGCACGGGTGGTTCAGCGCAGGCGTGACGGACCCCGAGGCAGGACGCAGCCTGGGCCGTGACCGGAGCCGCCGGATGATGTTCGAGCTCACCATCACCGCCCCGGATATTGACGCGTTCGTCCGTGATCCGCTCCATCCGGCCACGGCTGAAGGCTACGTCCTGGCAGACCAGTTCGGCGGCCGCCTGCCGGTGGAACGTGGCTGGTTCAACCTCTTCGTCAAGGACGGTCCTGAACCTGCCGGCCGGAAGATGCTCTACCGGCTCTGGCTGCGGGATCCGGGTGGCACTCCGCTGACCTTTGTGGGCCACAAGGACGTCCGCAACGATGCAGGCTTCGACGTCTGGGGTGACACCACCACGCTTTACGTCACCGTCCTGCGCGGGCATGTTCCGCCTCCGGACCCGGTCGCTCCCACTGCCACTGCCCCGAGTTTTCGTCCAGATAATAAGACTTCCGCGCCCCGGAACCCCCTCGATGTGGACAAAAACGGGGCCATGGTGGCGGGCGCAGGGATGCTGTTCATCCGGCCGTGGGACTTCGCCCGCCAACTGACCACGTTCCGCGTCGCCGGCCCGAACCCTGCGAGCGCCCTGGCAGCATTCGGCAAGGTCTTTCTCGGCGAGCTCTGGCAGGTGTACGGCCGCCGGATGCACGGCCGCGTTGACGCCGGCAAGGCCGCCGGCCGGCAGTGAAGGGCGACGGGGGCATGAAACGGGCTGAGCTGGCACAGCACAGCGACAGGCTTGGCTTCACTCCGCGGGACGCAGTGCGCTGGCTCGCCCCGGCCCAGCTGGGCAGGACCGCCGTGCGGGTTGTCCTCGCGTCCGTCTTCGCCGATTTCGGCGACAAACGTGAACTGGAGGGCGGCTTCCCCCGCTACGATCTCGACCTGGACAGGCTGCCCGTCCCCGGCCAGCCCGCGCAGCCGGTAGTCCGCGACCTGGGGCTGCCCGGAACGCCGCGCACGTCACGCTCCGACGAACCCGCCGAAGAAACCGACGGCCAGGGAGCCGGCCTCGCGGACGGGTCCGGGGCCGCTGCACTGTGGCTGGATTTCACGGCCGACCTCGGCGACGGCTTTGATGCCACCTACACGGTGGCGTCGTTGCTGGCCGAAAAGTCGCTGCTGGTGGACGGGCATGAACTGAGCCGCGGCAAGGTGCTGGTGCTGGGCGGGGACGAGGTGTATCCGGTGGCCGCGCCCGCCGCCTACGAGGACCGCATGGTGGGGCCGTACCGGACGGCGCTGCCCGGCGGCGGCTCCCCCGGCCGGGACGGCGTGCTGCTGGCGCTGCCCGGCAACCATGACTGGTACGACGGACTGACCTCCTTCATCCGGCTGTTCACCCGGCAACGGAACATCGGCGGCTGGCGGACCATCCAGACGCGCAGCTACTTCGCCCTCCGGCTGACGGGCGGGGACGACTCCCCCGGCTGGTGGCTCGTGGGCCTGGACAGCCAGCTGGGCCAGTACATCGACGAACCGCAGCTGGACTACTTCTACAACACGGTGACCACCAGGCTGCTGCCGGGCGATGCCATCATCCTCTGCGTGGCAGCGCCCTACTGGGTGCGGGAAACGGAAAACGCGAATGCTTTCCGGCAGGTGCACTTCTTCGAGCAGGACTACTTGCGGCGCCGTTTCAACCACCGTGCCGGGGTGTTCGAGGAAACGGGGGCGTCCGTGCGGCTGTGGCTCACCGGGGACCTGCACCACTATTCGCGATACGAGGAACTGGCACCGGAAGCGCCCGGCCAACGGACCGGCGCCCGGCCCGGGGACGACCCGCGCCGGACCCAGCTCATCACCTGCGGCCTGGGCGGCGCGTTCCTCCTGGACGCCCGGTGGCTGCCTGCGGAGCTCACGCTTCCGGCGCACCAGCCCGCACATGCCGTCACCGGCACGGAGCCCCGCACCCCGGCCGCCGCAGAACCACGGAGCAATCCCCGCCCCGGCCGACGCTTCGCCCTGGCTCCGGGAACCTTCCCGGGCAAGGCAGAGTCCCGGCAGTTCCGCGGACGCCTGGCCAATCCGCTGACACCGTTCTGGCTGCCGCTGCGGAACCCGGGCTTCGGCTCGGCACTCGGCATCGCGCACCTGGTGGCTGCGCTGACGCTCTGGACCGTCTTCAGTGCATTCCGCGGCCTCTCCTTCGTGGACAGCCTGCTCAGCCTGAGGGCAGGCAATACCGGGCTCCTCGCGGTAGCGATCCTCGCAGTCCCCCTGTTCCTGCTCCTGCTGCTAGTCACCCTCGGCACCGCGCTCGGCCTCGCCCGGGATCCCCGGGAAGACGGCGCCGGGTTCACGGTTGCCCGGGGTGCGCTGTGGCAGCTCACGGCGCTCGGGGCGGGAATCGCCGTCGTCCTCCTCCTGCCGTGGCAGGCGGCATGGCCGCCGTTCCTGACGCTTGCGCTGGTACTCGCCATCATCTTCGCCACCGGGTTTGGAGCCGGCAGCGAAGCGTTCGCGCTCTTCATCCTGGGCACGCCACGCGGAGAAGTGGCGTCGTGGGCAATGTCCGGCCAGGCCATTGAGGACCACAAGGGCTTCCTGCGGATCCGGATCACGGCAGACGGCAACCTGACGGTCTATCCCGTGGCAGTGGACCGCGTCTGCCGGGACTGGACCCTGACGGAAAACGACGACGGCGGCCTCCGCCCCGTGCCGGCAACCGGATTGCCGCCGCTTCGGCTTTTCGAACCGCCGGTCACCGTCGCCAGGGAAGGATTCGCGCCATGAACAGCCCCCGCACCATCACCCGGGCGGACCACGTCACGGAAGTCATCCCGTTTACCGCCCGCGACGGCACGCCGCTGACCCTGGTGCACGTCACCAGCGCTGCACCGGCCGACTCCGGGGCTCCGGAAAAAGGGCCGGTGCTGCTGGTCCACGGGGCCGGGGTCCGCGCCGAGCTTTTCCGGCCTCCGCTGCCGCGGACCCTCGTGGACGCCCTGCTGGAAGACGGTTGGGACGTCTGGCTCCTGAACTGGCGGGCCTCCATCGACCTGGAACCCCTCTCCTGGACCCTGGGCGACGCCGCGGTGTACGACCACCCTGCCGCCGTCGACTACGTCCTGGGAGCCACCGGCGCCGAAACGCTGAAGGCGGTCATCCATTGCCAGGGGTCGGTTTCCTTCACCATGGCGGCCGTGGCCGGGCTCCTGCCCCGGGTGGATACGGTGGTGTCCAACGCAGTGTCCCTGCATCCCGTGATCCCGCTGTGGTCGGTCATCAAGATCACCTACCTTGCCGAGCTGCTGAAGCCGTTCACGCCCTGTCTTTCGCCTGCGTGGGGCTACAAATCCAACGGATACTTCTCCCGCATCCTCAGGTCCATGGTCAAGGCCACCCACCACGAATGCGACAACCTGGTGTGCCGGCTGGTCAGCTTCACGTACGGCAGCGGCCGGCCCGCGCTCTGGTCCCACGAGAACCTGGATGTGGCCACCCACGACTGGATCAGCGGGGAGTTTGCCGAGGTGCCGTTCACGTTCCTGTCCGAGATGGGCCGCAGCGTGCTGGCCCGGCGCATGGTTGCCGCGGGGAACCACCCGGAACTGCCCGCCAACTTCCTGGCCGAAGCGCCGCAGACCGACGCCAGGTTCTCCTTCCTGGCCGGCCGCAACAACCGCTGCTTCCTGCCCGAAAGCCAGGAGCGGACCTTCGCCTTCTTCCAGGGCCACCGGCCCGGCAGGGATTCCCTGCACCTGTTGCCCGGGTACGGGCACCTGGACGTCTTCTTCGGTGCCCGCGCCTGGGCGGACACCTATCCCGTCATCCTCAAGGAGCTGAACAGATGAACAAACTCATCGGTCTTGCCGCTTCCCTGCTGCGGCTGGTGCCCTCCCCCGTGCCGCACCGCCAGGAGCGCCTGCGGGGACAACACGCCACGGTGGACGGCATCAAATACTCGATGCCGGTCAACTCCGACGATTCCCCCGTGCTGATGGCGGCCTTTCCCATCAACAAGCGCGCGGCCGCTGCGATCCTGCCCGGCACTGAGCTGCGTCCGTTCAGCCTGGGCGGCAAGGGGCTGCTGGTGGTCACCGTGGTGAACTACAAATCGACGGACATCGGCAAATACATCGAATACTCGCTGGCGATCGCCGTCACGCACGGCTCCCGGCCGGCACCTCCGCTGCTGCCGCTGGTCTTCCAAAAGACATTCGGGCTGGGCCAGTACGTGGTGGACCTGCCGGTCAGCACCGAGGTTTCGGTCAAAGGCGGCAAAGGCATCTGGGGCATGCCCAAACACCAGGCCAACCTGGACTTCGTGGTCACCGACGCGACGGTTTCGGCGCAGTACGACGACGGCGGCAGGCTGGGCTGCTTCATCGAGATTGAACGGCCCCCGGCGATGGGCATCCCGCTCAAGCTCGCCGCCTCCAACTATTGCGCCTTCCGCGGGATGCTCATGAAATCCGACATCTACTTCGAAGCCACCGGGGACATCGCCCTGGGTGGCGACGCCAGGGCCCGGCTGGTGCTGGGCGACGCGCCGGGCGTTGCCGCCCTCAAGAACCTAAAGCCGGCGGAGAATCCGGTGTTCACCGCCTACCTGCC
Source organism: Arthrobacter sp. PvP023 (assembly GCF_017832975.1). Classification (NCBI taxonomy): domain Bacteria; kingdom Bacillati; phylum Actinomycetota; class Actinomycetes; order Micrococcales; family Micrococcaceae; genus Arthrobacter; species Arthrobacter sp. PvP023. The sequence goes on from NZ_JAFIBI010000001.1 coordinate 3,615,704, forward strand.
CGAAGCCCACGGAGTGCTGGACGACCACTACGAGGCCTGGTTCCTCACGGCACCAACGGCCGAGGAAGCCGCCCGGATTCCCGGCGGCGACCCGCTCGAGTCCGTCGTTGGCCTGGGCCAGGGCCAGGACTGGCTGCCCGCACCGGACCGGAGCACCACGGCCCGCACCGGCACCGGAGACACCCGGTGAACTGGCTCCTGCTGCTGAACGCGCTGTACTTCCTGTTCGGCGCCACCATGTACGTGGGCACCATGTGGGTGCTGAAGTTCTTCCTTTACCCCACCTGGGAGTCCCTGAACCGGGGCAACGTGGACATGCACTTCGGCATCCCCACCCGCCAGGCCACCAAGTTCTTCACCGTGGTGGTGCCGCCGATGTTCATCAGCGGCATCATCCTGGTCTGGACGGAATGGGGCACGGTCCGGATCATCCCCGCTGTGCTGTGCCTCCTCGGGATCATCACCCTCACCGTGGTGGGCCAGGCCATGATCATTCCCGTCAACATCAGGATCCGGGGCGGAGACTTTGTTGACGACGCCGAACTGCGTTCCCTGCTGCGCCGGTGGATGCTGCTGAACGACATCCGCTTCTACGTTTCCACGCTCACCTGGCTGGCCATCGTCTGGCTGCTGGTGGACCGGGGCCGGTTGTGGGAGGCGTTCGCATGAGCAGGGCGCAGCATCCGCGGGGCAGAGCATGAGCGGGGCGGTAGGCCCGTCCGGGGCGGCCTTTCCCGGCATCGGCGCCTGGATCGCGGCCGATCCGCTGCGTGCCGTCCTGGCCGCGATCGCCGTCGTCACCGTCTTTTCCGGTGCGGTGCAGATCCCGTTCGGCGGCGCCGTCCTGGAGCTGCTGGGCGCGGAGCCGACGACGGCGGCCCGCCAGCTGTTCGCCACCGTGGGGATGTTCATGGTGGTGGTCGGCGGACTTCTGCTCCACACGCTGCTGCGACCGCAGCCGGCGGCCGAAGTACTGCTGTGGTCCGGCGTGCAGAAGGCGGGGGCATGCGCCGCCGTCGCGGTCGGGGTCCTCAACGGCGTCTTCGCGCCCGTGGCGCTGGCCGTGGCCGCGTTCGACCTTGCGACGGCGGCACTCTGCCTGATCTACCTGCGCCGCCTGGTCTATCTGCGAGGGGCTGGCGGGGGCTACGGCCCCGGTTCGGGGGAACGACCGTGAAGCGCTCGCTGGTCCTGGCGGGGGGCGGCATGCGCGTGGCATGGCAGGCCGGAGTGGTGCGCGCGCTGGCGGAAGAGGGGCTGCACTTTGACCACGTGGACGGGACCTCCGGCGGCATCCTGACTGCGGGCATGCTGCTGTCCGGGGTGTCGCCAGAGGACATGTGCAGGAACTGGTCCGGCGTGAACGTCAAGGACTTCGGCTCGGCGCTGCCCCTGGGCGACTACGTCAAGGGCCCGTGGTCACTGCCCGCCATCGGCGACGCCGACGGCCTGCTCGGCAAGGTGTTCCCGGCCCTCGGGATCGACGCCGGCGAGATCCGTCGCCGCGCCGCCCTGCCGGGCGCCGTCGAGGGCACCTTCAACGTGGTGGAGTTCACCGAAAAGCGCTGTCACGCCATCGACGCCCGTGACGTGGATCCCGAACTGATGGCGGCGGGAATGTCCTTGCCCATTTTCCTCACTCCGCTGCGGCGTGAGGGGAAAGTCTGGACGGATGCGGTCTGGATCCGTGACGCCAACGTTGCCGAAGCCCTCCGCCGCGGGGCGGACGAGGTGTGGCTGGTCTGGTGCATCGGCAACACCGGGTACTGGGGCGACGGTCCGCTGGAGCAGTACGTGCACATGATCGAGATGAGCGCCATGGGCGCGTTGCTGGCAGACTTCGAGGCTGCGGGAGCGGCCGGACGGGACTTCGTCCTCCACGTGGTCAGGCCGGAGAATCCCCTGCCGCTGGACCCGGAGTTCTACCTGAACCGCATCGATGCGGACACGCTGATCGCCATGGGGTACCGGGACGCCCGCAACTATTTCAAGGACATGACCGCCGAAGGCCTGCCCAAGGACGCTTCCTGCACTGCGATGGCGGAACCGCCCGCCGGCATCCGCTTCACCGAGCGGTTTGCCGGACAGGGAAGCGGCGACGCCGGAGGCCAGGACGTCCGGCTGACGGTTACGGTGACCCTGCCCCTGGACGGTTCAGGCGCAGCGGCCGGGCTCACGGGTTTCCTCGACCACGCGCCGTTCGGTTCCAGGGTGTTCCTGGCGGGCGGACGGGTGGACGTCCGCGGCGAGTCGGTGACCTACCGGGCGTCCGTCCATGCGGGCGGCGCCTGGCACCGGCTGTCCCTGGCCAGGGTCTTCCACGACGATCCCGGACCGGACGCCTGGGAGGACACCAGGCAGGCCCGTCTCACGGTGGGATCGCTGCTGGATGCCCCGGTCACCATGGGGCTGGCGGACGCGGCAGCCCTGATCGCTTCGGTGGAACCAGCTGGTGTCCACGGTCCCGGAGAACGCGCCGGCGTCGTCGCCAAAGTCGTGGCCGGAGGCCTCCGGGAGGCATTCCGCCGCTATGGCTGACCAATGAAGGACGGGGCAGGGCCCTGATTGTGAGCCGGAACACACCGAAGGACACATTTGTTGCCGGCTGGTAAACATCGTGGAACGAGCAGGGACATTCCGGCAACAACCGGGAAACACCCCGGAAAAACCGTACGCCTAGGCTGATTCCCATCAGCAACCCGGGCCTGACAACGGCCTCACCAGCGAAAGGGCCTTCACATGTCCGCTCCGGCACCGTCCATCTCCTCCTCCGCCACGTTCCGGGGGTCATCCCCGGCACCGCGCGTGGTCATTGCCGGCGCCGGACCCGCTGCCCGAGCCCTGGTGGGCCAGCTGGAGAGGTCCCGTTTCGCAGGCACCGTCACGGTGCTCAGCAACCGCGACGACGCCCCGACCGAGCTTCTGGAGCTGGCAGCCCTTCCGCAGGTTTCCGTCCGTTTCGGGCAGCCGGCCAGCTTCATTGATGCGGCCAACCGCACGGTGGCCACCGCGGACGGCATGGAGTTCAGCTACGACCAGCTGGTGATTGCCACCGGCTCCGCCCCGGCCCTGGCTCCCGTGGACGGCGCCGGCCGGTGCCTCAGCTACTCCACCATTGACGACGCCGCCCGTATTGGCGACGCCGTCAAGGAAGTCACCCGTGTGCTCGGGCGCAGGCCGCTGGGGATCCTGGTGGGGACGGGCCCCGAGGCGGGACAGGCCGAAGCGGTGCTACGGGCCCGCGGCGTCAGGCCTATCCGCACCACGCTCCGGCCGGCTACGGTGGTCCCGACACTGGCGGGTTCGGCACTCCCCGCCGCCGGGATTGTGTTCGAGGACGGCAGCAGCATGAACGGCGACCTGGTGGTCCTCGCCGAGGAGCGGGTGGCCAGGGATGGCCTGGCGGCGAGCGCAGGCCTTCAGACGGCCGCCAACGGCGGGATCGTGATCGGCCAGGACTTCCGGACGTCCGTTCCGGGGATCTGGGCCATCGGCGACGCCGCCTCGTTCGACGGCGTCCGCCTGGGCCTGCTCGTGGCGTCAGGCTCCGCGGCGGGCGTCTGCGCAGCCCAGCTCATGCAGGCCACGCTGCAGGAACCTGTGCCCGCTGCGGCTTAGCCCCGTTGTGGCAAGATGGTCACCTGAGAAGCCAAGTAGAACACGGCGCCTGTTGCCCACAAGGCCCGGCAGGCCCACCAGGAAGGACCACCATGAGCAACGAAGCCACCGCGGCCGGCATGCCTGAAACCACCGCCGGCGTCACGGCGCCCGGGGCCACCGCACCCGGAGAAATCGCCTCCTTCATCGACCACACGCTGCTGAAGCCTGAGGCCAGCGAAGCGGAGATCCTCAAGGTCTGTTCCGAGGCCGCCGAGTACCGCTTCAAATCCGTCTGCGTGAACCCGGTGTGGGTGAAGACCGTTACCAACGCGCTCAAGGGTTCGGGCGTCCTGACCTGTTCGGTGGTCGGCTTCCCCCTCGGTGCCACCCCCACCGATGTCAAGGCCTTCGAAGCCCGCGGCGCTGTGCTGGACGGCGCCGACGAGGTGGACATGGTGATCAACATTGCGGCCGCCCGCGCAGATGACAAAGGCGCGCTGGTTGATGACATCCGGGCCGTCGCCGAGGCCGTGCACGGCAGCGACGCCATCTTGAAGGTGATCATCGAGACTGCGCTGCTCAGTGATTCCCAGAAAGTCCTGGCTTGCGAAGCGGCAGTGGAAGCAGGCGCGGACTTCGTCAAGACGTCCACGGGCTTCAACGGCGGCGGCGCCACGGTGGAGGACGTGGCCCTGATGCGCCGCACGGTGGGCCCGGATGTTGGCGTCAAGGCCTCCGGCGGCGTGCGTTCGCTGGCCGACGCTCAGGCTATGATTGCTGCAGGTGCAACACGTATTGGCGCCAGCTCCGGAATTGCGATCGTCAAGGGCGAACAGGGTTCGTCCGCGTACTGACCGGATGCGGAAGCGCCACAGTTTTTGAGCCCTTCGGGGCGTTTTGAGCCCTGCGGGGCCGAGGAGGAATGAATGTCCAAGACCGTTGATAGCCCCAAGACCCCTCAGAACGAGAACAGCCTTGCCGGAAGCATCGCCGTTTTCGTGGTCATGATGGCCCTGTTCCTCGGCTCCATCTACTCGCTGTCCTTCCTGACGCTGGGCAACCCGTGGCCGATGGCCGTCTGCCTGGTCCTCTTCGCCGCAGCGTTCTGGATCCCGCAGACCCTCCTGGGCCGCTCGGATTCGGCCGGCGAGAACTAAGACTTCCACGTTAAACAGCTGGGGCCCCCGGATTCCGGGGGCCACAGCTGTTTAACCGGCCGCGCCGAACAGGCTGTTGACCAGGGTGCTTCCCAGTGCAAGGGCTGCCGGGAAATGGGCCTTGGCCAGCGCCCAGGCCGCCACGCACATCCCCACCATGGCGTAGGCGCTGACGGGAATCAGCACCAGCCACTCGCGCCGGGAGCCGGCCCGCCCCAGCAGCGGGATGGAGAACGCGCCGTTGGCTTTCCACACGTCGTTGAGCACCGGGAGCTTCCGCAGGAACCGGGGCGGCTTGATCACGATCGGCCAGAGCAGGGGCACTCCCCCGGTGGTGATCATGTCGCCGACGATGTGCACCACCACCCCGGTGAGCATCGAGACGGGAAGCCAGGTCCATTGGTCCGGCGCGAACCAGGTGACCAGCCCGGCCATGGTCAGGGCGAAGAGCCAGTTGCTGATGAAGCCTGACTTGGGGAAGAGCTTCAGGGCCTTGGCGGCGATATTGATCATGAACATGCACAGCAGGCCGGCACCCACTGACAGCAGGCCCCAGTCAGTGTGCAGCTGTAGCTGCCCGGCAATGGTGGCCAGCAGCACGAAGAAGGCGGCCCCGAGCACCGAGTGCGTCCCCTGCCGGTGGCCGCCGCTGGCATTTTCGATCCCCACCGCGATTACGTTGGACAGCGGCGGCAGTGAATTGGCCACGGTGCTGTGGCGGTGGTCCCAGTCGCACACCAGAGCGGTTCCCGCCGTCGCCATGCCGCCGATCAGGATCCCGGTGGCGTCCAGCGGGTACCAGCCCAGGGTGTATGGCCCCGTCGAGGCAATGGCTACCCACGCCGCGGCTCCCGACGCGGCGTGGTGTCCTCCCATCATGCGGCTAACCGACTGTGAGCGGGGCGTCGGAGAAGATGTTCCGGATGACGCCGTTGGCCCACTCCAGGATCTCGGCGTCCTGGAGGTCGCGGCCGCCGATCCGGGCCGTCTTGGGCTTGGGGATCAGCACCGCGTCCAGGGCGGGCTTGGACTGCGAGCCCGGGTACATCCGGGCAAGCCGCATGGTCTTCGATTCGGGCAGCTGCGCCGGGGAGAACTTGATGAAGTTTCCCTGCAGGGCGACGTCGGATAGCCCGGCTTCGCGGGCTCCCACCCTGAAACGAGCGACGGCGATCAGGTTCTGGGCGGGCAGCGGCGGTTCGCCATAGCGGTCCACCAGTTCGGCCAGGACTTCGTCGATGGCTACGTTCGTGAGCGCGGAGGCCAGCTTTCTGTACGCCTCGAGACGCAGTCGTTCGCCCGGCACGTAATCGTGCGGCAGGTGGGCGTTCACGGGGAGCTCGATTTTCATTTCCGCGGCCTTCTCTTCGGCCTCGCCGCGGAAGTCCGCCACGGCTTCGCCCACCAGGCGGATGTAGAGGTCGAAGCCCACGCCCTGGATGTGGCCGGACTGTTCGCCGCCCAGCAGGTTGCCCGCGCCGCGGATTTCGAGGTCCTTCATGGCCAGCTGCATGCCGGCGCCAAGCTCGTTATGCGCTGCCACAGCTTTGAGCCGTTCCAGCGCCACCTCGCCCAGCGGCTTCTCCGAAGGGTAGAGGAAGTACGCGTAAGCGCGCTCGCGGCCGCGGCCCACGCGTCCGCGCAGCTGGTGCAGCTGGGAGAGGCCGTACTTGTCCGCACCGTCCACGATCAAGGTGTTGGCGTTGGAGATGTCCAGGCCGGTTTCGATGATGGTGGTGCACACCAGCACGTCGAAGCGCTTCTCCCAGAAGTCCACGATGATCTGCTCGAGGCGGCTCTCGGACATCTGGCCGTGGGCCACCTCCACCCGGGCCTCGGGGACCAGTTCACGGATCTTGGCGGCGGTCCGTTCGATGGATGACACCCGGTTGTGCACGAAGAACACCTGGCCCTCGCGCATCAGTTCGCGCCGGATGGCGGCGGACGTCTGCTTGTCCGTATACGGTCCCACATAGGTCAGCACCGGGTGGCGCTCTTCCGGCGGGGTGGCCAGGGTGGACGTTTCACGGATGCCGGTCAGCGACATCTCCAGGGTGCGCGGGATTGGCGTGGCGCTCATGGCCAGGACGTCCACGTTGGTGCGCATTTTCTTCAGCGCTTCCTTGTGTTCCACGCCGAAGCGCTGTTCCTCGTCCACGATCACCAGGCCCAGGTCCTTGAACGCAAAGTCCTTGGACAGGAGCCGGTGCGTGCCGATCACCACGTCAACGGAACCGTTCTTGACGCCTTCCGCGGTCTCCTTGGCCTCCTTTGATGCCTGGAAGCGGGACAGCGGCTTCACCCGCAGCGGGAAACCGGAGAACCGTTCCGTGAAGGTCTCGTAGTGCTGCTGGGCCAGCAGGGTGGTGGGCACCAGCACGGCAACCTGCTTGCCATCCTGGACGGCCTTGAAGGCGGCTCGGACGGCGATTTCGGTCTTGCCGTAGCCCACGTCGCCGGACACCAGCCGGTCCATGGGAATCTCGCGTTCCATGTCCGCCTTGACCTCGTTGATGGTGGTCAGCTGGTCCGGGGTTTCCACGTAGGGGAACGCCTCTTCCAGCTCGCGCTGCCACGGCGTGTCGGGGCCGAAGGCAAAGCCCTTGGAGGCCATCCGGGCCGAATACAGCCGGATGAGTTCGCCGGCGATCTCCTTGACTGCCTTGCGCGCCTTGGACTTGGTGCTGGCCCAGTCCGAGCCGCCCATCTTGCTGAGCGCAGGAGTGTCGCCGCCAACGTAGCGGGTGACCTGGTCCAGCTGGTCCGTGGGCACAAAGAGCCTGTCGCCGGGAGCGCCGCGCTTGGACGGGGCGTATTCCAGGACGAGGTACTCGCGGACGCCATCTCCGCCTCCCGCCACCTTGCGCTGGATCAGCTCCACGAAGCGGCCGATGCCGTGCTGCTCGTGGACTACGTGGTCGCCCGCCACCAGCTGCAGCGGGTCCACGGCGTTCCGCCGCTTGGAGGGCATGCGCCGCATGTCCTTCGTGGAACCCGCGGACGTGCGTCCCAGCAGGTCCGCTTCCGTCAGCAGGCCCAGTTTCAGCCCGTCCAGGACAAAACCGCGTCCGACGGCGGCAGTGGTCACCTCGATGATGCCGGGCTGGGGCTCGTTGTCCAGCGAGTCAACCCGGGCACAGGGAATGTCCGCGTCATGGAACAGCTCGGCCAGGCGCTGGGCCGGGCCGGGGCCCTCAGTGGCCACCACAATGCGCCACTGGTCCTGTACGTGCGAACCGATGAACTCCATCATTTCCGCCACGTCGCCCTGGTAGCCGCGGGGCTCCCGGGCGTGCAGGTTGAGCACGTTGATGTCCGGCGTCAGCTCTTCGTCGGTGGCCAGCGAGGTGATGGACCACCACGAGACCTCCTGGCCGAGGGCCGAAGTGCGCGTCTCCGTCAGGGAGCGGAAGCTGGCGGAGTGGAGGGCGGCTGAGGCAGCGGAGCTCAGGTCAAGAGGCGCCGTGCCGCCGTCCGAGGCAGTGGACCACGCGGCCTCGAGGAATTCCTCGTTCGTGGCTGCGAGGTCGTGGGCGCGGGTGCGGACCTTTTCCGGCTCGATCACCACCGAGATGGAACCGCCAGGAAGTTGCTCCACAAAGGGAACCATGGCGTCCACCAGCACGGGCGCCAGGGACTCCATGCCTTCCACCGCGATGCCGCCGGCGATCTTTTCGAGCATGTCGGCAGCGGCGGGCAGCTGGGTTTTGAGCGTAGCCGCCCTGGACATCACGGAGGGGGTGATCAGGATCTCGCGGCACGGCGGGGCATGCAGTTCGGTGGGGTGGTGCAGGCCCGGAGACGAGAGGGAACGCTGGTCCGCCACGGCAAACCAGCGCATCTGGTCCACCTCGTCACCGAAGAACTCCACCCGGATGGGGTGGTCCTCGGTGGGCGGGAACACGTCCAGGATGCCGCCGCGGACCGCGAACTCGCCGCGGTGCGTCACCATGTCCACACGGGCGTAAGCGGCGTCGGAGAGGCTGCGCACCACGTCGGTAAACGGGGCGTCCTGGCCCACCTTCAGCGTGACGGGCTTGAGATCGCCCAGGCCCGCCACGATCGGCTGGACCACGGCGCGCACAGGCGCCACCACCACGCGGAGCGGCCCTCCGGAGGCCGTCCCCGGGTGGGCCAGCCGGCGGAGCACGGACAGGCGGCGGCCAACAGTGTCCGAACGCGGGGACAACCGTTCGTGCGGGAGTGTCTCCCAGCTGGGGAATTCGGCCACGGAACCGGCCGGCAGGAATGCCCGCAGCGCCGCGGTGAGGTCCTCCGCTTCGCGGCCGGTGGCGGTGACGGCCAGCACCAGGGGTGCCCCGCCGTCGTTGTTGCCTGCCTCGGGCGACGCGCCGGCGCCGGCGTGCAGCGCTGTGAGGCCGTCGGACATCTCCGCCAGCAGCGCCGCACGAAGCCCGGCAGGTGCGCTGATCTGATAATCCTCGCTGCGGGGTCCAAAACTCCGGGACGCTTCAGCCTGCACGCGGGCAAACGTTGTGTCTCCGGCGAGCGCGCGGCGAAGGCCTGTGAGTGACGGGCCGGTGAGGCTCATGGCAGAAGCTCCTGAAATGATCACGGGAAAGCAGGCAACACGAAAACCCGAAATTCGCGAGAATCCCGGGTCTTCCCAGCCTACCGCGACCGCGGAGCCTGCGTGCGACTGGTTGTGCGGACCGGCGTCAGACCGCGGCCCGGGCGCGCTGCAGATGGTTGTGCGGACCGGCGTCAGACCGCGGCCCGGGCGCGCTGCAGAAAGGAATCAAGGATGTGTCCGGCGTTCTCCCGGGTGGACACGGGATCAGCGCCGGTCTCCTGTCCGCGGCGGGTTCCCTTCATTGACTCGCCCAGGTACAGCAGGGCAGCCAGGGCTTCTGTCAGCTCCACATCCGCCTCGGCGTGCCGGCGCAGGAGCCGCAGGTGCGCGGCCTGCAGGGCCGGACCCGGCGCGCAGCCCAGGTCCCGGTCGAATATCCTTCGGCACCGGGCATACGCAGACAGGCCCTCGGCCGGAAGCCCGGATAGTTCGTAGGCCGTCACCAGCACGGTCCAGGCCCGTTCGTTGAGGGGGTCGGATGCCACCGCCGACTGCGCCCAGAAGACGGACTCCGCGGGCCGGTTAAGCAGGACTGCTGTTTCTGCGGCCAGGACCTGCGCGGCCACCCGTTCGGCGCTGAGCCGGGTCCTGGCTTCATCGGCCCAGTCGCAGGCCAGCTCTGACCCGAGCAGCGGATCGGCGGATAGCTGCAGGGCCTCCGTCAGCATGGCATACGCGTCCCGGGGAGCTGCCTGGCCGGCGTCCCGCACCAGCCGGCGGAACGTCCACAGGTCCAGGTCCACCAGCGCCGGATCCAGGACATATCCGCCGTTGGCCGTGCGGAGCGGACCCGTCTTGGTGTTGCCCGGCTGGATCACCCGCCGGATTCCGCACACGTAGCTCTCCAGCGTTGCAGTCGTTCCGCCGCCGGCGCTGGAGCCCCACAGGATTTCCAGGATCCGGCTTTTGGATAGTGGGCTGCCTAAATTCAGCAACAGTACTTCCAGAATATGCCGCGGTTTGCATCCGCCTAAGTCAGACGCCGCCAGCAGTGCCCCGTTGCGCCGGATTTCAAACATTCCGAACAATCGGACAGATATTGACGTTGATAATTCAGGAGTTGTCCCCACGATGTTCTCCATTTTCCCCAGGTAAACGCTAACTACGCGTCTTCCGCGAGGACCAGGCAGCGGTGCGATGCTCCCGGTCCGGCTTTCCAAATCCACCGTGCCACGGCTAAGAAAGGCCTCCAAGACATTCACATACCTGTCTTTTCGGGAGCGGAAAAGACAGGTACCTATTGCGTTGCCCTCAGGTAGGGCAGTATGTGTCGGCTAGGTACTGGATGCACTTGGCAAGTAGTCCTGTAAATCAAAGTGACAGGTGGTCGGTAACCGCGCGAAAATGGCAGAAGTGGACAAATGGAAAGGCAGGCCCCGGAATGTCCGGGACCTGCCTTAGCCGGGCGAAACACGATCAGAGATACGTACCCCGCGTTAGCGAGTAGTTGATAGTCCCGCCCTGGAATCGCTGGAAGCAGCCGCCGTCGGGCTGGCCACACACCTCACCCGAGACCGGGTAGCCAAGCTTCCCGTTCTCAAAGCCAAGGCTCCCCCACCGGACACGGATGGCGCCGTACGTGGCCTGCGCCCCGGTCAAAGACGTCCAGTGCACATCCCCGCCCTGGAAGCTCTGGTAGCAACCATTGTTCTTCAACCCGCACACCTCACCCGAGACCGGGTAGCCAAGCTTCCCGTTCTCAAAGCCAAGGCTCCCCCACCGGACACGGATGGCGCCGTACGTGGCCTGCGCCCCGGTCGAAGACGTCCAGTGCACATCCCCGCCCTGGAAGCTCTGGTAGCAACCATTGTTCTTCAACCCGCACACCTCACCCGAGACCGGGTAGCCAAGCTTCCCGTTCTCAAAGCCAAGGCTCCCCCACCGGACACGGATGGCGCCGTACGTGGCCTGCGCCCCGGTCGAAGACGTCCAGTGCACATCCCCGCCCTGGAAGCTCTGGTAGCAACCATTGTTCTTCAACCCGCACACCTCACCCGAGACCGGGTAGCCAAGCTTCCCGTTCTCAAAGCCAAGGCTCCCCCACCGGACACGGATGGCGCCGTACGTGGCCTGCGCCCCGGTCGAAGACGTCCAGTGCACATCCCCGCCCTGGAAGCTCTGGTAGCAACCATTGTTCTTCAACCCGCAGGTTACGGGTCCGACGGCGGAGCCAAGCTTTGGTGTATTTGCTGCCACTGCGGCGATCGCAGGCGTAGCCAGTGCGGCCGGCCCGGTGAGGACCACCTTTGGTGTCACTTCGTTGGATGCCGCCGACAACGGGCTTTCGCCGGCTGAGTTGACCGCCCGGACCTGGAAGTTGTACGCCGTACCGTTGCTCAGTCCGGTGACCTGATGGCTGGTGGCGCTGCCGGGAACTCCGTCGATGGTCCTGACCACGGTGGTGCCGGTGCGCACCACAATGCTGAACGAGTCAGCGGGGAACCCGCCTGCCGGTGCCGTGAAAGCCACCGTCGCCGAGGTGTCTCCCGCCACGGCCGTTCCGATCAGCGGAGCGGCCGGAGCCTGGATGACAGCCGGAACGAGGTTCACGGTCTGGTCGGTGAACCGCAACTGTTCAACGTTGGTGATCCGGTCTGTGCCGTCGGCGCCGGTTCCGCCGGTGTGGGCCACGGTGGTGACTCCCCCGACGGTGCTGATCTGGTACTCATTCCGGGCGCCGGAGAACACTGCCGTGTCGATGTCGGCCTCGCCCGGGCTGGCGAGGATTTCCCGAACGATCTTCACGTTGCCGGGGTCGATGGACCCGGCCATGATGTCCGCCTGGAGTTCGGTCAGCGACGTGGCCGTCCTGATCTCGGAGCCGCCCGGTCCGTCGAGGACGCTGAGCCGGACGTTGAGCCATTTGTCGCCGTCGATGATGTCATCGGCGCCGTTGCCCCAGATCTGGTCGCTGCCGGAGCCGCCAATGATGATGTTGCCGGCTCCGAAAGTGGTGGCGCCCGCGGGCAGCAGGCTGGCCAGCCCGTTGATCCGGGCAATACCGGCTGCATCCAGTTCGTTGCTCAGGCCTTCGACGTTGACTTCGGTGTTGGGCACGGACGGCACCTCGTCGTCGCCGCGGAGCACGTCGTCCTTGTCCCAGCCCGAGAGGGCCTCGACCAGGAGGAAACGGTCCTTGAGGGCGTTCGGTCCGTCGACGATGATCTGGCGCATGTCCGAATCGGCCGGTTCGACCGAGCGTGCGTGCGTGACCCAGTCGAAGCCGAACACTCCGTGGTTGCGTTCGATGCCGGGGCCGGCGACCATCACGTCGTCGCCGCCTTCGGCGTCGTAGTCGTCTTCGCCGGAACCGCCGGTCAGGACGTCATGGCCCGGAGCGTTGATGTCGTCGAAGAACGGTGCGCCGCTGTCGCCCTGCAGCAGGTCGTTGGAGTTGCCGCCTTCCTGCCAGTCATCGCCGCCGCCGCCGAACACCGTGTCCGGTCCGTCGCCGGAAAGGACCAGGTCGTTGCCTTCGCCGGCGAACGTCTCGTTGCCGTTGAGGCCGCCGTTGGAGAAGTCGTCGCCATCTCCGGACATGATGATGTCCAGGCCCGGGCCGGCGTCGATGGCGTCGTTTCCGTTTCCGCCCTTCAGGACGTCATCGCCGTGCGAGTCCGTGATCCGGTCGTTTCCGTCACCGCCAAGAACAGTGTCGGCACCGTCGTTGCCTTCGATGATGTCCTGGCCGTCGTTGCCCCAGAACGTATCGTTGTCGATGCCGCCCCAGATCCGGTCACCGAGCGCGGTGCCGTTGAAGGTGGACTGGGCGTTGAGGCCCGGACGGTCCACAGTGTTGCTGACGCGGTACCGGATGGTGCCGTCCGACATCCTCATGAGGAGGGCGGATTCGTCGCAGGCGGAAGCCGGGTCGTCAGCCAGAGAGTTTCCGGTGCCGGCGGTGATGCGGCCGAGCTCGAACTCGCAGTCCGCCACGCCGAAGACGTCCGCCTTGAGGGCTTCCGCATCCGTGTTGCGCATGATCAGCTCTGCCAGCGAGTTGCCTTCCAGCTGCGTGCGGAGGTTCAGTCCCGAGGTGCGCGACAGGTAGTACAGCCGGTCCCCGTCCTGCAGGTCCGTCATCTGACGTTCAAAGATGTAGTTGAACGTGGAGCCCAGGAGCCCGCCGAAGAGGTTCTGGCGCTCCGCGAGGCCGCCCACCCACAGGTCCACGTTGTTCAGGCCGCTGGGCTGCGATGCCCAGGCTCCGGCGCTGTTGACGAAGTCGTAGGAGTCCGCGGGAGTGGCAGGGTCAGCGGTGTCCATGTCGAACAGCCGCTGGGCCGCTGCGCGCTTGTCCGTGATGGACACTGCTGCCTTGATGGTCTGATGCGTGCCGTAAGCAGCCATGAAGTTGACCACGGAATCCGGGTGCTTCAGGTTTTGGCCGAAATCCACCCAGCTAGTGTAGGGCTTCAGCGAGGACTCGCCGGTGCTGGCGTACAGCTGGGTGCGGAAGTTGTTCAGGGACGGGATGCCCGTATCCCGGCCGCGGGCAAGGTTCAGCGATGCAAGGTCCAGGGGCAGGCCGAGGACGTTGTTCCGCAGGGTGTCGGTCACGAATTCATCGAGTTCCGCACCAACCTGGTCCGTCATGCCCATGGCGATGGCGCCGGCCGCCTGCTTGGGATTGAGGGTACCCGCAGTGCTCTCGTAGTAGGCCGGCGGGTTGAGGAACGCGTCCAGCAGCGGCATCCCGATATCCGTGCCGTCGTTGAGCTTGCGGTCCACTGTTTCGGTGAGCATCGAGTGGCCGAACCGGTAGGTGGCGTGGGCAAACTCCGCGTGGATCGCGGGGTCGATGCCGGTGTCCGACTGCGTGAAGACGTTAAAACCGTTGATCCCTGGCTGGATCTTGCGGGCAAAGTCCTCGAACACGATGTGCTGGTACTCCATCTCGGTCACATAGCGTGCCGCCTGGAACAGCCGTTCACCGTTCCACTGCCCGTTGGGAAGCTTCCATTCGTTGAGGTCGAGGTTCTGTGAAGTGAGAAGCTCCTCCATGTAGCCCACCAGGCGGTTGTGCTCGGAGTGGAACACCTGGTGGATTGCCGTCAGGCCGATGTTCTCGTTGACGCGGCCGTCACCGGCAACGAAGTGCTTGTCCAGCATCTCGTCGTCGTACCTGCCGGCCGGCCGCGGCTCGTTGACGCCGTTGACGTCCGCGTCGTCGTCCGGCTGCAGCGGGGCCCCGGTCTGGGAGTTGAAGGGCGCCGCGTTGTGGCCGATGTCGTCCAGGAAGGCGATGCCGATCCGTTCCACGTTGGCCGGCGGTGCCACCGGAGCCGCCAGGTTTCCTTCAACCCGCCCGGTAGCGGTCTCGTACTGCGGGAGTCCGTTCGGCCCGCGCAGGAACCGTCCGTACTGGTCGGTGGCCAGCTTGGGAATGTCCGCCACATCAACGTCTGACAGGTCAAGCCCGAGCATGGTCCGGGCCTGTTCCTTGATGCGGGCCCATGTTGCCATGCCGCCGGGTTCGCCCTCGATGAGCTCGCCGGTGGACACTGGATCACCGTTTTCATTCAGGGTGTATTCGCGCAGGAACACCTGGTGGGACGAATGCGACGAGTACGTCTGGCTCTGGTCCACCCACGGAGAGTCCGTGTTGGTGGCGTTCTGCTCGTCGTCCGCCGTTCCCAGGACGCCGTCAGGACCGGGTTGGTTCTCCGCCCGGTTCAGCAGCATGAAGTTGGTGCGCCCGCCCGGAACATACAACGGGTCGTCCGGGGACAGCGGCATCATGACGTAGTTCTTGGTCTTCTTGGTGAAATCCACGCCGTGGTCGAAGAACTGGCCAAAGAGCGCGAACATGCCGTTATAGGGCGGTGAGAGGCCGAAGTCCGTGGTGACGTTGGGAATGTCGAGGGTCTCTCCCTCGGGCACGCAGTTTTCCGGGAGTCCGTTGCCGTCGCAGGGCACGGCCGTGGGGCCGTCGTTGACCGTGCGGTGCGCCTTGCCGGCCGCGGCTACAGCCGCGGGGTTGGTGGCGGTCTGGTCCACGATGACGTTGCTGACGAACCGCGGGCCGTTATCGGTGACATTGGCGTTAACGGATTCGTAGTTCTGACCGCCGGACGACATGCGCCATTCCGGGTCAGACAGCCGGGGGAACTCACGGCTGGCGGAACCGTAGCCGTTTTGGCCGGCAACCAGGTTGTTGTCTGTACCGTCCACGGTCCGCAGTCCGTAAGGCAACAACGGGCTGGCCACCTGGTTGGGGCCGTCGCCCAGGAGCGGCTGGCCGGGAACGTCGTCCCCCTGGGCGTCCTCTTTGGTGGCGTTGTTTTCGGCGATTTTGATCTGCTTGAGAATGAACCGCATATCGCCGGCATTGAGTGTGAACCCTTGGCCCGTCGGAGCCGCGGAAACCGCTGGTGCCAGAACTGAGGGGACAACCCCCGCCCCGATCAGAAGGGCCAGCGCACCGGCGGTGACCTTGCGGGCCACGCCGGCCGCCGGGCCCTGAGGATGGGGCATGCCGTCCCCCTTTCGGGACTTGCGATGTTTAGCCATGACTTTTCCCTCCATCGAATTCGTACCGGCTCCCGCCTCAACGTGGTCGCCCGGTTCACTGAATGGCCCCAGCATCGGTCAGCGTCCTTTGGAAAAACTTGGATTGCTAAGCTGGCTGTGCACCGACGCACTCCGCTTTCGTTCCAAGGAGATTCACATGAACGGCATCCCGAAAACCGTGCTTGTCACCGGTGCCACCGGTTATATCGGCGGGCGGCTGGTCCCCCGTCTCCTTGAGGCCGGACACACCGTGAAAGTCGTGGTCCGGACTCCGGCGAAGATCGCCGGCGTTCCGTGGCTGGACAAGGTGGAGGTCATCCAGGGCAGCCTCGACGACGGCGACATGCTCCGGGAGGCGCTGGACGGCGTCGACGTACTTTATTACCTGGTCCACTCAATGGCCACCGGTACCGGCTTCGAAGCCAAAGAGAAGGCCATGGCGGAGACCGCCGCGAAGGCGGCGGAAGACGCCGGGGTGGAGAGGATCGTCTACCTCGGCGGCCTGCACCCGGAAGGGGCGGAACTCTCAACCCACATGCGCTCCCGCGAGGCCGTGGGCAAGGTCTTCCTCGCGAGTCCGGTGGACGCAGTCGTGTTCCAGGCGGGCGTGGTGATCGGATCCGGTTCGGCGTCCTTCGAGATGATCCGGCACCTCTCGGAGACCCTTCCCCTGATGCCCGCGCCGAGCTGGGTGCGGAACCGGATTGAGGCGATCGCCGTCAGGGACGTGCTCTACTATCTCGTTGCCGCGGCGTCCCTGGAAGGGCACATTAACCGCACTTTCGACATCGGGTGCCGGCAGGTCCTCACCTACGCCGGAATGATGAAGGAGTACGCGGCCGAGGCCGGCCTGCCCTACCGCGTGGTGCTGGCCCTGCCCATTCCGGCACCGAAACTCGCCGGCATGTGGGTCGCCCTGACCACGCCCATCCCCCTCTCCATGTCGCTCCCGCTCGTCGAATCGCTCCAGCACGACGCAGTGGCGCGCGAGCACGACATTGACGACTACATACCGCTGCCCGAGGGGGGCCTGACACCCTACCGCCGTGCCGTGTCCCTCGCCCTGGGCAAGGAACGCGACGCACAGGTGGAAACCACCTGGGCCAGCGCCGGCGCGGACGCCGATCCCTTGCCGAGCGACCCGGACTGGGCCGGCTACCGGGTGTATGTCGACGAGCGAAGCTATTCCAGCCCGGTGGACCCCAAGTATGTCTGGACCATCATCGAGGGGATCGGGGGCCGCAACGGCTGGTACTCCCTGCCGCTGGCATGGCAGGTCCGCGGCTGGCTGGACAAGCTGACCGGCGGCGCCGGGCTGCTCCGCGGCCGCCGGCACCCCCACCTGCTAGCCGAGGGCGAAGTAGTGGACTGGTGGCGCGCAGAGCGGATTGAGCGCGGCCGACTGCTGCGGCTCCGCGCGGAAATGCGCGCCCCCGGCCGTGCGTGGCTGGAGCTGTCAGTGGAACCGGAAGGCACGGGCAGCCGGTACCGCCAGCGCGCCATCTTCTTCCCGAAGGGGCTCAGCGGCAAGCTGTACTGGCTCGCCGTACTGCCGTTTCACAGCGTCATTTTTCCGGCGATGTCACACAACATCACGGCAGCTGCGCAAAAGCTGGCGGAAGCCGAATCGGAGTCCGCAGGGTCCACCGCATAGGATGTGGGAGGCAAAAACCGATGCCCCATACCCCCAACCCCCATGGAGGAACAATGGCACTGAGTGCTTCCACCACCCTGCCGCACAGCGTTGACCGCGTAACGGCTGTGTTCGCCAATGAAGACTTCCAGCGCCACACCAGTGAACTGGTGGGCGGAACCCTTGAATCGTTCAAGGTCGACGGCGATGTTGCCGGCGCTTTCAGCACCACCTCGGTGCGCACCCTGCCCACCACCCGGTTGCCGGAAATTGCCCGCAAATTCGTGGGCGAGCGCCTGACCGTCACCCAGCTTGAGACCTGGGAAGCCCCTGCCGCCGACGGCTCCCGGCAGAGCAACATCAGCCTGAAGATCGCAGGTGCCCCGCTGGACGTCAGCGCCGTGCAGCGGCTGGTGGCCGACGGCGGCAGCACCCGCGTGGAGCTCGAGGGCAATGTGACGTCCTCGGTTCCGTTCCTGGGCGGCAAGATTGCCGATGCTGCGGAGCCCATGGTGGGCAAGGCCCTGAACATCCAGTCACAGCAGGCGCAGGCCTGGCTGGAAAGCCACTAACCCGTGCAGCTTCCCGTTGCCCTGGCCTGGGTCCTGGTCATTGCCGGTGCCTGGTCCCTGGTGGTCTGGCCTCAGTTCCTCAAGCGTGTGATGCAGGATCCGAGATCACGCGACTCGGCCGGCAAGGCTACCAGGTTCCTCACGGTCCATGTCGTCCTGGTGTCCGTCTCACTGGTGCTTGGCGCCGCCACGGCGGCAATCGGCATCGCCGGATTGGTCGGGTAGCCGGCCACTCGAGTACCCGGCGCGGCAAATGGAGTAGGAGGGGGGCGTAGATGAGGTGGCGGACACGCTGTTATCTGAATGTGATAAGCCGTAAATTTCAGACATGGACGCGAACGATATGGAACGGATTTGGCACGGAAGCCACCGTAAGATAGACCGCAGAAACTGGTCGTTGTATTTCGCTATCACCCTATTGGGTCTTATCGCGTGGGTAATAGTCGCATTTCCCCACTAATATTCGAATCTAGCCACTATTACACAGAACTCCGGCGGGTCCCCACCTGTCGGAGTTCTATTTTCTTCCCGTTCCGAGCGACATTCCCTACGCAATTACCGGACAAAGTTGGAATAGCCGGCAACGATCGTGAGCGCGGTGAGCACCACTAGTGCTACAACGCAGAGAATTTCCGCCCTGTGAATCCTGCGTTGCGTCTGCCGCCACTCAGTTTCGTCCTGGATATCAACCATATAAAGAAGTTACCGGCCCTGCCTCCACGCCACTAGAGTGGCCACTACTTGTCTTTATACCCATTGCGGCGCGCTCTTCACATCTTGCTCACCATGCCATAAGGTAGCCATAGGATTGGCGATCGGCTCAGCGACGTTTGTCTCAGGATTGAAGTACGTCCTCAGGATTGAACTACGTCCCAGGAGAGCTGAGAAAAGTGGCCGCTGAAGGTTTTTCAAATACCCGTTTCCTGACCGTTTCCGAGGTAGCAGAAGTCATGCGGCTGTCACGGATGACCGTATACCGCCTCGTCAAGGCGCACGACCTCCCCGCCGTACGGTTTGGCCGCTCCTACAGGGTCCCCGAGCATGCCATCGAGGACTACGTCCAGCACCATTCCACGCTCGCGGACGATGAGCATCCGGAGTCCGGTAAGACCTAGCGGCTGGTGGCTACGGCCTGCCGCAGCGCGTCCTCGGCAGCCACCCACGCCAGCATGGCGCACTTCACCCTGGCCGGGTACTTTGCCACTCCGGCCAGGGCCGCCGCATCACCCAGGATTTCCTCATCAGGCTCCAGCCGGCCCCGCGAACGCATGAGCTCCCGGAAATGGCCGATCATTTCGCTGAGCTCGTCCGGCGACGCCCCCTCGGACAATTCGCTCAATATTGAGGCCGAGGCCATTGAGATGGCGCAGCCGTCACCATGCCAGTGGATTCCCTTCACTGTCGGCGGGTTCCCCGCGGCCTCAAGTTCCAGACGCAGCGTAATTTCGTCGCCACACACCGGATTGAGCTGGTGACACTGCCCTACTCCCGCCTGATCAGGCGTCACCGTGGCTTCATCGGCCGTCAGGTCAGCCCCGCTGCGGGTTTTTGCATGCTCCAGGATCAGCTGCTGGTACATCGCGTCCAGGGCGCTCATTTGGATGCCCCCGTGCCTTCTACGCCGAAGTAGGGCCGGACCTGGGCCACAGCCTCGAGCAGCAGGTCCACTTCGTCCGTCGTGTTGTACAAATAGGTGCTCGCCCGCGTGGTGGCGGTCAGGCCCAGCCTGCGATGGAGCGGTTGTGCGCAGTGGTGACCCACGCGGACGGCGATGCCCATGCTGTCCAGGTACTGCCCGACGTCGTGTGCATGCACGCCGGCCACATCGAAGGCTGCCAGGCCGAGCCGTTCCACGCCGGGAGCGGGTCCCACGACCCGGACTCCGTCAATGGCGCTCAGACCGGTGACCAGCCGCTGGCCGAGGGAGGCTTCCCAGCCGGCGATTCGTTCCATGCCGGTTTCGCGCAGGTAGTTGGCGGCTGCTGCGAGCGCCACAGCCTGCGAGATGGGCTGGGTGCCGGCCTCGAACCGCTGGGGCGCCGGAAGATACTCGGCCTTTTCCATCGTCACGGTCGTGATCATGGAGCCCCCGGTCAGGAACGGAGGCATGGCATTCAACAATTCGCGCCGCCCGTACACGCCGCCGATCCCCGTGGGCGCCAGCATCTTGTGGCCGGAGAAAACAGCGAAGTCCACGTCAAGGGCCTTGAAGTCCAAGGGCAGGTGCGGCGCCGACTGGCAGGCGTCCAGCACAACGAGGGCTCCTGCAGCCCGGGCCAGCCGCACGAGCTCGGCCACCGGATTGATCGTTCCGAGCACATTTGACGCATGGGTGAACGCCAGGACCTTGGTGCGCCCGGTGATAAGCCGCGCCGCCTCCTCAAGCCGCAACGCGCCGTCGTCGTCGATGGGGATGAATTTCAAGGTGGCACCGGTGCGCCGGCAGAGCTCCTGCCAGGGAATCAGGTTCGCGTGGTGTTCCATTTCCGTCACCACGATCTCGTCCCCGGGGCCGAGGGCGAAACGGCCGGCCTCGCTCCGGACGGTGCCGACACTGGCGTTCGAGAAGGCGTATGCGAGGAGATTGAGCCCGGCGGTGGCGTTCGCAGTCCAGATCAGTTCGTCGTCGGCCACGCCGACGAAGCCGGCCACGGTGGCACGGGCATCCTCGAAGGCGTCGGTGGCCTGGACGGCAAGGTGGTGGGCACCGCGGTGCACCGCGGCATTCCTCAGTTCGTAGAACTCCTGCTCGGCTTCGAGCACGCTTCGGGGGTTCTGTGACGTGGCGCCGGAATCCAGGTAGACAAGGGGCCTGCCGTTGACTTCCTGGTCCAGGACGGGGAAGTCGTTGCGGATACGCAGGACTTCGACATCACTTAGCGCGACCTGGGTGTCTGCGGTAGCGGGAGTGGATACCATGACCAAACTGGAGCTCCTAGATAGGCAAGACCTGCCGACGGCTCGCCGCCACGGGCAGGCACACCGCTTGCATCCGCGGTGCTACTCCTCAATTGTCCCACTATTGCCCGGCGCCGGTTCCGCACGGGCCGTCACCGCCCCGCGCCGTCCAGGCTGTTCCAGAGTTCAGCCAGCTCCTGGCGCCGGGAAACGCCCAGCTTGCCGTAGATCCGCTGCAAATGCGCGTTTACCGTGTTCACGGCGATGCCGAGTTCCGCCGCTACGCCCGCACTCCCCATGCCGGTGACAACAAGTACGGCCACTTCGCGTTCCCTTTGGGACAGCTTGGCGGCATCAGCGGCCGGTCCGCTGTTCCCGTCGCTCGACCACCGCCAGTCCGGCGGCCCGTCGGTCGATTGTTCAAATGCCGCGCCATCCGGCCTTGCTGCGACTCCGAGGTTCAGCAGTTCACGTGCCCGGCGGCCCCTGCCGCCACCCGTCGCCATGGCCGGCTTGCGGGGCGCCCGCTGCGGTGGACCTGCGGCGCCCATTACGGCCGGACGTGCCACCGATGCGTAGGTTTCAGCCAGCCTCGCCGCGACGTCGCCGTCCCCTGCCCGGTTGTCCGCTCGCGGATTGTCCGCTTGCCGGTTGTCCGCTTGCCGCTCGTCTGCCGCGGCGGTCCCGGCGCCTGGCAGCTGCGCCAGGTCCCAGGTCAGCCACTCCGCCGTTGCCTGCGCGGCCAGGGTGAGTGCCAGCAGGTCCTCAGGGTCACCTGCTGTTCCGGCGTCCGCGCCGCCGCTCGCTCGCCCAGCGGCGTGCCCGGCAGACTGCCGGCAGAACATCATGGCCCGGAAAAGTTGCAGCGGGCCGCCCGGGTAGCTCATCCATTTGTTGCGGCCGGGCCGCTTGTCCGCACTCCCGGCGTCAGGTCCCTCGCCCAACCGGGTCAGGTTGGACGCGTGGATGGTGAGCACTGTCGAGTGGAAATCGACGCTGCATCGCGGCAGGCGGTCCACGGCGTTAAGCGCCCGGGTGGAAAGCGCGACGGCGTCAGCGGACTTCCCCCGCACGGACAGCCCCTGTGAAGCGAGCGCCAGAAGCAGGATGCCCGCATGGGTACCCGGCGCATCATCCGGACCCGGCGGCTGGCCGCCGTCGCAGAAACCGGCAGGGCAAAGCCGGTGGAAGAGCTCCCCGCCCGGGCTGGGCCAGGTTCCCTCCCGTGACTCCAGGTAGAGCTGCAGGACATCCAGCTCATCCTGGACGGCATTCTGGTAAGTGTCGGCAGCGGTATCACCGACGGACGCAGTTGCCGCCATGGCCAGCCGCTTCCGTGCACTGTCCAGTACGGACTGAAGTGCGTCCCGGCCCGGATTCGTGGGCATGAGGGCTTGGAGGAGCAGGCCCACTGCCCGCGCGAACTCCATGCTCAGCACAGCCGGGGTGTTCTCGACAAGGCCTCGAAGAACCTCAGCGCTCCGGCCGTACTTGTGGGCATGGAACAGCGCCCGGGCCGCCTCCGTCTGCGCCATGAGCTGGAGTTCGGGTGCCTTGATCGCTTCGGCCGCCTTTTGGGCGCGGTCGCTGTCATAGAGGTTGTTGGCGGTGGTGGCCACCGCCAGGAGGTCCAGGTCAGCGACAGCCGTGCCGGCATCCAGTGCGGCTTCCACCCGCCGAAAAAGATCCCACAGCGGTTCCTCCCCCGCTCTCCGTGGGACGCCCAGCCCCCAGCCGTGCAGGTCCGCTTCACGGCCGAGGTCCAGCGGTCCGGCCCCGCCCGGATAATGCCGGGCAGCAGTGGCCTCGACCTCGTGGTTCAGCGTGACGTCGGCCCCGCCGTCGCTCCTGATTTGGAGCCGGATGAAGTTGCCCCGTTCCAACGCGGCCAGGGCGGTCGGCGGCACGGTCCGGGCGAGCACGGAAAGCGGAGCCGGATCCGCGGCCGCCAGGAAGTCAACCACCTGGCGCTGGTCCGGCGGAAGCGCCTCGATCCGCCGTCGGGCCAGGTCGAATTGGCGTCCTTCCGCCAGGTCCGGCGGCCGGACCATCACACAGCTGTCCCCGCGCTGCACAATCCGGCCGTCCGCCAACGCTTCGTCCACCAGCCAGCTCGCAGTGAGCGCATTGGCGCCCGCTGCGGCGAGAACGTCGCGCACCAGGCTGCGGTCAGGCCGGGCCGGAAGCCTGTGCTCGAGGAAAGTACGGAGCTGGTCCGGTGTCAGGTCCTCCAGTTCCACAATGGACAGCTGCCGGGCCACCACCGACTCCATCAGCTCCATCTGCAACTGCCGGTCCGAGCGGTGGCTTGCCAGCATCTTGATGTCCGGTTCCGCGAGAAGCTGGTTGAGAACCCAGAGGGACGTTCCGTCCAGGTGGTCCACATTGTCCAGGACCATCAGGATCCCGTTAGCCCCCGGGTCCTGGCTGCGCAGCGCATCGCGGCACGCCCGGACGATGTTCAGTGGCGACACCTTGGAATTCGCAGGCAACGCCGGCGCCAGCACACTGCCGATGCCGAACTTCATCCGGCGGCAGGACCGGGGAACGCTGTGGACAATGACGGTGAGCCGTCCGGAGAGCGTTTCCGCTGCGGCGGCAAGAAGCCTGGTCCGGCCCGAGCCGGCAGCGCCGGTAATGATGACGCCCGAGCTCTCTGAGTTGGAGAGGGCATTGATTGCGGCCCGCAGTTCGGCCACACGAATGACTGGGGGCAAAGCTGAATTTCCTGCCCTAACGTCCATGGTTGCGTCGATTCCTTAGCCGCGGAGCGTGAAGTTCCGGACCGCCCCCAACCATCTGCCGGCATTAGCAACTCCTACGCTACCTAGCCACCGCTCGCGCTGGCGTGAGTAGTGACTACTCGAATATGCCGGACCGTTGCTCTCGGGCCCGTTCGGGCTACTCACAGGCATCCGTGTAATGTGGAGCGGGTGTTAACGGTCTCTACGGGTCTCTTGACGGTCCCGCTGTCTGCTTCTGGGGAGTAAGCGGCTCAGCTGATTTCACTATCAGCATCGATTCTGGGCGCGGCCACTGCCGCGCCGATCTGGCGGTCATGACCCGTGCTTGGCGTGCCCTCATTGGGTACCTGCCAACCCTGTTAATGTCCCCAACAGATATGTATCCCAAAAAAATGAAACGCATGACCACGCCCATCATGGCCGTGTTGATTCTCCTCATCGGAGTATTGACCGCAGGCTGTGCCGCCCAATCGGCGCCCGGCCCGTCGGCCTCCGCCAGTCCCTCGTCAGCCAGCGCAGAAGCATCGCAGGTAACCCCGAAGGCAACACCGTCACCGAGTTCGACACCGGCTGCGTCGCCCGTCAAGGAACCGGCGCCCGCCGCGGTTTCCGCACCCGAACCTGCCGTCGCGGCTCCCGCACCGGTGGCCGTAGCCGCAGCTGAGCCCGTAGCCGCGCCGGCAGCCAACAAGTACCCCCTGCACACCAACGTCGTGAGCACTACCTTCTGGGTGGGCGAAATCTTCAACGCCAACCTTGCAGACGGTTCACAGGTCTGCTCGACGTACAACGGCCAGTGGGCTTTCAAGCACACCGGCATCAACGCCGGCACTACTCCCGCCACTGCCTCCGGCTGCCCCGGCAGCATCTACGGCGGCTGCGACGGCGTGAGCTCCGGCTCGGGAAGTTCGTTCACTTGCGCCACGGAAGCACGCGATGCCTCCAACGGGTACTTCCCCAAGAACCAGCCCGCGCCGCTTGAGAACCCCTTCTACCTCGACCTGCCTTACGACGACGTCAACGACAGCGTCGCGTTCCAGCAGCGCTGCCAGGTCATCCCGTGGGCCGCCGCGGACAACGCCGCCACAGGTGTCGACCACTGCGCGGATGGCAGCTATTCGTACATGAAGAACCGGTGGGTCCAGATGACCGGACCCAACGGCAACGTCTGCTATGGACAGATTGAGGATGCCGGTCCTTCCAGCGGTTCCGAATACCATGACGCGAACTACGTCTTCGGCGCGGCCGACGCCCGCCCGGCAAACACCGATTTCTCCGCCGACGGTACGCAGGGCGCAGGAATGGATGTTTCCCCTGCGCTGAACGGTTGCCTCGGCTTCGCCGAACTGGACGGTAGCGGCGATCACGTCTCGTGGAGGTTTGTTGACCGCGCAGATGTTCCCGCCGGACCGTGGCTGAACGTCGAAACCACGTCGGGTGTCAGCTGGTAACAACAGCGCTTGTCTGCGCAGAATCCTGAACGCCGAAACCTGAACGCCCCTCCCGCAGGACCACAGTGTCCTGCGGGAGGGGCGTTTCCGTCTCCGGCGGCATTGTTCCATTTATCTGGATGCGCCGGCGCCCGCTGTCGCTTCCAACTCGAGCCCCTCGGATTGGATCCGACGAATCGGACTGACCCACACTCCCGACGAAGCGGAAGAAAACGCCTTGGGCAATACCATCAGGCAAATAATTGAGTCGAGGATTCGCATCAAGGGAAAAAGTGGTGCCATGAGCAGGATGCCCGGGCGCCGAAGGGCTGTGGCGGCGATCACTGTCAGGACTAAATCCGGCAAGAATACGCCCAGAAGTAGGTCCTGAGGCCGCAAGAGCCCCGCGAGAAACACAAAGGCGTCGGAGTTGGGACCGAACTCGCGGACTTGCATGGCCGCCACCGACGACAGCATGAAGACCGGAATGAGCAACACGAAGAAAATGCAGCTGACAACGAGTTCAAAAATATAGAAAACCAGCACGAACCAGAATTTCCCTGCCTGCATGCGGTGCCTCCGAACCGTTTGCCAGAACCCCAGAATCCACCGACGCACCTGCCGGGTGTAGTCTTGGAGGTTGTCGGGATCCTGGGTGTAGGCGACTGCTGCAGATGGATGGAACGCGATCCTCCCCAACTTTTTTGCATGGACCTCGAATGTCATATTGAAGTCCTCAATAACCAGTCCTGGGGCCAGCACCCGGATCTGTTCCAGCGCACTGGTCCTGTACATACTGGCAAAGCCGGGGACGATGGAAACAACGTTCGCGCCTCTCGCCGCCTGACCGTACTTGAGCAAGAGCTGCACTACGATGTAGAGCCGCTCCCGATACGCCACAAGGAACCGACCCAAGGCCGTCGGGGCGGGGGGCATCATGATCGATTTGGCCCGTCCCGCAACCGCCACAACGGAAGCATCCGAGAACAGCGGCAGTCCGGTATCCAAGTAGTCCGGCGTGGGGCGGGTGTCAGCGTCGAGCATCATAACGACTTTGAATTTTCGGCAAAGATCGAAGTATGAAATACCTTCGGCCAAGGCTCCGGCCTTTCCTCTGTTTGGCTCCAGTTCCAGCACCTTGACCCCCGCCCTGCGTGCAATGGCGGCAGTGTCGTCAGAGGACATGTCCGAGATGACGTGTATGTTCCGTAACGGGACCAGCACCGATGCTGCCCGGATGGTTTCACTTATGACCAAGGCTTCGTTGTGGGCGGCTACCAGCACAGCCACGTCCGCCGGCATGATCCGCTCCCCGTGAGCACGATGCCTTCCGTGCGCACGGTGCAGCTGCCCACGGTGCGACCGCGGCTCCGGCAGCGCGTGGGCCCCATGAACACTGGAGCCGATCCGGTTTGCCAGCGGCCACCTCCGAAGGAGGCCCAGCGCGCGCCCGGACAGCGGAGGTCCCAGTGCCACGCGCCGCGTGTACTGCTCGTTGACCAGACGCATCAGGCCGACGAATGACCAGAATATGGTGCTGACTCCCAGAACCAGGACAATATAGACGGCGATCACAGTGCCGGGGCTCCTACCGTGTCGTACATGGCGTAGTCGTCCGTTGTCAGCGTGCCGTTGCTGAACAGGCTGAGACCGAAGCTGATCGCGGTCGCTCCGGCGGGCAATGCCGCAGTGGTGAAGCTTGCCTGCGTGTAGGTCGCCGAAGCGGGCAGCCACGGTCCTGATGTCCAATAAACCCATGCGCCGCTGGAATTGCGGTAATAGATAGCAAACTGAGTCACCGCAGTAGACCTGTACCAAGCCCGCAGTGAGTACGTCTTGCCGGCGATGGCGGGCGGTGAGCACGATCCTGCGTCCATGGACGGCAGGAGCTTCGCATCGCCGCTCACATAGTTGGTTATGTTGAGCTCCTCGGCTTTCGTGCCGGACCGTGCTCCCGTGGATACCGTGGTGAACCGCGGCGTATTGGAGCCGAAACCGCCCGCCTGCCAGCACTGCGGGAACCCTCCGCTGCCCGCCGTTTCCAGGCCTGGGTTCTGTACGAGGTTCGTGCCGGCCGCAGGCGGTGGCGGAGGCGGGGCCGTAGCCGTGTCGATCAGCTCGTAATCGTCGGTAATCAGTGTCCCATTGCTGAAGAGGTTGAGTCCGAAGCTGATACCGCTGGCGCCGGTAGGCAGCGGCGGCGTTGTCCAGCTGGCCTTCTGAAAGGTTGTGGCCGGGGCAAACCACGGGCTCGAGGTCCAATACACCCAGGATCCGAGGCCGGTCCGGTAGTAGAGGGCGAACTGAGTGTTCGTTGTGGACTTATACCACGCCCCCAAATTATAAGTATGCCCAGCTGTCGCCGTCGGGGAGCACCCGCCCAGATCAAGTGACGGCAGCCATTTGGCGTCCCCGTTGACATACTTCGTAACCCTCAGCTGGGCCGCCCTGGTGCCGGTATGGCCCGGGGTGACGATTGAGAACGCTGGCGTGTTCGTTCCGTAACCGCCCTGCTGCCAGCACTGGGGAGCATTACTGACCAGCGTCTCTACGCTCGAGTTCTTGACCAGGTTGCCGCTGCTGGGTTGCGGCGGGACTGCCGGGCCAGAAACTGCAGGTTTTACTGTTCCACCGATGACCTGGTCCACTGTCTTGACCGTGGTGGTGGCCGGGCGGGCTTTCAGCCAGGCGAGGAACTGATTAAGCACGGTAGGCGTGATGTTCAGCGGATCCGTGCTAGAGGCAGCTACGTGGTGGAATGTCAGCTGCACCCAGCCGCCTGCAGGCTCCGCTTGGGTAACCGAGGTCTGGAGGTCGGCGAGCCGCCACGACGTGTCAACTTGGTCCGGGGCCGCTGTGACATACGGATTCGCCGGGGGAATGTTCTCGGCAAGCGCACAGCCTGAACAACTGAACCGTGTCTTGATGTCGCCCAAGCCGCGGGCGCTGTTGTATCCACAGTCGCGGACGATGCTCTGGGCAGTGGCATTCTCGGCCGCGAACGGGTAGGCGAAGCTCGTCACCCGCAGGTTCCAGTTGGTCAGGTTGACACGGTCGTTGCACACCTGTCGCGTGGCCTCATCTGCCGGGAGGGTGGTCAGGTCCGGATGCGTTACGGAGTGGCCGCCGATCTCGTGGCCTGCGGCCTGCAGTCCCTGAAGGTCAGCAACGCTCATATACCCAGGGTTGTTGACGAATCCGGACGGCACAAAGAAGGTACCTTTCATGCCATAACTATTGAGCAGCCCCGCGGCAGTCAGCTGATCAGCATTGCCGTCGTCGAAAGTCAGCGAGACAACTGTGGGTCCTGCTGCATTCGCCGGCGCTGCCAAGCCAGCGAGGCCTGCCGCGGCCATGGCGATGGCGCTCAGAATCGTGACGGTTCTTGCCGCCCACCGCCCGCGGCGGTTGACGAAGCGTTGGGGGCTCTCGGTTTTCATGGATCTACTCGATTCCTGGGGTCGATTCCGCGGTATGCCGCAGATCGGGTGGTACTGGGACGGACCCTACGGGGCAGGCTCCGTCCCGACGTCGTACATCTCGTAGTTGTCCGTGGCCAGCTGGCCGTTGCTGAACAGGTTCAACCCAAAACTCATACCGGCCGCATCTGCAGGAGCTGGTGGCGACGTCCACTCGGCCGGCTGGTAAGTACCATTGGCAGGCATCCACGGGCTGGCTGTCCAGAAGCTCCAGACCCCGCTCGTGTTGCGGTAGTAAAGTGCGAATTGCGTCGGGGCGGTGGACTGATACATCGCCTTCAAGGAATACCTGTGGCCCGGAATTATTCCTGGAGAGCAGGCGCCCATATCCAGAACCGGCAGGAGCTTGGCATCCCCCGATACATAGCCTGTGACATCGAGACGCCGCGAAATCTCGCCGCTATGGCCGGGTGTTAGCGTGCTCAGGACCTGGGCGTTGTCACCGTAGGACGCCACCTGCCAGCATTGAGGCAGCCCGTATTTTCCGGCAGTCTCCAACCCGGGATTCCTAATGGCGTTGACGCCGGGAGGAGCCGTGGGCGGAGGAGGACCGGCGACGCTGGATTTTGCACTTCCCCCAATCACCTCATGGACCGTGCGGACCGCCGTGGTTCCCTGGTGCATCCGTGAGTCCAGCCACCCCGCAAATTCGGCAAACATAGCTGGCGTCACAGACCGGGGAGCCTTGGTGTCATCAATGTCGTAAAACACAAGCTGCAGCCACCCTCCTGCTTTCTCCGCATTTGTGACGGACCGCTGCAAGTCTGCCAAAGTCCAGGCAGCACCAACTTCCGCAGTGGAGCGCGTGCTGAAGGGGTCAGCCGGTACAACTGTTTCTGACACGGCGCACTCCGAGCAGCCGCCGGGGCTTCTGAGATCGCCTAGGCTGCGCGCACTGTTGTACCCGCAGTCCGCCACCAGGGCCTTGGACTCCGGGGACTTCGCTGAAAAGGGGTAGGAGAAGGAGGTGACTTTGAAGCCCCAGTCAGTGAGCTTGGTCCGGTCATCGCAGACCTGGCGTCTCGCCTCGTCAGGTTCCAGTGCGGTCAGATCAGCCAGGGTTGCAGTATGGCCGCCAATCTCGTTGGCGTCGGCTGCCAAAGCGTGGAGATCCTCAACCCTCATGTAATCCTTTGCACCCATAAAGCCCGAGTTAACGAAAAAGGTCCCCCGTAGCTCGTGGGCCTTGAGGATCTTGGCTGCGGTCAGTTGGCTTGCTCTTCCGCCATCAAACGTCAGCGTGACAGTGGTGAGCGCGAGGCTGGTGTCTACGGGTTTGGCGCGCCCCGGTTCGCCGGCGTCGGCTAGTTGCGAGACACCATTGGGTACTAATGCGGCGGAGCCCGTCAGGAGTGCCAGAACGGCCAGACCCGAGACGGCCCAAAGCGTTGTCCTCTTGCGTTGACTCGTCAAGCCGGAACCGAGCGGACCGCCTTGGTCTTCCGGTTGTCCTCGCCTTTTGCTCATGACAGGTATCCCCTCTTACTTCCGTGTGATTCGGCCGCAAAGAGGATCCCCCCTCATGCCGCGGTTGTTCATGGATTGACCCCCTGAAGGGGTCGGTGACGACTGGGGGGAAGCCTTGGTCTCAAAGGCTTGTTCGCCACCGACCCCCGTTCAAGGTCCCCGGTCAAGTGCGCCGGGGAGGGCTGCCTATTGGCAGCGTTGTCGGAAAATGCGGAAGTGAACCGGGCAATGCATTCCGATAGACCGGGCGCTCCTGCTGCCGGTTGCATATCGAGCTGCTGTTCACAGGTCCGGCCGGGGACTCTTGCCCGCAATGTTGTGTCCATGCCCATTCGAGACCGACTCTCCCCCCGGAACTCTGCTTCTTTCCGACACCCAAAGCCTATTAAGTGAAGTGTTCCTCGGCACGAGTGGTTCCTACCCGTCTTTGGTGCCGGAATCGCAAACACAAGCCCGCTGCCACTCGGCCACTACTCGAATCGGAACCCGAAGCACTGAGTAAGACACCCGTGTTGCCTGGCCCGAGAGCCCCCGCGAACAGGCGGACCATGGTGAAATGGTGGTTAAGCACAGCGGATGGGGGCGCAGGACCAGGATGACAGCACGAAACATCGGTTCCGGTCCGGGGGCCAGCGGCCCTGCCTCTGCGGCACCGCAAGATGCCAGCATGCCGCCCGCTCTCCGAACGCGTCCGCCGCATCGTCCCCGAACAACGCTAATGGCAGTCCTTGCAATAACGACAATCTTGGCCTGCGTCATCTCATTTTGGTCGTGGCGCGCCGGCCTGGCGGCAGAGACCGCCAAACCCACGTGGTTTGCCGGTTACGTCGATGTCACAGTGTCGCCGGAATACCATTTCGAAGAGGGAGCCACACAGGGCACCAAGGACGTCGTGCTGTCGTTCCTCGTCGCATCCCCCCAGGATTCTTGCGTAGCCAGCTGGGGCGCACTCTATGGCATCGAGGAGGCACGCGGATCTTTGGACCTGGACCGGCGGATTTCCATTCTGCGGTCGCACGGCGGAACCGTTTCAGTTTCGTTCGGCGGCGCCCGGAACAGTGAGCTGGCCACCGCATGCCAGGACGAAGCGAAACTCCGCACGGCATACCGGGACATCGTAGAGCGCTATGATCCTGCATTCATCGACTTTGACTTGGAGGGCGCCGATCTGCTTGACGAAGCAGGCGGCGAGCGGCGTGCGAAGGCTGTGGCGGCTCTCCAAGGAGACCGCAACGCATCAGGAAAAAGGCTCGCGGTGTGGCTAACCCTCCCGGCTTCGCCCCGTGGGCTGACCGACGCCGGAATCGCCGCCGTCGAGCAGATGCTCGACGGCGGCGTCCAGCTGGCAGGGATCAATATTATGACCATGAATTATGGTGCTAGCCGCAGCAGTTCCCAAGGAATGCTTGAGGCGGCATTGTCAGCCGCCCGGGCCTCTCACGACCAACTAAGCATCGTTTACCAGCGGGCAGGGATCAATCTAAGCGGGGAACAAGTCTGGAAGAAGATGGGCCTCACCCCCATGATCGGCCGCAATGACCAGCCGGGCGAAGTGTTCGGCCTGGATGCTGCCCGGGGCATGAAGGACTACGCGGTGGAGCAAGGCATCCAGCGTCTCTCCATGTGGTCGCTCAACAGGGATACCCCGTGCAGTTCCGGCGGGTCAGAAGAAACCGCCAGCTTCACCTGCAGCGGCGTGGACCAAGGCACAGCCCGCTTCTCCGACCTGCTCGGTTCCGGCCTTGCAGGAACAGGAGGTTGACGCTGACGTCCCTTGCTTCCGAAAGCACCCGTTACTTCACTTGGCTGGTTGTGACCACGTCCAGCCAGGGTCCAGGCGGAACATCCTTCTGCTCCACGAATTGCCAATCGACCCTATCCGCTTCTCCATCCAAGTCGCTGAACCCGAGACAGCCGTTGAGAGCGGGCGAAACATCCATGCCGGCACCGTTGAACTTCTTATTGACCGGCCGCGCGTCGTTCGCCCCGAAGACGTATTCCTTGTCCTGATACTCCCCCGGCCCCGCGTCCTGGATCTGGCCGTAACATTCTTTGCCGTCCTTGCGGATCTTGACCCAGCGGTTCTTCATGTAACTGAAGGAACGGTTTGTGGCCTGGCCCTCGTACCCCTCATCGTTTGCCCATGGAATAACCGAAGCCCTCTCGCGGAAGGCCACCTCATTGTTGACGTCGTCATAAGGCAGATCTAGGTAGAATGGGTTCTCTTTGGGCTTCACGCTGCTTGGCGCGTATCCGTTCGATTCCGAACGTGCTTCGGTCTCGCAACCGTCGGACGTGAGCTGGCCATCACAGCCGCCGTAGCTCTCCATCCACCTCGAATCATATGTAGAGAAGACCTGGCTACCATCCGCTGCATTGGGATCAAAGACTTCGCCGACCCAGAAGGTTGTGGCCACAATTTTCGTGTGCCAAGGGTACTTCCCCTGAGATCTCTCCTCAGGTGGGTTGTTGGGGGGAGTGCAGGCCACGGCAGTCGCTGCCACTATAAGCAACGATGCCGCCAGCCTGCCTACCCTGCCCATATTACGTCTGCTCGGAATCTGATTTGACCACTTCTAGTTGGCCGCCATCGTTACTTTCCACCCGCGTGGATCCGGTACTTTCAACGGCCGCTGGTCGGCTGCCACGTTCATGATGATCTGGTCGAGGGTGGTCTTCGGGTCGAAGCCCACGAGATCCCTTGCCTTACCATTGTTCGGCACTCGGCGCCGCATGTCCTCATAACCCTCCGCATACGCCTGTTCGTAGGGCACAAGGGTGATAGGGCTTTCGCTGCCAAGCAGCTCCACGATCCGCTGTGCAAGAGTCAGAATGGAGATTTCATAGCTACCGCCGAGGTTGTAAGCGTTACCATAGGCCGACTTCTCCTCCGAGATCCTCGTGATGGCAGGGACGATGTCTCCGACGTAGGAGAAGCAGCGCGTCTGGTGCCCGTCACCGTAAACCGTCAAAGGTTCGCCGGCCAGTGCCTGTTTGACCAGGCGCGGTACCACCATTCCGTACCGGCCAGTCTGCCGGGGACCAACAGTATTGAATAGCCGGACAATAGCAACAGGGAGGCCGAACTGCCGCCAGTAAGCATGCGCGAATGCCTCGTCGATGCCCTTCGCCGCGGCGTAGGTCCACCGGGATTTGAGAGCCGACCCGAGGATCCGGTCGGACTCCTCGGACAGGCTGTCCGAAGTGTTCTTTCCATAGATCTCACTAGTGGACGCCAGCAGCAGCGTGGCGCCGGATTCCAGGACCGAGTCCAGTACCACTTCTGTTCCGTGGATGTTGGTGCGCAGGCTCTCCAGCGGGTGCTCCACGATGAGATTGACTCCTACCGCGGCCGCCAGGTGGAATACCCGGTCAGCACCGGCCACCACTTTGTCCACCGCCGATCGGTCCAGTATGCTGCCCTCCACGAAATGAAAGTCCTTGTGGCCAATCACAGTCCGAAGATTTTCCAGACGGCCGGTTGAGAGGTCATCCAGCACCGTCACTTTGTCTCCGGCTGCGAGAAGATGTTCAACGAGATGGCTCCCGATGAAGCCGGCCCCGCCAGTTATTGCTGTTTTCACTGCTCCTACTTTCTGCTGAGGATCATTACAAACGCCGGATTCACAGGCGGGTGACGTTGCTGCCGGGGGCTAGACGATAGGTGGTGTCGAGGACAGCGGGTGCATCGCGCAGCCATTCGAGGTCCATTAAGGAATGCCTCGTGTGGAGTACCACCAGATCTGCCTCCCAGGCCGAGGGATCCTCCAAGGATTCCAGTACTCCCCCCTGGCCGTCTGGAGCGGTGGGGCACCACGGATCGTGATAAGCCACGACAGCTCCGTCGGCGACCATTGCAGCGATGATTTCCAGCGCGGGAGATTCGCGAAGGTCTTCGACGTCGGGCTTGTAGGCCACGCCCAGAACTATGACACGGGCACCGGAAATACCATGGTTCCGGTCCGACAAAATGCGCCTGGCCTTTTCCACAACCTGGTGGGGCCTCCCGGCAATTCCAGCCATAGCATGCTCAATGACGGGCGCCGTGACCCTGGCTTTCCGAAGCTGCCAGAGCAGGTAATGCGGGTCACATGGAATGCAATGGCCTCCAACGCCCGGCCCTGGGGTGAACGGCATGAAGCCATAGGGCTTCGTTGAGGCCGCATCGATCACGTCCATCACCTCCATGCCCAGTTCGTGGCAAATATCCGCGAACTCGTTGGCCAGGGCGATGTTCACTGCCCGAAAAGTGTTTTCAACCAGTTTGGTCATCTCGGCCACATCTGCCGACGGCACCACGTGCACCAGCTTCGTGCTTGCCTGGAGCAGCACTGCCGCGGCCTCACCACAAGCTGGGGTTACGCCGCCCACCACCCGTGGAACGTCCTCGTGCGAGAAGGCATCCACTCCGGGGTTGATGCGCTCAGGCGAGAATGCCACGAACACGTCCCGACCTGGAATTAGGCCTTTGGCCGCCAGAGGCACTGCCAGAAGATCCCGGGTGGAACCGACGTAGGTCGTTGAGGTCAGCATTAGCAGCTGCCCCGGCACTGCGAATTCGACAACTGATGCGCAAGCAGCCCGCAAAATGCCGAGATCCGGCACCAGGTAGGGATCCACGGGGGTGGGAACACAAACCACAACTGCCGCCGCACGAGCGAGTAGGGAAAGGTCAGTGCTGATCATGAACGACGGATCGTCCAGCGCCTTGTCTAGCCGGATCTTGTCCGAATCCAGCA
The DNA here is from genome assembly GCF_017832975.1 of Arthrobacter sp. PvP023. NCBI lineage: Bacteria > Bacillati > Actinomycetota > Actinomycetes > Micrococcales > Micrococcaceae > Arthrobacter > Arthrobacter sp. PvP023. Next base: position 3,650,530 of record NZ_JAFIBI010000001.1, read on the forward strand.
GGTCTGCCTGGCGGGAACGGATCACTGACAACCTGTTCTCGGAGACATCCAGTCCCAGGACTCGCCGCCCGGAGGCGTTGATGGCAAGGGCAGTCGGCAGGCCGACGTATCCAAGCCCGACAATCGCCACGTCAAACGTGAAAGTGAGATCCTGACCATTCGGGTCGCCGGTTAGGACGGTTGGATCGACCGCCTTGACTGCCGCTTCAGCCGCTCTAGTGCCGTCTGCAGGCCACTCACGGGAATCCTCGAGCAATGGTGGAAGCGCTGCCCTGGCCTGCGGTGACTTGTGAGTTTTTAGCTTGGTGTTCGGTGTCATGCTAAACCGACCTCCCGATATCGATGTGTCCCGTTTGTATGAAAGCCGGCGACGAAGGGTGACAGATCCCGGTCTCAGAAGACGCTGCCCGGATCGTCGCCGGCTCGATTGAGGTTCCCGCAATCGGCGGGGTGCTGGTCGCCGTGGAGGAGTCTTCCAGGTGGATTGCCACATGAAATTCCGAAAGCCAAGTGTCAGCTGTTAGATACATCTAGAGACCCATTTCTTTCCCCAATAGTTGCCTGCGGCCCAACAAGCTACAGCGTATTAACCAACCGCATGCCGGGGCGCGAGTGGGCTCTACCCGTCTTTGCGGGTGGACCACTGGCAGGAACAAGGTGGTACGCGTCCGGCCTGCCCGCACTACTCGCATCGGTACTCGTTGGATCATCGCGAATGCCCGGGCACGGTATGTCGCAGCGTTGAGCTGCCGGTGCCCTCCATGATTGGTGCGGTGATTCCCGTAGGTCATCCCTAACCCGGTAGGGATGGGACTGATCCCGGCGAGTTTCACCACGCGGCCTCGGCCCGGAGTCGTTCGAGATTTTCTCCCGTTACGATAGGGATTTCCGGAGCAGTGTCGGCACCGATGCCAAACTGCTCAAGCAGTTGCGGTGCAGTGCGGGTCACGAGCTGCACGATCATCGTTGACAGCTCTTTCGCCTCGCTTTCCAGGTTCTGCCAGCGACAGGCTAGAGAGCGCAAGGGCGTGGGGCAGAGCGTCTTCGGGGGTGTCTAGGCTTCGTGGCCTCAACGAGGCGAAATCGCGTGCGAGCTTGATCTGCGTCAAGGTGATCCCGTAGGAACGGGTGCACTCGATACCCAAGGCGCGGATTTTTCCAAAGCCCGTCGATCACTCGAGCAGTTGCTTGAACCCAGCTGCATCGGTCGCGATCGTGAGAGTTGCGAGGATACCCGGATCGTGTCCATCACTGCGGCGACGTGGCTGTGCTTGTGGGTATCAACGCCGATCACGACGTGCTCAGAGCGGACAAATTCGATCTGTTCCCTAGTCTGCTGGCTCCTTGCCGGATGGCGCGGGTATTACGCTGGCGCCGGCGGCGGACAGGACTGGTCTCGGCGACGCTGCCAAAGTCTGCTCCACTCTCCTATCAGGTCACGCCCGGTCCGGCGGCAGCGGCTACTGCGTGCCCGACCGAAGATCGACAGATCAACGCCAAGACACCATGAGGGTCAATCGTAAGCAAGAGTCAGACCGAGCCAGCCAGCACTACCCAATCCTCGCGGGACTAAGCAGAAATAGACTGACAGTCGTAGCAGGTGCCATTGCGGGACATCGATTGAACCGCGCCTGCGCCTCCGGGAGTTTGCGCCATGAGGTGTGCTGGTACTGGAAGCCCGGATGCTCTCCTAAGTGTCAAGCAGCAGTTCGGTGGTCCCTGATGCTGGGGATGCTGTGCCGGCGGCCGGGGTGCGGATGAAGTAGACCTCGCGGGCGACGTGTCGCTTCAGGCAGCGGACGATCTCCATCTTGAACTGTCCCTCGGCGGTTTTTTCGCGATGCGGGTCTATGTTCTCGGGTCAAGTCTGATCCGGCGGATGACCGCGAGATGCAGGGCGCGGTTGGCTTGGCGCTCGCCGCAGCGATTGAGTCGATGCCGTTGTGTCATTCCAGAGGACGCGGGCAGAGGTGAAACGCCGCAGAGCATCGCGAATGCCGCCGGCCGTCAAGAGGAGCTGTCCAGCGACTTCGATGCCGACTCCGACGCGTTCCAGGAGGCGGGGTGCGTGGGAGCCGACCATGGAGTTGATGAGTTCGTCGGTCGGCTATCTCGTCGGTGAGTTCCAGGTAGCGGCGGGCCAGGGACTTCATCGAGACCCGGTAGGCGGTGACGGGATCGGTCGCGTTTGACACGTCCGGCCGCCATGCAGCGAAGGTGCGGATTAGCTGCATCCGGGTCAGGTGGCGGAACTGGTCGCGCAGTTCAACCGGCGCGGAGGCGATCGACATCCGGGCGCTGCGGCGCTCCCGTGTCGGTGACGGTCGAAAACTGAGCCATTGTGACGGCTTGGCGTCCAGTGGTCGTTGCAACACCTGAGCCTTTAGGAGTTGCAATTGGGAGGGATGAAAAGACCAAGAAAGTCCCGGGGCGCCCCTCCAAAGAACGCTGCACGGGCTCACTATGATCAGCTGATGAAACAGGGAATGGGCAATTCCGAAGCGTGCCGGATCGTAGGAATCAGCCGTAATCCGGCACTCGATGGCGGCACGGCCACACGGTCATTCTGAAGTCCGGAGACATCAAGGAGTACGCTCCCATCTCCCATCAGAGGCCGGCCGTGATCTCCGCCCGCTTTCTCTCCGAGTCCGAACGCATCACGATCGCGGACCTCCTGCATGCCCCGCGCAGCATCCGAGCCATTGCCCTGGAGCTCGGGCGTAGTCCGTCGACCGTGAGCAGGGAGATCCGCCGGAACCTGCATGAACCCTCTGGCGACTACCGTCCGCGGACAGCCCAGCGCAGTGCCGAGCGCAGACGGAGTCGTCAGCGGACCGGGAAGATCGCCGGCAACCCGGAGCTGCGGGAGTCTGTGCGCGAACACCTGAAACAACGCTGGAGCCCCCGCCAGATCAGCAACCGTCTGCGCGCTGACTTCCCGGGACAACCGGAGATGCAAATCGTGCCTGAGACCGTCTATCAGGCCCTTTACGGCCGCGGAAGCCTGGACCTGGCCGTGGATCCGGCCGTCTCCCTTCGCAGCGGACGGACCGGTCGCCGGCCACGCCGCCGGAAGGAGCACCGGACCAGGCGCTTCCCGGACATGGTCATGATCCGGGACAGGCCTGCAGAAGTGATCGGCAGATTAGTACCAGGGCATTGGGAGGGGACTTAATCATTGGAAAGGGCAGTCGCTCGGCCATTGCCACACTGGTCGAACGGACCACGCGCTTTATCATCCTCGTGCATCTTGCGGGGAACCGCGGTGCTGAGAATCTGCGCGATCGGTTGGCTGAATCGATGAGCCCGCTCCCGGCCCATCTGCGCCGTTCCCTGACTTGGGATCAGGGCACTGAAAATGGCTTGCCACCAGGATTTCACGCGGCAGACGCTAATCCCGGTGTACTTCTGTGACCCCGCGAGCCCCTGGCAGCGCGGCTCAAACGAGAACACCAATAGCCTGCTCCGCCAATACTTTCCGAAAGGAACAGACCTGGGCGTCCACAGCCCCGAACACCTCACCAGGGTCGCCGCTGAACTCAATCGCAGGCCACGCGAAATCCAGGGTTGGCAGAGTCCTATAGAGCACCTGGCTAGACTGACTTCACCGGCGATAGAACCATAAACCGTTGCAACGACCGCTGAACTCCGCCCGGCCACGAAATGGCTCACTTTTCGACCAGCGCTGACATCCCGGGCCGCGCGGGCGAGGGTGACGCGCAGCACCCGCAAAGCTTCGACGGCGCCGTCCTTGCTTTTCGGGATGCTGTTGCGTCGACCGTGCAATGCGGCGCGGGCTGCATTTATCGCCCAGAGATCGTCTCCTTGCCTTTGCGGCGGCGGTCGGAACGGTCGGGCCGGCTTTAACGAGGCGTCGGGGTCAGACCGGCCGTACGACCCCGGTGCCCTCGACGCCGATCCGGGCCAGGTCACCGAAGTCGCCGATGCAGGCGAGCAACGCCCGCTAGCCGGTGCGTGTAGTCGGGAAGCTCCGGCGCACGCTCTCCTTGAGTCACTCCGGCAGCGAGGCGTAGCGTCTCACCAAGTAATCGCAGGGACTGACAGATCCGGGGAAAGACAACGGCTGTCGATCGGAGTGAGTTTGGCCGTGGGCCAGGCAATGGAACTGCTCGGCGGCCCGGGAAACCGGCCATCCGTGGTCTATGACCAGACGTGTGAGCCGTAAACGTTGGCCTGGAGTCAAAGCGACATTAGCGTGGGACATTGAGGACCTCCTGGTCGCCTCAGCGGTTGTCTAAGCAACTCCACTGTGCAACCGGAGGTCCTCACCTATGAGTCAAAGACCCCAGCGAGTCATCACACTCACCCAACTAACGTTATTGGGTAGTACACCTAGCCTGCGTGGCGGGCGCCGTAAGCTACCGACGCCAGGTCCTCCCGATGGCTGATTCCGAGTTTCGCGAACATCCGGTACAGATGGCCTTCCACAGTCCGGAGCGAGAGCCCGAGCTGGAGGGCGATTTCCCGGTTGCTCGCACCGGCCTGGACAAGCGCGGCAATCTCCTGCTCGCGCCGCGTCAGCTTGTGCAGATCCGGCGGGATCTCGGCGGCGGACGAGCCGGTCTTGTTCAGCGCCGCATTGCGTTGCTTGACGAGTTTCTGGGCCTCGAACTGGCGGGGCTTATCTCCCCGTGTCTCGAGGATCCGCAGGGCGTGGGCAGCGCATTCTGCGGCCGCCAGGTCCAAACCGTCCCGCGCGGTGGCATCGCTCATTTCCACGAGCCGGTTGACGTCCTTGGCGGCAAGGGCACGGCAGTAGGCGGCCAGGAACTCCGCGCTGCGCCCTTCGCAGCCCTCCGCAGTTACGGCAAGCCGCGGCACAACGGACAGGTCACCGAGCCGGAGCACCAGGGAGAGTATCTCCACTTCATAACTGAGGAAGCCGGACGCGGCTGCCGCGTCCGCGAGGGCCGTCAGCTTGGAGACAGCCGTCTGGACGCCCAGGCGTTCGGCCAGGGCCGCCACTGTGTAGGCCTGCCCCAGCAGTGACGCGTGGCGATGGTCCGACAGCAGCGCCTCATAGGCGTCCGCGTTCACTTTTGCCGTTTCCGTCCGGTTAAGGATGGACGCCGCGTAGGCTGCGGCCGCAAGGGCATCAGGCAAGTCTCCCCCGGCATCGGAAAGACGCAGCACCTCGGCCGCCTGGCTGAGTTTCGGCAGGGCGGCCCCGATGATGCCCCGGTGCAGGTCCGCAGTGCCCGCGGCGAGATGCAGCATCCCCCCAAAATAGATCAGGGAGTTCGACGCCTGGGCGATGTGGTTCTGCAGGTACTCGTCCAGGACGTCGAACTCACCGGCATGGAGCAGCGCCAGCAAGTAGCGTCGCATCACGAACTCGGCGTATTCAAGGCGCCGGTCGCCGCTATCGGCAAGGATGTCCTCAACGTCCATGATTATCTGGATTGCGGACACGGCACGTCCCGTGAGTGCCAGCGACTCTGCCAGCAACGTCCCGGCCAGCAGCCGGGACTCGTCGTCGTCCGTGGACTCCCAGATCTGCTGGAGTTCCGGCTCCGCCTCCACATGGCGTCCTGCCGCCTGGTAGCCCTCCAGGGCAAGAAGCCTGCTGCCAAGCCGCGCCGTCGCAAACTCCTTGGCATCGAATCCGGGCCGGGCCTCTTCCAGCCTCGAAACGGCTTCCGCCCACGCATCGGCCGCCCGCAGCACGGACTCCGGACCGTTGCGTTTGCCGGCCGCGAGTTGCGCCGCCAGCATAGAAGCCTGGCGGACGGTTCGAAGGTCGGTGGCTTGTTCCACCACGCCCTCAAGGCACAGGCCGGCTCCCATGGGATCCCGTCCGTACAGCTTGGCGCGGGCCAGTTCCACCTGCGCGGCAAGCTTCAGGGACGGATCCCTGATGGCGCCGACCACCCGTTCCACGTATTCGGGAATGAAGAGACGGTTCGCCAGCTGGGCCGCCTCAAGAATGTCGGCGTCGGGGACAGTTGCGCCGGACTCCAGAGCCCAGGTGACGTGCCGGAGCCTGCCGTCCAGGGTCTCCGGCCGCGAGTCCATCAGGTCAACGATCCGCCTCCGGATGGTCACGCTGCGGGCGGTCGGGACCAGCTGCCTGATCACTTCGCCGATCAGGGGCTGGGCCAGGCGGACATGCCTCGCCGGGTCCGCCGAGATCGCGATGAACTGGAGCTCCTTGAGCTCGTCGACGGCGTGGCTGTCGCTGGCACGCTGGAGGACGCTGAGGGGGATCGCCTCAGCGAGCGCCACTGATTCCAAGGCCTGGCGCTGACCGGGGTTCAGCTGCATGATCTGGTTCCTGACGAGGTCCATCAGCCGGACAGTGGCTGCTCCCGGCTCGCTCAATAGCACCCACGTGTCATTTCGCTGCACCAGGTGGCCGCGGGTCTTGGCATGGGCTATCAGTTCCAGCAGGAACATCGGATTTCCGCCGGACGACCTGAACAGGACCGCGCTCGCGCTGGGGACCAGCGGTGAGCCCAGCACCCGGGTGCACAACTCGTCCGATTCTTCCTTGCTCAGCGGCTGCAGTTCGAAACGGTCAACCAGGCCTTCCGACCACATGGACAACACCTCGGGCGGCGGTGACGGGTGCGGCCGGCACAGCAGCACCACCCTGGCGGCTTCGGCAGCGGCCAGCTGGGCAATGACAGCGGCGCTGCTGTCATCCAGGTGCTGGGCGTCTTCCACGACCAGGACAGCCTGCGACTGGTCCCGCAAGCCCTCCGGATTGAGCTCCGTTACCAAAGCCTTAAGCACGGCACGCGGCTGGTCCGTCTGTCCGGGAGTCAACGCCGTCAGCAAGGGCGCAAGGGCCGCGTACGGTACCTCGGAGAGCGAAGGACCCGCGTAGACGTAGAAGGGCCGGATCCGGCTGCCAAGCTCAAAGATCACCTCATTGGCGAGCGCCGTCTTGCCGATGCCGGCATCGCCAAGGATGAGCGCACCCGGGCCGTTGGCGTCCAGAAGGCAATCGACAACCGAGGCAACCATGCCGAATCGCCCGATCAGCCTCTCTGCCGTGATGGTGGACTCAGTCATGGCTAGTCATCTCCTGTACTGCCGAGGGCTACCGGAAGCTCCAAACGCTCTTCGATTTTCAGCTTGCCGTAGATCTGGTAGAGGTGGCCCTCCACGGTCCGTACGGAAACGTGCAGCTGGGCTGCGATGCTCTTGTTGCTCGCTCCGGCTGCGGCCAGCTGCGCAATCTGGAGCTCCCGGGCTGTCAGGGTGAGGCGGTCGTGGGTTCCGTCCTGGGGCGTCCGCAGCCTCCTGCGGCAGGTTTCTGCCAAGTGCTTGGCCTGCCGGATCAGGCTCCGTTCGAGCCGTGTCTGGTCGAGGTTGAGAACTGATTCGGCGATGTCCAGGGCAAACCTGTCATTGTGCAGCCGGGCCGCGAGGTTTGCAGCAGCCATCAGCTCGTCGGCTTCACCGGAAATGATGCCCCGGGCGTATTGTGCGCACAGTTCTGCGAATGGTCCCTGGTTTTCAGCCGCACTCTCCAGCAGCCGGGACGCCGCAGCTGCTTCCCCAAGCCTGACGGCCGAGCTCAAGCACAGCAGCTCGTGGCCTACATTGCCCGTGCCGCGGTCCTCCTCCGCCATGCGCAGCAACTCTCCGATCCCCGTCCGGGGCCCATCCAGCTCCGCCCGTGCGAGTGCGGTGAAGTAACCCTCAGCCCGGGACACCTTCCATGATTTCCGCCGGAAACCTGATTCTGTCTCGGCCAGGTAGCCGAGCGCCTGTTCACGCTCACCCTGCAGAGCCGAGGCGTAAGCCGCGGCCGCGCAGGCGAGAGTCAGCACGCCGTCGCTGTCCTGGATCCGCAGCTGGCTGATACCGGGAACGAGCAGGTCCAGTCCGTCGCGTCCGCGGCCCTGCATGCAGGCGCAGATCGCCTCCGGAACCTCAGTCGCGCTGAACCTCCGGTAGACCACGGACGACGGACCCCAGTCCTCGTCCGGCAAGGTCTCTGCCGCCTCGTCCCATCTGCCGGCCACCAAATAAGCGAAGCGCAGCCGGGAAATCACCGACTGCGCTATTGCCACCGGGATCTCCGGACGGAGGCACTGCAGCTTCAGCTGTTCAGCGAGCTCGGCGGCATCCGCCTGGCGCCCCGTCACGGCCCACGCTTCACACAACCAGCTGCCTGCCTGGAGCCGGAATTCGGCACTGTGGAACTCCACATTGTCCAGGGCGCCGGCGAGGTCGGCAGCCATTTCCGGATAGGTTCCGGCGTAGCTGGCTGCCTCGGCTTCGGCCAGTGTCAGCTGTTCGCGGATGCGCCTGAGCTCCGGTGCGGGCATATCGGCTGCCGGACCAGTCGCGTCGTCATAGAGTACTTTTCGCACCCGGGCCAGGGACTCAGCCGCCTCTTGCCAAGCGCCCGGGGTGGCAAGGAACACCGAGCTCTCGGCCAGCAGCAGACCGATCCACTCAGCGAGCGCCGGGTCTCCCGTCGACGCCTTACGGTGCCGTCGGACCACCTCGAGGGCCTCGTCAACATCGCCGAGGGTCATCAGTGCCGCCACTTCCTCGGTGACTGCCGCAGCCAGCGCCTCATGCCCCGGTACCGAGCGGACGAACCGCAGCGCCAGGGCGGCATCAAGCCTCCCGTTGGCGAGGCGTGCGGCTGAAAGGGACTCTTCCGTTGACAACACGGCACCGCAGTCAAGCGCCCAGACCGCGAACGGCAGTTCCGTCGCGGGAGTCCGGAGGGAAGGTGCCGCGGCGAGGAGGACCATTTCGCGGAGCTCGTTGCTCCTCCCGGGCGGGACGTTTTCGCGGACCACATCGGCCACCAACTGGCTCTGGATCCTGACGCGGCGGGGAAGGGAGTCCTCGACCGCCAGGACCCCGCGCTCTTCGAGGGCGTCCACGTCGTCGGCCTCCACCAGCTTCAGCAGGGTATCCAACGGCAGTGTCTCTGCCAGCGACAGAATCTCCAGAATCCGCCGGTCAGCCTCGCCCATCCGCCCCAGCCGGGTGGCGATCAGGTCGGTGATGGCCCGGCCATGTACGTGGTGGTCAGCGGTCAGGACCCACACACCGTCGCGGACCACAAGGGAACCTGAGTCAGCAAGCTCTATTGCAAGCATCTTCAGGTAGTGCGGGTTCCCGTCGCTGGCAGCCCAGAGCGATTGGACCGCCGAGTGCGAAACTTTGGCGCTGAGGCCTTCTTCAAGCCAGCTGACGGCCTCCCGGAAGGACAGCGGTTCGAGGTTAATACGGGTGAGGAATCCGCCGTCGCAAAGTCCCGAAATCTCTGCCGACAGCCGCAGCGGGTCAGAGCATGTCAGGACCAGGCGCACTGCGCGGTTTCGGGCGAGCTGGGCGATCGTGACGGCCGTCAGCTCATCAGCTTCGCCGGCGTTGTCGACAAAGAGGTAAACGGTCTTCCCCTTCGCGCGTTCGCGCAGGAGCCGCATCAGGCCGGAGAGGACAAGCACCGGGTGGTTCAAATAGCCCGGCTCCAGGTCGCTCAACAGCATGTTCAGCGCGCCGTACGGGGAACGCGAGAGTGCTGCACTGCACCGAAGCGTCACAACCAGGGAATCGTCGCGGAACTGTTTAAGGGCGTGGGTGGTGAGGAAAGTCTTCCCGGTGCCGGAGCTCCCGGTCACCAGGACTCCACCGGTGGACTCCGCCAGGGCGCGTGTGATGTAGCTGACCGCCTGCCTGCGCCCGATCAAAGGCCACGCGGCGCCCCGTGTCGTTCCGGCGGACCTGGTGGCGTGTGAACTGGCCACATTATCGGCTGTCAACATGAGTGAGACCTCTGTATTTACGAGCGATTCCTAGTAACCCAAACTAACCAGCTGGCAGGCCCGCAGGCACCAGTAGTGAGTACTCGAATTTGCCCGGCACCCATACCTGTACTTGGAAAGCAGGTACCCCTGGTTGCCCTGTGGCAGTACGCAGACAAGCGGATCTGCCGCCGGAATGCGGCTATGCAGACACCTGCTGCCGCTCCAAAATAGTTAACCAAGTCGCCAGGGCGCTACCGGTTTCGCTACGCGCCCGCCCGGGTAGTCGCCGGCGGTCCAGGTACCTATTTGCCGGGGGATGTTTTCGCCCTCACGGCTGCTTCTTCTCCCAGTCCTGCCGCAGCGGCCAACTCGTCGCGTCCTGCGATGCCCAGTTTCAGGTAGCAACGGTAGAGGTGGCCTTCCACCGTGCGGACGGAAATCTGCAGTTTGTCTGCGATCTGGCGGTCGCTGAGCCCGGTTGCCGCCAGTCCGACAATGTTCCGCTCCCGCTTGGTCAAAACGGGCGCCACGGCGTCCGGCTGGGCTTCGCTTCCTGCGTGGCCCAGCTCTTCGTTGCAGCGGGCGATGCCTGCGCGGGCCAGCGCTGCCAGTTCCCGGTCGCGGCTCCGGTCCAGTGAGGCCAGGGCGGCTGAATAAGCGTCCGCGGCCAGCTGGAAGACGGAGGCCGCACAGAGGGCATCCCCCGCGCGCAGGAACAGTTCGGCGCTGCCGTCGGAAAGCGCCGCACAGTATTCAGCCAGGGCGGCCGCCCAGGCGCCTTCCACCGCGCCGGCGAGTTCCTGCAGCCGCTCCAGCCTGGTGGTGTCTCCGAGGCCCAGCGCCATGGCGAGGGCATTCAGCTCCAGGAACTTGGCGTCCTGTTGCGCGGCTTCCCCGGCGCTCCGGTGCAGGGCCGCGACGCCGGTTCCGTCGCCGGCCAGGTGTTCGTCACCTGCGGCCAGGAAATCCCGGGCAAAAGCCGTCACCAGATGCATGCCCCGCTCCCCCCAGGCGTCATAATCCAATTTCAGCCTGGCAGCCTCCGCTGTGAGGCCCTGGGCGGCCGCGACGTAATAGGCCATGGCCGCACAGAGCCGGAACATCTGCTGGGGGTCGCTGTCGCGGAGAGCCTCCAGGCCCGTGGTCAGTAACTCCAGGGCGTCGGCGAGCTTTCCCTGCCGGACGGCTACGTACCCCATGACGACGTAGGCGGCTCCGCTGAACGAGACCATGGCGGAACCGAAGGGTGTTTCCGCATAACCCGCCAGGAGCTGCTGCGCCTCGGCCCATTCACCGGCCGCAAGATCGCAGGCCACGAGTCGGACCACGATGAACTCAGGGAGGAAGAAGATGTCGTTGTCCGGAGGCTGGGCCTGGCCGAAGGCGTCCATGGCGAGTTGGCGCCCTTGCAGCGGATACCCCAGCGCGCAAAGGCGCTCCGCCTGTAGCGCCAGCGCCATCGACCGGGTGAGCGCGCCGTCGGGTGCCGCGAGCGAATCGCCGGCTGCCAGCAGGTCACCGAGCGCAGGCCCCATTCGCCTGTAGTCGCCCGCGAGCGAGTACGCCATGAGTTCTACAAGCGACGCCCGCTGTGCCGTGACCTTGAGGATGGCGGCTGAGTCCGCGGGATTGGCCGCCGCCTCTTTTTCGCCCCATTGGCGCAGGCGGCTGGCATCTTCCGCGATCTCCGAGGCGGGGTGCCCGAGTGCGGTCCGGGTGGCCGATCTCAGGAGGCTGTTGACCACCATGTGCGTGAGGCCGCTACCGGCGTCGACGTTGACGTTCAGGAGGGCGGCAGCTTCGTCGTAGTGCCCGAGGTTGTAGTGTGAGCGGGCCATCACGGCGCGCGCAGTCTGTTGCAGTTCCGGGTCCTTGACGGCCCAGGCGATGCGCAGGGCCGTTTCGCTCTCGAACAGCTTGCAGGCGAGCACGGCAGCCCGGATCAGCAGGCGGGCAGGCACTTCGGCCCCGCAGTCCAAGGACCAGGTAACTATTCGGAGCAGCGACTCCGGTTTGTCTGCAGAGACTTCCATCCGGGACACGAGTTCCCGGTGGAGCTGGAGGCTTCGGGCCGCGGGAACGATCCGGCGCAGCACTTCGCCGTAGACGGGGCTCACGAGCCGGAGAGTCGGCTCGCTGTCCACCGACTGGGCCACGAGCCGCTGGTCCAGCAGCTCCTTGACGGCGGGCTCACCGGCGATTTCTCCCACGAGGGTTCTGTCCACCGGTTCCGCCAGGGCGATCAGGTTCAGGGCCTCCCGGCCGTCGGCCGAGATGCGCATCAGCTGGACTTTGACGACGGCGGTGAGTTCCAGGGTCCGGACGTGGGACGATCCGGTATTGAGCCACACTCCGTTGCGCCGGATCAGGTCACCTGAGCGCTGGGCCTCGCGGACGAGGGTCTTGAGCAGGAGGGTGTTGCCTCCGGCTTCCTGCCAGTATTGACGCGATGTGCTGTTGAGGACTTTGCCGTCGAGCAGCGCCTCGCAGAGTTGATGCCCCTGTTCCATTGTCAAGGGAGCAATGTCGAATCTCTCGGCCGTACCGTCGTGCCAAAGCCGGAGCAGCGGCTGCGGTATGCCAGGCCTCGGAATGCAGGTGGCCACAAGTTTGGCCCAGCCTGCCTGGACGAGTTCGGAAATCATCTCTGCGGTGGCCGTGTCCAGGTCGTGGGCGTCGTCAACCAACAGGAGGGCAGGTCCCGGATTTTTCCTGCCGCTTTCGAGGTGCGCCCATAACGCCCTCAGGACAGCCACCTTGGATGTGACGTCTTCAACGGAGAGATCCGCCAGGTACGGAGACAGCGCCCCGTACGGAACGGGGGCCAAGGACGGACTTCCGTGGACAGTCATCACGGCCGTCCGGCCGTTTCGTGCGTCGTTCAGCTGTGCCAGCAAGGAAGAGGCGCCCAACCCGGCGTCGCCCACCACAAAAACCGCCCAGCAGTCGTCCGAGGCAAGGGCGTCCCTGACTGAGGACAGCATGTCCCCCCGGTCTATCCAGGGCTCCCCAGCATTCTGGCGCTTGGTTCCGGCGCGCGTCTGCGCCGAAGCCTTCCCGTCAGACTTGAGCGGATCCTTCAAGCTCACTCCTCGATGAAATCCCCATTTTCGTGAAGATCTGGTAAAGATGGCCCTCCACGGTACGGATGGACAGCTGCAGCCGGTTGGCCACTTCTTTGTTACTCAACCCCTGGCTGGCCATCCTGGCAACCTGCCGTTCCCGTTCGGTCAGTTCGGGTCCCACCGTGTGCGGCATCAACGGCAACACCGGCAACGTCTCCACGAGCCGGTCCAGACGGTGCTGGGCCGCGCGTGCGGATTGGGAATCTCCCTTTTCCCTGGCGATGTCCAGCGCCAGGACGACGCATCTGGACTCCACCGCATCGAGATGGAGCTCATGGGCCACGGACGCTGCCTCCAGCAGGACCTTGGAATCCTTCTTTCTGCTCCCCTCCCCCACCAGCCGGTTGACGCTGGCCATTTTTCCTTGCCGACGAGAGGAAATTTCGGTCAGCAGGACCAGTTCTTCCTCTGTTCCATGCACCGTAGCACCGAACAGGCTGATGGAGGCAGTGGTTGTCCGCCCCTTGGAAATGTCCTCGTGGGCGGATTCCATCAGCTTCTGCTTGGCTCCCGGATCCTTGAGCCACCGTTTTGCCATCCGGACGCAGAAGTCGGCCATCCATGAAGTGAACCAGGCGACGTGCTGCTCCTCCTGGGCGGCCAGGTCCAGGAAGTTCCGCGATTCCTGGATATCGCCGGCCTGGGAATAAGCGAAGGCAAGCGCTGAGCAGGCAAGCGACGGACCGTAGTAGCTCCGCCTGATTTCCAGTTGCGCCTGGGCACCGAGCAAGGTGTCGATGGCGAGGTCGGCGCGTCCTGCGTAGGTGTAGGCCACACCGAGTGCGAGTTCGGCTGCCCCGCCGAGATACTGCATGATCTTGGGCTTCCGGTCCAGGGCTTCCGTGAGTATCCTGACGCAGTCCTCCCACTCGCCGCTGCACAGCAGCGCAGCAAAGAGGCCTTCAGCCTGCCAACTGAGCATCCCCGGAGCCACGTTCGACTGTTCCATCCTGTGCTGGATCTCGGCGGCCAGGGCGATGGCGTCTGCTTCCCGGCCCAGGACCGCCCAGGCCATGGTCAGCAGGCAGGCACAATTCAAGACATACAGGGGATCGCCGGCTTCCTTGTAGGCCCGCTCCAGGTCTTCGGCAACAGCCGCATATTCGCCCTGGTGGACCATCTGCTCAAATTCGGCAAGCCTGATCCGTTCATGCGCACGGGCAAAGTCGGCGGATGTTTCATTGCCGATGGATGCCCTTTCCCTGCGTGCCAGCTCCTGCCTGGCCGCCGACAGGATGCCGCCGATCCGGCTGTACCCACCGTGGATCCAGAGCAGCGAACTGCAGAAGTCCTGGATGTAGCTGGCGTAGGCGGTCGCGGGGAGTTCAGACAGCTGCTCGGGCGTGACTTCCTCGAGGACGGCCACTGCAGATTCGTGTTCTGCCAAGGTCATGTAGGCGGCCGCCCGCTGCTGGGCTGCCTCCGCCCAGTGCGGGTCCCCCACCCGGATCTGCGCCAAAGACTCCAAGGCGAACATCGGGTCGAACAGCTGGTTCGCCGCAGCCGCCGCGGCCAGTGCAAACGCCGGTTCCACTGGCTCGCCGCAGTCAAGTGTCCACGCCACATAACCGAGGAGCTCTTCGACATCCATCTCAGCGGGCGTTGTGCCCACCGCCCTGGCCACGAGCTGATGCAGCTCCTTGCGGCGCGGCAGATCCATCCAGCCCCGGATGACTTCGCCTACATATTCGTCCTTCAGGCTCACCCAGCGCCGGCCCGTCTCTCCCACCTGCAGGTACCCGGCTTTTTCGAGATCGGCAACCACTGCCGGGTCCAGGACGTCAAGGAGGACGAACAGGGGAACCCGCCGGATCAGCGCCAGCCATTCCAGGCCCTCCCTGACCTTCGGCGTCTCCCGTGCCAGCCGGGACCGGACCAGGTCAACCAGGGCGTCGGCCTCTGCGAGGTTGATCCCCCCTCTGAGCGCCCAGACCTTCCCGGCCAGATGGAGGTTGCCGGAACGCAGTTGTTCTATGACGATCGCTTGGAGGACCAGCGGGTTCCCGCCGCTTGCTGCGTAAAGCGAACTGGCGGCGGTGGCAGTCACAGGGCGCCCCAGGACGCCGGCAAGCAGTTTGCTCACTTCCGGCCGGGTGAAGACTTCGAGCCGGACTTCCTCAAGTGAATTGTTCCGGAGGAGCCGGATCAGGTCTTCGGGCATGTCCGTCACATTGCGGACGGTGACCATGAGCTTCGCGACGCCGCTCAGTACGAGGTGCATCAGGACGGCGGTGCTCATGCTGTCGATCGCCGGCAGATCCTCGAGCACCACAAGGACAGGACGTCCGGCGGCATCTTCCCGGATCAGCCGGGAAATGCCGTGAACAATTTCCCCGGGCGATTCCAGCGCCTTGCCGGGCAGCCGGGCCACCAGAAACGCCAACTGGCCAAAGGGGATCGCGGGATCGGTGGTGGTTCCATGCAGGTGGATGACGTGCATCTTTCCCGCCAGCTGCGCTTCCACTGCCCGTACAAAGGTGGACTTGCCGACGCCTTGGGCACCGGCCACAACAACGCCGTGAAGATCGTTATCGCCAAGGATCGAAACGACGGAGGCCTGGAGGTCCTGCCTGACTAAAGACGACCACTTACGACGCTCTGAGGCTCCCATGCCCCGGCGTTCAGTCTCCAGCAGCCCCCCATGTTCAGAGCCTGGTGATGCAAGCACGATCGATCACGCTACCTTCGTGGCTCGAGCTGGTGCGACTTGGCTCAGCCGTCGGGTTTTCAGTTTTCCGATGCCGCCAAACGAGGCAACAAGACCTTGAATGTGAAAATTACCATAGCAGGTATGACTAAACAATTAGGCCGCTTTATGCAATTGGTTAACCAATTCCGTGGCACTCTCCGTAGCCAGTCCCCACCCGCAGGCTACCCCTCAAAAGGCACCTTCGAGGCAACGTTACTGGACCGCAGTGTGATATTTCTGCTGGGCAGCCGCAAGGCCGTCCCTGACCACAGTCTCCACCGCATCGGCCGCGTCATCCAGGAGGAAGGGCAGGTCCTTTTTTTCGGTGGTGGCAAAGTCCTTCAGGACAAAGTCCGCAGTATCCATCCGGCCCGGCGGGCGGCCCACGCCGACCCGGACCCTGAGGTAGTCCTTTGTGGCCAGTGCCTTCGAAATGTCCCGCAGGCCGTTGTGTCCCCCCTCACCGCCGCCGATCTTTAGTTTGACGGTATTAAAGGGAATGTCTATTTCGTCATGGACCGCTACGACGTGTTCCGGATCGATGTCGTAGAACTTTGACAGGGCTGATACCGGTCCGCCGGAGACGTTCATGTAGCTCATCGGCTTGGCCAGCACAACGCGGGGGCCGCCAATCCCGAGGCGGCCCTCCAGCACATGGGCGCGGGCCTTGTGCACCTTGAAGCTCCCGCCCACCCGGCGGGCCAGTTCATCCAGCACCATCTGGCCGACGTTGTGCCGGTTGTTGCTGTACTCGGTGCCGGGGTTGCCAAGGCCTACGATCAGCCAGGTGTCAGTCATGCGTCAATCCTAGGGTTAATACAAGTGGGCTATTAACGGCAGTGGCCGGGCCCCGACGGGGACCCGGCCACGGAAAACGGGCTGCCGGAATTACTCGGCGGAAGCCTCGGATGCCTCGGCGGTGGCGCCTTCGGAAGCCTCTTCCTCGGTGACCTCGGTGGCCTCGGAGATGTTGACCACCAGGGACTCGGGGTCAGCCAGCAGGACGGAGCCCTTCGGCAGGACCAGGTCGGAAGCGTGGATGTGCTCGCCGGCGGCGCGGCCTTCGATGCTGACCTCGACGGCGGTGGGCAGGTGGGTTGCCTCGGCTTCCAGGGAAACAACGGTCATTTCCTGGTTGTAGACGTTGCCCGGAGCAAGTTCACCGGTGACGTGGACGGGAACGTCCACGGTGACCTTCTCGCCGGTGCGTACGGTCAGCAGGTCAAGGTGCTCGATGATCTGCTTGATCGGGTCGCGCTGGATGTCCTTGACGAGCGCGAGGTGCTTTTCGCCGTTGATGTCCAGGGTCAGCAGGGCGTTGGCAACGCGGACAGCCAGCGTGGTGGCTTTGGCCGGCAGGGTGATGTGGATGGGCTCTGCACCGTGGCCGTAGATGACAGCCGGGATGAGGTTGGCCATGCGTGCGCGGCGGGCGAAGCCCTTGCCGAATTCGGTGCGTACTTCTGCTGCGAGCTTCTGCTCAGACATGAAAATCTCCTTGAAATCTAAACGGTGTTCAGCAAGGGCGGAGGTCTGTTTGCGACCTTCAACGCCGGGCGGCCCGTGGCCGGCCCTTCAAGAAGGGAGATTCAGACCCAGTCGATAACGGAGACCTGCACACTGGTTGCCCGTAAAAACGGCTTTCCAGTGCTCTCCCTCGCCAAGGTATCGTGGACCAGCTTACCAGCGTTGGGCCCGGTTACTGAAAACGGGGCCCAACGCCGGGGCGGCCGGGGCTCAGGCGTTGCCGTCGAACAAGCTGGTGACGGAGCCGTCGTCGAACACTTCACGGATGGCACGGGCAATCAACGGCGCGATCGACAGCACGGTCAGCTGCGGGAAGCGCTTGTCGGCCGGAATCGGCAGCGTGTCGGTGACCACCACTTCGCGGGCACCCGACTCGGACAGCCGGCGCGCTGCGGGATCGGAGAAGACAGCATGGGTGGCCGCGATGATGACGTCCTTGGCGCCGGCGTTCTTCAGCACCTGGACGGCACCGGAAATGGTCCCGCCGGTGTCGATCATGTCGTCGATCAGGACGCACGTGCGGCCCTCGATCTGGCCAACCACGGTCTTGGACACTGCCTGGTTCGGAACCGTGAGGTCCCGGCTCTTGTGGACGAACGCCAGCGGAGCCCCGCCGAGGCGCTCGGCCCACTGTTCGGCCACGCGGACGCGGCCCGTGTCCGGCGAAACGACGGTGATGTTGTCCGCTGCAACCCGGGTGCGGATGTAATCGGCCAGCAGCGGGATGGCCATGAGGTGGTCCACGGGGCCGTCGAAGAATCCCTGGATCTGCGAGGTGTGCAGGTCAACGCTCATGATGCGGTCGGCGCCGGCGGTCTTGTACAGATCAGCCACCAGACGGGCGGAGATCGGCTCGCGGCCGCGGCCCTTCTTGTCCTGGCGGGAGTAGGGGTAGAACGGCGAAACCACGGTGATGCGCTTGGCGGATGCCCGCTTCAGCGAATCAATCATGATCAGCTGCTCCATCAGGTGGTTGTTCAGCGGCGCCGGGTGTGCCTGGATGACGAAGGCGTCGGTGCCACGGACGCTCTCCCCGGCGCGTACGTAGATTTCCCCGTTCGCAAAATCGTAGGCATCCACCGGCAACAGTTCAGTGCCCAGCTCCTTGGCGATCTCCCGCGCAAGCTCGGGGTGTGCCCGCCCAGCAGCGAGAACCAGTTTCTTCTCGCCGCGTGCCGTAATTTCGGTCATGATTGCTTGCCCTCTTCTGTAGGTGCCGGGGTGCTTGAGGAATCCTGGGGCGGCTGGGCCGCTGCTGTTTCGCTGGCCGGTGCCGTTGCCCCCGCGGCTTCGGCCAGTACTGCTGAGACGGAGCCGGGCCGGTGCGAGATGACCCAGCCTTCGGCGTTCCGCTGTTTGGCCACCGAGATTGCCAGCGCACCGGCTGGCACGTCCTGGCGGATCACGGCGCCGGCTCCGCTGTAGGCGCCGTCGCCCACCTGGACCGGAGCCACGAAGACCGTGTTGGAACCTGTGCGCACGCCCGAGCCGATCACGGTGCGGTGCTTGTTCTCGCCGTCGTAGTTGGCGGTGATGTTGCCGCAGCCGATGTTGGTGTCCTCACCGATCTCCGCATCACCGGCGTAGCCGAGGTGGGACAGCTTCGAGCCGCGGCCGATCTTCACGTTCTTCGTCTCGTAGAAGGCGCCGATCTTGCCGGTCTCCCCCAGCACTGTTCCCGGGCGGAGGTAGGTAAAGGGACCGACGCTGGCCTTCGCACCGATCGTGGCGCCGGAGCCGTGCGTCCGGGTTACTTTGGCGCCTTCGCCAACGGTGACGTCGGTCAGCGTCGTGTCAGGGCCGACGACGGCGTCCCTCGCCACCGTCGTGGAGCCGTGCAGCTGGGTGTTGGGCAGGATCCGGACGTCCTCTGCCAGGTTCACCGTGGAGTCGATCCACGTGGTGGAGGGGTCCACCACCGTGACGCCGGAGCGCATCCAGGCTTCGACGGTGCGGCGGTTGTGTTCGGCTCCCAGCGCGGAGAGCTGCACCCGGTCGTTGGCGCCTTCCACCTGCCAGCGGTCGTTGGTGACAACCGCGGCCACGCGTCCGCCGGCCGTGCGTGCCAGTCCCAGGACGTCGGTGAGGTACATCTCGCCCTGCGCGTTGTCCGTGGTGACGTGAGCCAGCGCGTCGCGAAGGACGGCGGCGTCGAAGGCGTAGATCCCGGAATTGATTTCCCGGATCTCACGTTCCTCGTCAGATGCGTCCTTGTGCTCGCGGATGCCCGTGACGGTGCCGTCAGCCGCACGCAGGATTCGGCCATAACCGGCGGCGTCGTCCAGGACTGCTGTCAGGACGGTGACTGCGTTGCGTTCGTGTTCGTGGATCAGCACCAGTTCGGCAAGCAGTTCCGCCGAGAGCAACGGGACGTCGCCGTACGTGACCACAACGGTGCCGCTCAGCGGACCGCCGGCGTCGAGGGCTTCCAGGGCTGCCTGCACCGCCCGGCCGGTGCCGGGCACCTCGTCCTGGTCCACGACCAGGGCTGCCGGATCGAGCCCGGACACGTGGGCTGCCACGAGGTCGCGTTCGTGCCGGACCACAATGGCCAGCTGCCGGGGATCGATGGTGCGGGCGGCACGCAGTGCATGGCCGACCAGCGACAGGCCGCCGATTTCATGGAGGATCTTGGGGGTACGCGACTTCATCCGGGTACCGGCACCTGCAGCTAGGACGATGACGGCAGCGGGGCCGGTTGTCTCGGGGCTCACGTACAGGCTCTCCTTGCTTGGTGGATCTCAGTTGCGCGCACTTTCACACCTTCGCCTGTCTGTTCCGGATGCAGGACCCGTCCACAGCGGCTGTTCCGCCCATAGGATTCGAACCTATACTCCACGGCTCCAAAGGCCGGGGTGCTGCCATTACACCAGAGCGGACCGTGCCCGGGCCCTTAGCCCGGCGGCACGAGAACCAATTCTGCCACGAAGGTTGGCGCACGTGCGACTCGGTAGTCCCGGCGCCCATTAAGGCATGATGGGACGGTGAGCAAGATCAACGGTGCGCCCGAGGGTGCGGGAAACCATCCAGGCAGGCCCGTCCGGGCTCCAGGGTACGTGCCCAGGGCCCGGATGACCGGGGCGCAGCGGCGCTCACAGCTGATCGACATCGGACGCGGACTTTTCGCCATCCGGGGCCTTGACGGCACCACGATCGAAGAGGTTGCTGCTGCTGCCGGTGTGTCGAAACCTGTGATCTATGAGCATTTCGGGTCCAAGGAGGGCCTCTACACCCAGGTGGTGGAGTACGAGTTCCGGATCCTGCTCGCAGCTATCAACGAAGCCCTCACGGACGAAGCCAAGCCGCGGGTCCAGGTGGAGCGCGCCGCACTGGCCCTGCTGACGTACATCGAGGAACGCACCGACGGGTTCCGGATCCTCATGCGTGACGCCCCGCCGTCCCAGCCCGAAGGCGCGTTTTCCACGCTGCTGTCCCACGTAACTGCCCGGGTGGAGCACATCCTGTCCGACGAGTTCGCCCGCCGCGGCTTCAGTGCGGCCGACGGCGCCATGTACGCGCAGATGCTCGTGGGCATGGTGGCCATGACGGGCCAGTGGTGGCTGGACAGCCGGACCCCGGACAAACGCGCCGTGGCCGCCCACCTGGTAAACCTCGCCTGGAACGGCCTCACCGGCCTGCAGAAGGATCCGGAGCTCCGGTCAGAGGCTTAGTATGTCTCCTGCCTACCGTGCCACGGGGCGAGGTGACTGTCCTCGCCGAAGGCGGTCCTTCGAAAAGGAGCGCATCGCGGCGCATCGGGGCATGGAGGTCGCCCAGCGACCGGAATGTCCCCTTTGCGACGTGTCTAAGCGACGTCGAAGGGCCGGCTCCGGCGCCCAGCCCGGCACCCTTCCACCCCGGTTCCTACTCCCCGAGGACTTCCAGCGCCTCGAGCCATTCGAGTTCCAGGGCTTCGCGTTCCTCGGCCAGGGTCTTGAGCTTCTTGTTGAGTTCGGCCATGGCGTCGAAGTCGTTGTCGGCCGTGCTCTTGACCATCTGGGCGTGGATCTTTTCTTCCTGCTGCGTCAGCTTGCCCAGCTGGCGGTCAATCCGGTTCTTGGCCTTGCGGGCGTCCCGCTTTTCGGCCTCGGACGGACCGCTGGCTGCGGGAGCTGCACCGCCGCTGGCGGCGGTGACGGGGTTGCCGCCACCGGTGATGGTGGAGCCGGCCAGGGCGCTTTCGCGCAGTTCCAGGTACTGGTCGACGCCGCGCGGCAGGGCGCGAATCTTGCCGTCACCGAGCAACGCCATCTGGTGGTCGGTGACGCGCTCCAGCAGGTAGCGGTCGTGGCTCACCACAACGAGCGTGCCCGGCCAGCCGTCCAGGACGTCTTCGACGGCGGCGAGGGTGTCGGTATCGAGGTCGTTGGTGGGCTCATCGAGCATCAGCACGTTGGGCTCTCCCACGAGCAGGCGCAGGAGCTGGAGTCGGCGGCGTTCGCCACCTGAGAGGTCCTTGACCGGGGTCCACTGCTTCTCGTTGGTGAACCCGAGCTGTTCCACCAGCTGGCCGGCACTGAATTCCTTGCCGCCAACGTTGAAGGACCGCTTTTCGCGCTCGATCACTTCGATGACGCGCAGGTCCTTGACGTCGTCCAGCTCCTTGACCTCCTGGGTCAGAACAGCGGTGACAACCGTCTTGCCGCGCTTGAGCTTGCCCGAGGTGGGCTGGATTTCGCCGTTGAGGAGCTTCAGCAGGGTGGTCTTGCCGGCGCCGTTGACGCCGACCAGCCCGAGCCGCTCCCCCGGCGCGAGCCGCAGGGTGATGTTGTCGAAGAGTTTCTGCCCGGGCTCGCCGCCCAGGAAGTCCAGCGAAACGTGCTCGAGGTCCAGCACGTCCTTGCCGAGGCGCGCGGTGGCCATCTTGCTCAGCGCCATCGAGTCGCGCGGCTCGGGGACATCTGCAATGAGCGCGTTGGCTGCTTCGATGCGGAACTTCGGCTTGGCCGTCCGCGCCGGGGCGCCGCGCCGCAGCCAGGCGAGCTCTTTCTTGACGAGCTGCTGGCGTTTGCCTTCCATCACGGATGCCGAGCGGTCACGTTCGGCGCGGGCCAGGACGTAAGCCGCGTAGCCGCCTTCAAACGGGTCCATGATTCCGTCGTGGATTTCCCAGGTCTTGTTGCAGACTTCGTCGAGGAACCAGCGGTCGTGGGTGACCACCAGGAACGCGCCCTGGTTGGCGCGCCAGCGGGTCTTCAGGTGGCGGGACAGCCAGGCGACGCCTTCGACGTCGAGGTGGTTGGTGGGCTCGTCGAGCATGATGACGTCATGGTCTTCGATCAGCAGCTTCGCCAGCGCAACGCGGCGTTTCTGTCCGCCGGACAGTGCGTGCACGTTCGCGTGCCAGTCGACGTCGGATACCAGGCCGCCCATGACCTCGCGGATCTGCGGGTTGCGGGCCCATTCGTAGTCCGCCTGGTCGCCAACGATGGCGGCACCGACCGTCAGGTCGCCGTCGAGCACGTCGCTCTGGTCGAGGTAACCGATGTTGACCTCGCTGCGCTTGGTCACCCGCCCCGAATCAGGGGTGGCACGCATCGCCAGAAGGCGCATGAGGGTGGACTTGCCATCGCCATTGCGGCCCACCATGCCGATCCGGTCGCCCTCCTCAAGGCCGAGGGTAACGCCGTCGAGGACGGTACGGGTTGCATACGAGACCGTGAGGTTCTCGCCGCCGAGCAGGTGAGCCACTGGGAACTGCTTTCTTCGGTGGAAATTCGTTAAAAGTACTAAAGGAGCGTATCGGAGATGATGCGTGCCCCGGGCACCGGACCGTGGACGGCCAGGGCATTCAGGCCGTGATGGCTGAGGTCTTCCGCGAGGCCGGCAGCCGCTGCAGGATTATGGGTGAGCAGGGCCACTGTGGGGCCGGAGCCTGAAACAAGTCCGGCGATGGCTCCGCACGATTCGCCAAGTCCAAGGGTATCCCGCAGCCCCGGTGCCAGCTCAATGGAGGCGCGCTGGAGGTCGTTGACCAGTACACGGCTGAGGGCGTCCGCGTCGCCGCTGCGCAGCGCCTGAAGGATCTTCGGATCCACGGCGGCGGGCTCTTCCACGGTGACGCCTTCGGCGAGGCGGAGCCGGTCCAGGGTGCGGAAGACCTCCGGCGTGGACAGTCCGTAGTCGGCGGTGACCAGCACCCAGTCCATTTGCGCCTTGGCCAGCGCCGGCGACAACTCATCGCCCACGCCCAGTCCGACGGCGGTGCCGCCGAGGAGCGAAAACGGGACATCCGCGCCGAGTTCCGCGGCCAGGTGGGCGAGCTCGTCGCGGGATAGGCCGCTGTTCCAGAGGGCGTCACAGGCGAGCAGCGTGGCTGCCGCGTCGGCTGAACCGCCGCCCATGCCGCCGGCCACCGGGACACGCTTGGTGATCTCCAGGTGGACGCCCGTGGAGTGCTCGGACACGTCGGCCATGATGGCGGCCGCCCTGTATGCGAGGTTCCGTTCGTCCAGCGGGATGTCCACGTCAGACAGGTCCAACGTGCTGGCCGGACTGATGCTGACCGTGATCCCGTCCGTGGCTGTGCTGGTGGCGGCCACTTCCTCGTAAAGGGACACCGCCAGGTAGACACTGGCAACGGAATGGTAGCCGTCCTCACGCAGCGGGCCCACATCCAGCGAGACGTTGATTTTGCCGGGAGCCTTGACCCGGACCGTCCTCGCGGCAAAGCGCCCTCTCACTGCGTTCATGAGTCCAAGCTATGGCATGGCAGCGTCAGGCTCCAAGCATGCGCCCTCAAGGGGTCATGCCATACGGTAGCGGCCTCAGCCTCAACCCTGCCGGTCCCGGCGCGCTTCGGCTATCCGTGCGAACGCTGCGATATCGATCACTTCACCCCGGGCGGTGGGATCCACGCCCGCCGCCAGCAGGCACTGTTCGGCCTCCGCCGCGCTTCCGGCCCATCCTGCCAGGGCGGCCCGCAGGGTCTTCCGGCGCTGGGCGAAAGCGGCGTCGATGACGGCGAAGACCTGTTCGCGGGTTGCCGAAGTCACCGGCGGCTCACGGCGGGTGAAGGCAACGAGCCCCGAGTGGATCTTGGGTGCCGGCCAAAAAACGTTCATGCCGATAACGCCGGCCTTGCGCATGCTGCTGTACCAGGCCGCCTTTACAGAGGGCACGCCGTAGGTCTTGGAGCCGGGGCCGGCGGCAAGCCGGTCCGCCACTTCGTCCTGGACCATGACCAGGCCGTGCCGCAGGCTCGGGAAGTGCTGCAGGAGATGGAGCACTACCGGGACGGCCACGTTGTACGGGAGGTTTGCCACGAGGGCGGTCGGTTCCACCGGCAGGTCAGTGACCTTCATGGCGTCCGCCAGCACCAGATGGAAATCCTTGGCGGCGTCGGGCCGCCACTGCTGCACAGTGCCCGGAAGTTTGGCGGCAAGGACCGGATCGATTTCGACGGCGACGACGGACTTTGCGGCGTCCAGCAATCCCAGGGTGAGCGATCCCAGTCCCGGACCTACCTCGAGGACGGTCTCATCGGCGTGGATGTCCGCGGCGGCCACGATCCGGCGGATGGTGTTGCCATCGATGACGAAGTTCTGGCCCAGTGTCTTCGTGGGACGGACTCCGATCTCCTCGGCGAGCCGGCGGACGTCGGAGGCGCCAAGAAGCGGTGCGGGCGCGGTGCCGGAGGCGGCGGGGGTCGGTTCAGTCACCTAGGTATCCTATCCCGCTGGCCTGCCGCGACGGCGCCCTGTGAAGCGCCCCTGTCAGACCAGCGCAGGGTACGGCAAAGGCCGGGTCCGGTAGTCCGGACCCGGCCTTCAATTCCCCCGCGGCGGTGGTCAGCCGCCGAGGCTGTTAGCGGGAGGAACTGCCGGCTGTAAAGACTGTTAGCTGGTCGCTGCCCAGCCGCAGCCCCAAGGGGAGAGGCCGCGCTGCGCGTAGACGCGGTTGGCAATGTCGATCTGCTGGGCCTTGGTGGCAAGGCTGGCGTTGGGGGCGTAGGCGCCGCCTCCGGCACCGAGCCAGGTCTGGATGTCGAACTGCAGACCGCCGTAGTAGCCGTTGCCGGAGTTGATGGACCAGTTGCCGGTGGATTCACACTGCGCGATCTTGTCCCACATTGCTTCGTTCATCATGGCGGGGGCGGCTGCACCGGTGTTGGCACCGGCCGCTTCGGCCTTGGGCTTTTCCTTGGTCCCGACCGAGACCTTTTCGGTCACCGGCTGGACAGAGACTGTCTCGGAGACGAGGGTCCGGGAGGCTTCCCGGCCATCCACCAGCACCAGCTTGAAGTTCTTGTCCACCTTGCCGGGGACACCGGCCTGGGTGACCTTCTTCTCGCCCACGAACAGGTCGGCGCTTTCGGAACTCAGGGTCTCGAAGGGAACCTCTTCGGAGGTTGCGGCAGTCTTGGAGGAATCCACCCGGGAGACCTTGATCGCCATGTCATTGACGACGTGCGCGTTGCGCGGCTGGGAAAGCCGGTCACCGGCACCCACAGTCACTCCGGCGTCCTTAAGGACTTCCGCCACGGTTGAAGCCGTGGTGGTTGTCTTTGACGCCTTGCCGTCCGCCAGGATGCTGACGGTCTTGGGCGTGGAGATGGCCAGGAACGAACCGGAGACGGCCAGCTGGGCGTCCTTCGGCGCGGAGACTTCCGAGGCACTGGCAACGCCGAGTTCGGTGACCAGTCCTTCGACGTTGGCAGAGGTGGTGTTGATCGTCTTCTCAGCGCCGTCGAGGCTGATCTTCACTGCCTTGGCGAGATTGACGTTGATGACCGAGCCATCCTCCACGCGGGCGTCCGCCGACGGGGAAACCCGGTCCGCGGCCTGCAGCTCCACCTTGGCACTCTTGACCACTTGGCCTACCGTCCCGCCGAACGTCTGGACGGAGCTGACTTTCCCGTCCACGTTCAGGGTGACTGTTTTGTTGTTGCCTACGAAGGCCACCAGGCCCAGCACGAGTGCAGAGAGCACAACCAGCTGGGCACCGACCTTGACGAAACTGAACTTACCGTCCGAAGTGAAGAACTTGACCACGATTGCCCGTAACTCTAGGACCATCCGGGCACGGGGAAAAACGCACATCACCCACCGACGCAAACACCCTCAGGGCAACTCCGGACACGGTCCGGCTGTTTGCAGCAGACGTGTGCGCCGCCACACTCAGGACTCACCGGACCCGCCGTGAGACGGGCCTGGAACTGAGCGAAATTATCCGAAGGCCTTCCCCGACCCCGGCTAATAGTTTTCCACTGTAACCGAAGCGTTATAAAGCATCCAAGATTTTGTGCATACCTGGTATACCTGAAGAGTGGCTGAACAGACCGGCTATCAGTCCCAGGATCCGTACGCCCGCAGGGAATTTTCGGCGATTTGGGCGCAGAGCCGGGACAAGTCGGTGCTTGTCAATTCGGCCATTGCCCGGACGGTGTGCGGAATCAGGTAACTGGCGTTGGGGCGGCCGCGGAACGGATGCGGGGTCAGGAAGGGCGCGTCTGTTTCCACGAGCACGCGGGCCGGATCTGCAATGGCAAGCGCAGCGCGCAGATTGGCCGCATTCTTGAATGTCACAGTGCCGGCGAAGGACATGTACCAGCCTTCGTTGTTGCACGTCCGGGCCAGCTGTTCGTCCCCGGAGAAGCAATGGAACACCACCCGTTCCGGGGGCCCTTCTTCCCGCAGGACCTGGACAACATCGTCGTGGGCGTCCCGGTCGTGGATCTGCAGCGTCAGCCCGAGGCGCTTGGCGATGTCGATGTGGCGGCGGAACGAGTACCTCTGGTGCTGCAGCCCCTCCCCCTCCGTGCGGAAAAAATCAAGGCCGGTCTCGCCAATCGCGCGGATCCTGGGGTGGGCAGCCAGGGCCTCAATCTCGGCCAGGGCGGCCTCCAGCTCCCCGCGGGCGGCATAGTCCGGTGCATCGTTGGGATGGATTGCCACCGCACCGAGCAGCCGGGGGTCCAGGTCCACGGCCTGCACCGTGAACCTGGAGGACTCCAGGTCGCAGCCAACCTGCACGGCTCCCTGGACACCTACCGACGAGGCGACGTCCAGGGCGGCCGCCACGTCCACTGTCACGTCGCTGTTCGGGAAGTCCAAATGCGTGTGGTTGTCCATGACCGGGACGGGCAGCGGCTCGGGAGCGGGCGGATAGCCGTGCCTGCCGGAGCCGTCGCTTCCGGGCACACGAAACGGGGCTGGCGTCAACGGGGTGTTCATCCTTCTACCCTAGCCGCCCGGGCAATCCCGGCCCCGCCGGGAATTACCCGGAACTCTCTGTCAGCTCCGGCAGTTGTGTTAGTAGTCTGGTAGGCATACGGGCGAAGGTCCGACGGCGGGCGCCGCAGTCCTTGCCAACCCGTGCCAGGCTTTCCCGAGGGCTGAAAGGCTGCCGATGGATTCCCACAGACGCACGACAGTAGATGAAGCGCTCCCGGAAGGGCAGGGCTTCCCCGGTGGTGCAGGTGTTGTCGGAAACCAACTCAACGGATCCAGGCCGACGGCCATGGACGCGGACGCTTTCCATGCCGCCAGCGAGCGCATCCTGTCAGCCATCAACACCGTGATCGACGGCAAGGCGGAGGCCGCGAAGCTTGCCCTCACGGTTCTCCTTGCCCAGGGGCACCTGCTCCTCGAGGATGTTCCCGGCGTGGGAAAAACGCTGCTGGCCAAGACACTCGCCCGCACCATCGACTGTTCGGTCAGCAGGATCCAGTTCACCCCGGACCTTTTGCCTTCGGATGTCACCGGTGTTTCCATTTACAACCAGGCCTCGCGGCTGTTCGAATTCAGGCCGGGAGCCGTGTTCGCCAACATTGTCATCGGGGACGAGATCAACCGGGCCTCCGCAAAGACCCAGTCCGCGCTGTTGGAATGCATGGAGGAGCACCAGGTCACTGTGGACGGTGACTCCTACAAGCTGGATGAGCCCTTTATGGTGGTGGCCACCCAGAACCCCATTGAGATGGAAGGGACGTACCCCCTGCCGGAAGCCCAGCGGGACCGGTTCATGGCCCGGATCTCCATGGGCTATCCGGACAAGGACTCGGAAATTGAGATGCTGGAGACACACCAGGCGACGTCTCCGCTGACCAGGGTCACGGCCGTCGTCACCTCGGCTGATGTGGCCGCCATGATCGCCACCGTCCAGCGGGTGTACGTTTCGCAGGCCGTCAAGGAGTACACGGTGTCACTGGGACGCGCCACCCGCGAAAGCGCCATGCTTCGTCTCGGGGCGAGTCCACGGTCCATGCTCCAGCTGCTGCGGGCGGCGAAGGCCACCGCGGCGCTGGAGGGCCGGGACTTCGTCCTCCCGGACGACGTCGTCAGTGTTGCCGAATCCGTGCTGGCCCACAGGATCATCCTTGACCGCAAGGCCGCAGGCATGGGGGAAACTCCGCATAGCGTCATCCGCGGCATCCTGGCAAAGCTTCCGGTGCCGCAGGAGATGTCCGCGGCACCGTCCCGGACCGGCAACCCGCGCGGGGGCCCGGACCAGCGGCACTCGCGCTAGCCGAAAACGCCACGATGGCCCTCACAGACAAGCTCCCGGGACACCTCTTCAGCACCCGCGGCTGGGGTCTGCTGGCTGCCGGCGTGGTTTCGCTGCTGTTGGCGCAGGTCATGGGCCGCCGGGACCTGCTCACGCTCGGCATCCTTCTGCTGGTCCTCCCGCTGGTTTCCCTCGCAGGGATCCGCATCCTCAAACCCCGGTTCAAGGTGTATCGGGAGTTCAGCCCCGCCAGCGTGGAAACCTCCTCGACCACCACAGTGCGGCTTGCCGTGGCCCGCACCGGCGCAGCCACCGGGCAAGTGATGATGGAAGAGCGCCTTCCCTCGCGGTTCGGCGAATCGCCGGCGTTCCGGTTCCCGTCCCGCTCTGCCGTCGGCGGAACCAGCCGCTATGAGTACCACCTCCGGTCCGGCAAGCGGGGACAGTTTGTGATTGGCCCGGTGACGGCCGAATTCACCGACCCCTTTGGTCTTTCGCTGCACCGCCACGCGATTGACGACGGCGACACACTGACGGTGACGCCCGCCGCCGTCGAACTTCCCGCGACAGGCCTTGCCGGCGCACGTGGCAATGACGGCGTCACTGCCACACGGATCCGGGCTAATCCGAGCGACGACGACGTCATGACCCGCGAGTACCGCCACGGGGACCCAATGCGCCGGGTGCACTGGGCCGCCACAGCAAGGCACGGTGCCCTGATGGTGCGGCAGGAGGAATCCGTGACCACGCCGGAGGCCACCATCATCCTGGACCACCGGTGGGCGGCCTTCGCGCGCGGACCGGGTGCCGCTTTTTCGTCCACCTCGGGTGAGGACGGCCACGAGCTGGTGACCAGCGAAACGTTCGAGTGGGCCGTCACAGCCACCATGTCGGTCAGCGCACACCTGGCGGAACGCAACTACGCCCTCCGTTTCCTCGATCCCTCGGGAGAACCTGCATTCCTGCACTCTCCCTCGGCACCCGAACCGACGGCAGAGGAATACACCGGGTCCGCAGGCCTGCAGTCCATTGCCGAGAGCCTGGCGGCCATCCAGCTCTCCGGCGCACACCATGCGCCGGGATCCGAATCAGGTCCGAGGCCCTTCGACGACCGGCTCATGGACAAGCTTTCCGCCCACCGGCAGCGCGGGCCCATCATGGCCATCCTGGGCCACCTGCAGCCGGCAGAGGCACGCGCCCTGTCCGCGGCTGCCGGGTTCGGCGCCAATGCATTCGCGATAGTGGTCACCGAACACCCGGGCGACTGCCAAGCGGCCCTTGAGTCGTTGAGGTCCGGCGGCTGGCGGGCAGTGGCCGTCAGCCCTGGCACGTCGGTGCCGGCGGCATGGTCCTATTTCGACCAGCGCGATGCGGCTACCGCCACGGCCGCAGCGGACGTGCGCCGGGGCACGGGGGTCAGGCGATGACGTTGACGCCCCAGCGGCATCCCGGTCCGGACACGGGCCGCCCGCCCGAGGTCCTTGCCCCGACGGCCGCTCCGGCCGCGCGGCTGCGCCGCGTTGGTGCGCAGCCGTGGGCCATGGCGGCTGCCGTCGCCGTCGCGGTGGCCGGCGCCGCCCTTTCCCTCAACGGCGTGCTGCGGGGCTGGGCCTGGTATCCCCCGGCGCTTACCACCATCTGCGTTGTAGCCCTGGCCATGGCCGTCCTGAGGTCGCTGCGCGCGCATCCGTTCCTCGTGGCGCTGGGCGGCTTTGCGTCCCTCGCGTTCATCCTGACTTTCACGTTCTTCCGCCGGGACAGCATCGCCGGGTTCATTCCGTCCGGGGACACCATGGAACAGCTGGGCAGGTACCTGCGGCGGGCCAGTGAAACCGTCCTGGCCGAGAGCTCCCCGGTTGCGCCGAATGCAGGAATAGTGCTGGTCACGTGCGCGGTCCTGGGCCTGGTGGTGATCCTGGTCGATGCCCTCGCAGTGCCATTGGCCCTGCCGGCAACCAGCGGGTTGGGCCTGGTGGCCATCCTGGTGGTGCCTGCCATGGTCAAACCGCAGAGCGTCGGGGTCTGGGGGTTTGCAGCAGCCGCCGCCGGCTACCTGATGATCCTTGCCTGCAGCCAGTGGTTCGCCCCGGACAACCGCACCACGGCGGACACCGCCCGCAATCCGGGACAGTTCCGCCGCGCGGCCCTCACCGGCGGCATCACGCTTGTCATCACGCTCCTCCTTCCCCTGGCCGTTCCGGGCTTCGACCAGGGCACGTTCCCACAGGGTTCCAGGCTGAATCCGTGGGGTTCATCCACCGGGCTCAATCCGATGATCAGCCTGGGCAACAGCCTGCGGAGTCCCTCCGGGGACGGGCGCATCACCTACGCCACGAGTGCCAGCAGGCCCCCGTATCTGCGGTCCGTCACGGTGGACCGGTTCGACGGCGACTCCTGGTCGCCGGACGACCGCGACGCGTCCCGGCGCGTGGGGGTCGGGAGGATGGACGCCGGGTACGAGATCCTCGCGGACGAGCAGGTCCGCCAGGTCACGGCGGTCAATACCGGCCGTTTCACCAGCCCGTACCTTCCTGTGCCGTACGCTCCGGATGCTGTTAACGGCTTGGCCGGACGATGGAGCTGGGATCCGGCCACGCTCAGCATCAAGGGGGTGGACACCAATTCACGGAACCAGCAGTACGTGGTGCAGTCGACTGCCCCCAGGCTCACCCCGGAACTGTTGTCACAGTCCTCGGCGCCGGTGCGCGGGATCTCCGACGAGTTCCTCCGGGCGCCCAACAACGTACCGGACATTGTGCGGAACACGGCGGATACAGTGACCGCCGGAAGCAGGACGGCGTATGCCAGGGCGATGGCCATCCAGAATTACCTTCGCTCGGTGGAGTTCACGTATTCCCTGCAGTCCCCTGTCCAGGGCGGTTATGACGGCAACGGACTTTCCGTCCTCGCGGACTTCCTGACCCAAAAGAGCGGCTACTGCATTCATTTCGCTTCCGCCATGGCCGTGATGGCGCGGCTGGAGGGAATCCCCAGCCGGATCGCAGTGGGCTATGCCCCGGGCCGGTCCACGGGTGCCACGGTTTCGGTTCCCGGGCAAGGGGCACTGACGGAATACGAAGTCGATTCCAGGGACGCGCATGCCTGGCCCGAACTCTACTTCCAAGGACTCGGGTGGGTGGCGTTCGAACCCACGCCTTCACGCGGCGTGGTGCCGGACTACGCGGCGCAGGCCTCCACGCCGGGCGGTGCCAGCACGAACGAAAACAACGACGATCTCATCCCGTCGAACACCGCCACGCCCGGCGCAACGCCCGGTGCCACGCCGACGCCGTTGCCGGGGCTGGAATCCGCCGGCGAACCAGGGCACCCGCTGACGCTGCCGCTCTACGGAGCCGCCGGTATCCTCCTCCTTGCCCTGATCGCCGGGTCGCCGCGGATGGTGCGGGCGGGCCTGCGGTCCAGGCGGCTCAGGAGCGCGCCTGCCCTGGGCGGCAACCCGGCCGCAGCGGCCTGGGCCGAACTGCGGGACCTGGCTACCGACTACGGCCTGGCTCCCGGCCTCAGCGAAACCCCGCGTCACTTTTCCAGCCGGCTTCGTGGATCGGGTGCGCTTGGCGCGCGCGACGACGCCGACGACGCCGCCGGAATCCGGGCTGTCGCCGCACTCACCGCCGACTTTGAACGTCAGCAGTACGGCCCGCCTGCCGGACATGCCGGGGTCGCTGAAGACGGCGCGGCGCCGTCAGCAGCCGAGAGGATAGCCGTGGTCCAGGCATCCCTGCGGAAGCACTCCCGAGCGGGACGACGGCTGCGGGCGGAGTGGCTCCCGGCGTCGGTCATGAATCGCTGGGGGCGCATAGTGTCCGCTCCCTTCCATGCCGTTCTGCGGGCCGCGGCCAAACCCGCGCAGGCCGCCGCGCGGTCCTGGCGGACGGTGCGCGACGGCCTGCGACGGCTGCGACGGGGCTAGCTGCACTGCCCCGTGGGCGGATCAGCCTGCGTAGGGGTCGGCGATGCCGATGTACTGGGTGTAGAGGTATTCCTCGATGCCCTCGAGGCCGCCCTCGCGTCCCAGGCCGGACTGCTTGACGCCGCCGAACGGTGCTGCTGCGTTGGACACGACGCCTGCGTTCAGGCCGAGCATGCCGGTCTCGAGGCGTTCGCCCATCCGGATGCCGCGGTTCAGGTCGCGCGTGAAGACGTACGCCACCAGTCCGTACTCGGTGTTGTTGGCGAGGCGGACTGCCTCGTCCTCGCTGTCGAAGGTGATGATCGGGGCCACCGGTCCGAAGATTTCCTCGGACAGGATGCGGGTGCCCTCGGTGACGCCCTTGAGGATCGTGGGCTGGTAGAAGTAGCCCGGACCGTCCACCGGGCCGCCGCCGGCCACAGCCACCGCACCGGAGTTCACGGCGTCGGTGACGAGCTCGTGGACCTTGTCCCGGCTCTTCGCATCGATCAGGGGGCCCACCTTGGACTCGGGCTCGGTGCCGCGCGCCGTGGTCATCTCGCCCATTTTCGCGGCGAACTTCTCCACAAACTCGTCCGCGACGGACTCATGCACGATGAACCGGTTCGCGGCCGTGCAGGCCTCGCCCATGTTCCGCAGCTTCGCCAGCATCGCCCCGGCCACGGCGGCGTCGACGTCGGCGTCCTCGAACACCACGAACGGGGCGTTGCCGCCGAGTTCCATCGAGGTCCGCAGGACCGTTTCGGAGGCGTCCGAGAGCAGCCGGCGGCCCACTTCGGTGGAGCCGGTGAAGGAGAGCTTCCGCAGCCGGGTGTCCTTGATCAGCGGGCCCGTGGTGGCACCGGCCGTGGAGGTCGGGATGACGTTCAGGACCCCGGCGGGCAGGCCGGCTTCCTGCATCACGGCCGCGAACAGCTGGGAGGTCAGCGGCGTCAGGTTGGCGGACTTCAGCACCATGGTGCAGCCGGCAGCGACGGCGGGGGCGATCTTGCGGGTGGCCATCGCGAGCGGGAAGTTCCACGGGGTGATCAGCAGGCACGGGCCCACGGGCTTCTTGGTGACCAGCAGGCGGGACTTGCCGTCCGGGGAGACGGAGTAGCGGCCGAACGCGCGGACGGCTTCCTCGGAGAACCAGCGCAGGAATTCGGCACCGTAGGTGACCTCGCCGCGGGCCTCGGCCAGGGGCTTGCCCATCTCCAGGGTCATCAGCAGCGCGAAGTCTTCCGCCCGGGCCGTGACCATCTCGAAGGCGCGGCGCAGGATTTCCCCGCGCTCACGGGCCGGAACCTTGGCCCAGGAGTCCTGGGCGGCAGCGGCCGCGTCCAAAGCGGCTGCGCCGTCCTCGGGGCCGGCGTCAGCGATGCTGAGCAGGACCTTGCCGGTGGCGGGATCCTCGACGTCGAACGTCTTTCCGGACGCCGCCGGGCGCCATTCGCCGTTGATCAGCAGGCCGGTCGGAACAGAGGCCAGCAGCTCGCTCTCGCGCTCCGCAGTAACGGTGGGCTGTGCAGTTAAAGTCACGATGACTCCCTCGTCAGCAATTGGGGTTGGGGATGGGTTCAGCACTCGGCTGCTTTACAGCCACGGTACTGCCGTGCGCTCCGGAGCGTCTATGCATGTGCGCACTACGAACTTCGGACTTTGCTGTGCAGCTGCACAAGATCCGCGTCCGCGTTCTAGCGGGCAGCCAGGACCGCGGAATAGAGCTCCCTCTTGCTGACTTTTGCGTCCTCGGCCACGGCTGCCACGGCTTCCTTCAGCCTGATGCCTTGCGCGATCAGGCCGTTGACAGCGGCCACATGGTCCTCCGGCTTGCCCGGCTCACGTTCGGGGGCGCCGCCTACCACCACGGCTATTTCGCCGCGCACTTCGTTTGTTTCTGCCCATTTGAGCAGGTCGGTCAGCGGGCCGCGGATGACTTCTTCGTAGGTCTTGGTCAGCTCCCGGCACACTGCGGCCGGACGGTCGCCGCCGAAGCGCTCACGCAGCGCCCGTAGCATCGGTTCCAGCCGGTGCGGCGCCTCGAAGAAGACCATGGTCCGGCGTTCAGCGTCCAGTTCGGACAGCCGGGAGGCGCGCTCTCCGGCCTTGCGGGGAAGGAATCCCTCAAAACAAAAACGGTCCGTGGGGAGGCCGGACAGGGCGAGTGCTGTCAGGACCGCCGACGGCCCCGGCACGGCGGTCACGGTCAGTCCGGCCGCCACAGCACCCTCAACCAGCCGGAAACCCGGATCCGAGACCGCGGGCATTCCGGCGTCGGTCACCATCACGATGGTTTTCCCGGCCCGCACCTGGTCCAGGAGTTCGGCGGTCTTTACGGCTTCGTTGTGCTCGTGGTAGCTGATGATCCGACCGGCCACGGCGACTCCCAGGTTCTGCACCAGCCGATGCAGGCGCCGGGTGTCCTCGGCGGCAACGATGTCAGCCGTGGTGAGGAGTTCAACCAGCCGGGGAGACGCATCGCCGACATTGCCGATGGGTGTCGCCGCGAGCACGATCCTGCCCGGCTGCCCTTCCGCGGGGCGGGCCGCAGCTTCCCCCGCCGGGGCCCAGGCCTCATCCGTGGCTCCCGCCGTCCCGGACACCGAGTCCGGCGGGGTCGAACCTGCCTCTAAAGCCGAACCTTCCTCTGAAGAAGTGCCGGCATCATCGGAGCCGCTCGCGCGGGAAGTACTGAGTTGTTGGTCCACACGACCAGCCTACTGCTGGCAGGCTCTTCCAGCGCCAAAAGGTAGCATGGGCACGTGACGCAGACCTCCGTACCACCTGTCGAGGCCGACCCGGCCAAACCGGCGCAGCCGGCGTCCGGGGCTTTGGGCCGCAACCTTGAGGGCCACCGGTGGATCCGCCGTCCGCGGGAAGCGTTTACGGAAAGTGCCCTGCAGGAGCGGCTGCTCCGGGACATCCGCAGCTGGCGCGACTACCCTCCGTCGCTGCGGCTCTGGTTTTGGCTCATTCCGGCCATCACGGCGGCGATCGGCGGAATCCTTCGCTTCGTCCGCCTTGAGAGTCCACGCAGCCTGGTCTTTGACGAGACCTACTACGTCAAGGACGGGTATTCGCTCCTGGTCAGCGGTTATGAGCGCAGCTGGCCTGACAAGGCCAACGACTCGTTCGTAGCGGGCAACCCGGGCGTCATCCTGTCCTCTCCCGAGTATGTTGTGCACCCGCCGGTGGGCAAGTGGATGATCGCCGCGGGAATGTGGCTGTTCGGCCCGGACAACCCGCTTGGCTGGCGGTTCGGCGCAGCGCTGACGGGGACACTGTCCATCCTCCTGGTCACCCTGATAGCGCAGAAACTCTTCCACTCACTGACGCTGGGGGCCGTCGCAGGCCTCCTGCTGGCAGTGGACGGCCACCACCTGGTGATGTCCAGGACCTCCCTGTTGGACATCTTCCTGATGTTCTGGCTCCTCGCCGCTTTCGGCGCGCTGCTGATGGACCGCGACGACGGCCGGCGGCGGCTGGCCGCCCGGCTGGGGCGCCAGGCCGGCGGCACGGCTGAGGGCAGGCCCTCCGTGGTCCAGCTGGTTTCCGGGCCGTGGCTCGGGATCCGCTGGTGGCGCATCGCAGCCGGAGTCTGCCTGGGACTTGCTGTGGGGACCAAGTGGTCCGCCCTGTTCTTCATGGCCGGCTTCGGGCTGCTGACGGTCTTCTGGGACCTGAGCGCACGCCGGATCGCGGGCATCCGCGGATGGATCAGCGGCGGCATCATCAAGGACGGGATTCCCGCGTTCCTGAGCATCGTGCCGGTGGCCGCCCTGGTCTATGTCTCCACCTGGACCGGCTGGTTCCAGTCAAAGGATGCGTACTTCCGCCACTGGGCCGACACCAACCCGTCAGCCCAGTGGGGATGGGTCCCCGGACCGCTGCGGTCCCTGGCCCATTACCACCTGGAAGCGTACAAGTTCCATCAGGGACTCAGCTCAGACCACCCCTATGAGGCGAGCGCCTGGAGCTGGCTGGTGATGGGGCGCCCCACGTCCTTCTTCTACGAGTCCCCTAAGCAGGGAAGCCCCGGCTGTGACGTCGCCAGCTGCACGTCGGCCATCCTTTCGGTGGGCAATCCCCTGATCTGGTGGAGCGCCACCGTCTCGCTGGTGATCCTGTTGTTCTGGTGGGCAGGCCGCCGCGACTGGCGTGCCGGTGCCATCCTGGCGGGGGTCGCCGTGGGCTACCTCCCCTGGTTCATGTATCCGGAACGGACCATGTTCACCTTCTACGCCGTGTCCTTTGAACCGTTCCTGGTGCTTGCCCTGACCTATTGCCTTGGCCTGGTGCTCGGGCGGCCGCAAGACCCGCTGTGGCGCCGGCGATCGGGGCTCTACCTGGTGGCGGTGTTCGTGGCCGGGGCAGTGCTGCTCTCTGCGTTTTTCTACCCCATCTGGACCGCGGAAATCATCCCGTACCAGGAGTGGCGGTTCCGAATGTGGATGCCGTCCTGGATCTAGGGCAGTATGGCAGGGGTGCCGCGGGCGTTGGAACCGCAGGAGATGGAACGGGTATCGGGAAACCAATCACGGATCCGGAACGGAGACAGGCTGTGAGAGAAGCAAGCACTGAACTGCTCGTGGAGCTGGATCAGGACAGCAACGTGACTGACCTGCTGCTCGGGCAGCACGCCAAAGACCCCTCCCATGCCGCGTACGCCCGCAAGGGCCCCAACGGCTGGGTTGACATCCCCGTCCAACAGTTCCTGGACAAGGTCATGGCACTGGCGAAGGGACTGATCGCGGGGGGCCTGGCCCCGGGCGACACCGTGGCCGTGATGTCCGGAACCCGGTACGAATGGACCCTTGTGGACTTCGCCATCTGGTTCGCCGGCGGCGTGACCGTTCCGGTGTATGAAACCTCCTCGGCAAGCCAGGTCGAGTGGATCCTGCATGACTCGGGCGCCCGCAGGGTGTTCGTTGAGGACCAGGCCAAGGCTGAGCTCGTGGCCGGTGTCCTGGCCCACTCCGAACTGCTCGGCGATGCAGTGGTGACGGTCGTGCGGATGGACGACGACGGCGGCGCACCCAACCTGGCCAGCCTCGCCGCCGCCGGCGCCGGCGTCACCGACGGGGAGCTGGAGAGGCACCGCAGCACCGCAGTCCTCGCCGACGTCGCCTCGCTGGTGTACACGTCCGGAACTACGGGCAAGCCCAAGGGCTGCGAGATAACGCACGGCAACTTCGCCCTGGTGGCCACCAACATCGTGGAGTTCCTCCCCGAGATCCTGCGGCAGGAGGGCGCCCGGACGCTGATGTTCCTCCCCCTCGCCCACGTCCTGGCCCGCGCCGTCCAGGTGGTGTGCCTCAGCGCCGGGGCCACCCTGGGCCACACCGCCGGCGCCGCCCAGCTGCTGGAGGACCTGGCGACGTTCAAACCCACTTTCCTGCTGGTGGTACCCAGGATTTTTGAGAAGGTCTATGCGGGGGCCAGCCACAAGGCCGCCCTGGCAGGCAAGGACCGGCTGTTCGCCGCTGCCTCCGCGGTGGCCATAGATTACTCCAAGGCACTCGACGCCGCGGCCCGGGGAAAGGGCAGCGGCCCCGGCTTCATGCTCCGCGCCAGGCACGCCCTCTTTGACCGGCTGCTGTACCCCAAACTCCGACAGGCCTTCGGCGGGCAGGTGAAGTACACGGTTTCCGGCGCCAGCCCGCTGAGCTCCAATGACGCACACTTCTTCCGTGGCGCCGGCATACCGGTGCTGGAAGGCTACGGACTCACCGAAACCACGGCCCCATGCACCGCCAACACCCCGTCGCGGACCAAGGTGGGCACTGTCGGCATTCCCGTGCCGGGCACCACCATCCGGGTGGCCGACGACGGCGAGATCCTGGTCAAGGGCATCGGCGTTTTCAAGGGCTACCACGCCAACGAGGCAGCCAACGCGGAAGCGTTCGTGGACGGGTTCTTCCGCACCGGAGACCTCGGTTCGCTGGATGAAGACGGTTTCCTCACCATCACCGGGCGCAAGAAGGACCTCCTTGTCACTGCCGGGGGCAAGAACGTGGCGCCTGGCCCGCTCGAGGAAAAGATCCGGGAGCACCAGCTGGTGGCCCAGGCAGTGGTGGTGGGAGACGGTCGGCCGTTTGTCTCCGCACTGGTCAACCTTGATCCGGAAGGCCTGGAGAACTGGTGCTCCGCCCAGCGGATCGCGGTCATGGGCCTGACGGAGGCCACTTCCGACGCCCGGGTCCGTGAGGCCGTCCAGGGCGCAATCGACCAGGCCAACCTGCTGGTCTCGAAAGCGGAGTCAATCCGCAGCTTCGTGCTGCTGGATGCTGATTTCACCGTCGAGTCCGGTCATCTGACGCCGTCACTGAAACTGAAGCGGGCCGCCGTCGTACGCGACTTTGAAGCGCACATCAACGGCCTGTACGCCCAGAACAAAAAGTGAAGGCGACCGGCACAAGTGCCGGTCGCCTTCACTGTACGGTCCAGGGTCCTCCCTTACAGGACGGCGGAGTTTCCCCGCGCGCGTCCCGGCGCGGCGTCAGGACGATCCGAGGCGCCGGCGTCGCTGTCCTTGGACGGCGTTTCGGCGGCGTCCGCATCCTTGGCAACGACGTCCTTGGCAATTCCGCGGCGCTTCCGGGTGGGCCAGGTGAGGATCAGGGTGACGACGGAAGCGATCAGCACCAAGGCACCGATGACGATTCCGGCGTCAACCCAGAACTGGCCCGGGAACAGCCGGATGAGGGTGTCATCCAGGGCAAATGTCCAGGTCCCGTTGGCGAAGAAGATCCGGTGGAACTCGGTGAAGAACTGCTGCCAGCTGAGCGCAGCCAACGTGCCCAGCCCAAGAATGACCACGAGCGTGACGATGGCGCCGGCAAAAAGCCCGCGGCGCACTCCCCCGGTGCTTCGGCGGCGAAGGTAGACAATAGCGACGATGCTCAGCAGGATCAGCAGCGCACCGCCGGCGAACGCCGAGAGGATCACCAGTTTGACGTCGGCCATGTGGCTGACCTCGCCCTCCTGGAACAGCGCATCGCCGCTACGGTTGACGAGTTCGCCGAGATACCGTGGACCGGACCAGTTGCTGAGGTAATCCACCGCGTAGGACCCGTAGGTCATGCGGTCATCCGTGCTGAAACCGTAGCCGTCGCCGGGGAAGCCCGGACGGTTGTACTCCACCCAGAGGAACAACGGGCTGGTGACGGCCCGGACGGCGAGGACCAGGAGGATCAGCGGATAGAAGACAGCCAGCAGGACCTGCATCACGCGGGGCAGGACCGGCTTGGTGTTGGCCGCAAGCTCACGCTCGGCGTTCCGGCGCTCCACTTCGTCCCGGGGCGGCCGCACCTGGAGGGCGGAGGTGGGCAGCGGTTCCCGGAAATGCGTCCCCCTCCCCTGCGGTTCGGGGGCAGGCTCGACGGCGGCCTCAGCGGCCTTGCGGTCGGCGCGGCTCCCTGCCTGCGGCGCAGCGGTGCCGGCGGACGCTGCCGGCTGGTCCTTGCCCGCGTCAGGGGAGGTCTTTTCGGCCGGGGTTGTTCCCTTTGCCACAGCGGCAGTGCCTGCCCCGGCACCGGCGGGCTTCATCCAGTCAAAAGCGGGTTCATCGGTGTCATCGGCCGGATCCAGGTGCGGATCCTGCCGGTTCGGCGGGGTGGGCGTCTTCTCAGTCACTGCAGTTTCACTTCCGTAGGCGTCCGCGTCGCCGGGAACCGCCAGGCAACGCTACTTATCTCCAGATGAGCCTACCGTCAGGCACTCCGTGGCGGCAGGTGCCACCCCGTTCCGGAACGTATTCAGGCAGCCAATGCCGTGTATCCGGCATCGCCGTCTTCCAGGTCGCCGGTGGCACCCGACCGGTACGCACGCCTGCCCCATACCAGGACATAGAGCCAGTAGGCAGCCAGGACGGCCGCGCCGATGCTGATCTTGGCCCACACCGGAAGACTGCTGGGTGTTACGAAACCTTCCACCAGGCCGGAGACGAACAGCACCAGGACGAGGCCCACGGCAACGGTAATCAGGGAGCGTCCCTCAGCCGCCACCGCCTGGCCCCTGGTCCGGGGCCCCGGTGAAACCAGCGCCCAGAAGATCTTCAGGCCCCCCGCGCAGGCGATGAACACTGCGGTGAGTTCCATCAGCCCGTGGGGAAGGATGTAGCTGAAGAAAACATCTGACTGGCCGACGGCGGCAAAGACGCCCGCGGCGACCCCCAGCCCCTGGGCGTTGCCAAAGAGGATCATGGGAACCCAGAAGCCGGTGATGCCCAGGGCCACTGCCTGTGCCGAGATCCAGGCATTGTTGGTCCAGACGGCGCCGGCGAAGGACGCGGCGGGATTCTCCGAGTAGTAGTCGATGAAATCCTGTTCGACATACTGCTTGATGGCCGCATCCGAGCCAAGGGCCCGGAGCGCATCGGGGGACGTTGAGATCCAGAGTGCGTACGCGCCCGCGACCAGGCAGAACGCCACACCGCACCAGACGGTGAGCCAGCGGAGCCGGTAGAACGCGGCCGGCAGCGCTATGACGAAGAACCGGGCCAGGTCGTCCATGAAGTTGGAGCGGGCCCCGGTGAAGCGTGTTCGGGCCTGGGCCAGTGTGGCCGACAGGGAGGCAGACAACCCGCTTTCGGGTGCCACGGAGCGAATCAGGGAAAGGTGCGCCGACGTGGTCTGGTAGAGGCGCAGCAGTTCATCCGCTTCGCTTCCGCTAAGCCGCCGCTTGTACGCCAGCACGTGCAGCCGCGCCCACTTGTCCCCGTTGACCGCGGAGAACGCATCCATGTCCACGCCACTACCCTAGCGCTCCCGGATTAGACTGTGAGCGTCCGTAGGCGGCGTGTAGGGGACGGGGACCCGGCTTGAGCTCAATCATCACAGGTGAAGCAGTGGTACTGGAGCTCCGCCCGGCGTCGTTCGCCGCAAGGGCACTGGGCCTGATTCTGGACGTCGCTGCCAATGTGGTCCTCCTCATTGTGCTGATCACAGTGATTTCGTCGGCCTACGACGACCTGGACGACGCGGCGGCCCGCGCCCTGGTTCTGGTCAGTGTGGTCTTCTGCTTAGTGATCCTCCCGGTGGCGGTGGAAACCCTCACCCGCGGCCTCTCCCTGGGGAAGCTGGCGGCAGGGCTTCGGATCGTACGGGACGACGGCGGCGCCATCCGCTTCCGTCACGCTGTGATCCGCGGCCTGATCGGCTTCCTGGAGATCTACCTGACGTTCGGCGGCCTGGCCATCGCCGTGGCGTTGTTCAATGACAAGTCCAAGCGGCTCGGCGACATCGTGGCAGGAACATACTCCCTGCGGCGCCGGGTCCCGGCGGAACCACCGTTCGTCCCGTTTGTACCGCCGCACCTGCGGGCCTGGGCGGCGCTGGCTGACATCGGCCGGATACCGGACGCCGTAGCCCGCCGCTCGTCGCAGTTCATCCGGCAGGCAGGCAGGATGTCGCCGGCGTCGCGCGCTTCCATGGCGGCGTCGCTCGCCACTGAGGTCTCCGCCTGTGTCGCTCCCCCGCCTCCGGCCGGCACGGGACCGGAAGAATACCTGGCCGCAGTGCTGGTGGAACGCCGCGAGCGGGAACTGGCCCGGCTGAGCCGGGCACGGGCACGAAGCACGGGTGTAGGGGAACGGCTGAACCGGCTGCCCTACAGCCGGGACACGCCGTAACCCGCAGTTCTCAGCGCTTGGCGTACTGCGCCCAGGGAATGTTCCAGTCGCCATAGCCCTCCAGCGGTTCCACGGGAGGGGCGCCCGTGTTGAGGGTCTGGACGACGTCGCCGGTCTTCATGTTGTTGAAGAACCAGGCCGCGTCCGCCGGCAGCAGTCCGACGCAACCGTGCGAGACGTTTGCCTTTCCGACATAACTCCACGCGGATTCGAGTGCCTGGTGGACATAGACGCCGGACGAGGTGAGCCGGTTGGCGTATTCCACGGTCAGCGGCGGGTAGTAGCCCTTGTCGCCGGGCTTGAGGCCAATGCTTCCGGCGTTGAACTTGGAGTGGCGTTCCTGCTCCATGATCACGGCGTATCCGGTGGGCGAGAGCCACTCGGCATCGCCGAGTGTCACGGGGGCGGTCCTGACCAGTTGGCCGTCAAAGTAGACGTTCATCGTCTTGGTGACATCATCCACGACGGCCACGCGCTGCGGGCCAACCTTGAAGCTGACCTTGGTGTCGACGTTGCCCACCATCTTGTTCCCGAAGTCCACGCCGAACAGCTTAAGGTCAACGGTGACCTGGCTTCCGGATGCCCAGAACGCCTCGGGACGGATTCGCACGCGCTGGTCCGAGTACCACCGCCAGGCGACTGCCTGGCCCGAGGACGAGGTGACGGTGACGGCTTTCTCCATAGCCTCCTTGTTCAGGACCGGCTCGGAGAAGACGATTTCAATCGGCTGGCCCGATCCCGCGGTGGAACCGTTCTGCGGGTAGACGGAGGCATCGGCCTCGTTGGCCGCGGCCACCGTGGTGAAGGTCTGCGTCTTCTTCGTTTCGCGGCCCGCCTGGTCCACGATTGTAAAGGCGTAATCGTAGGCCGCGTCGAACTCAAGGGGGTCCAGGGCGGTCCAGGTGGACCCGTCGGCGCTGAGTGTGCCCTTGACGGGTTCGCCGCCGTCGGCAGTTGCCAGGACAACGTCCTTTACGGTGCCGTTGACGGCTTTGACCGACGGCGCGACGGCGGGATTGACTCCCGCGGCGCCGTCCGTCGGGGTTACGCCGAGCTCGACTGCCTTGACGACAGGAGCAGCGAGCCCCGGTTCGTTGCGGACCGGGCTGGAAGACTCCGACTGGAACGCGGGCTCCGCCCAGCTGGGGGCAGTGGCAACGCCGATGCCGCCGGCAGCAACCGCGGCGCAGATGGCCACGACGCCCAGAATTTTCATGGTTTTCCGCTTGTGGACTACAGTCATGACCTTCTCCATGTCCCCCGACAGGCCACTGATCAGCCCCAATACCGTCTCGGTCTCATTCAGTGGAGCGCCCTTCAGCTCCCAGCACTGACCAGACGATTTTACCGCACGGCGGGTGGGTCAATTGGCGTACTGGGGCCAGGGGATGTTCCAGTCGCCGAACCCGTCGTCGAAGTTGGCGTTCTCGCCCTCGGTGTTGACCACCTGGACGACGTCCCCGGTGGTCATGTTGTCGAAGACCCATTTGGCGCCGTCCGGGCCGAGCCCGATGCAACCGTGCGACAGGTTGGCCACACCGATGTAGGGCATCGCGGAGTCCGTGGCCTGGTGGATGAACTCTCCGCTGGGCGTGAGGCGCGTGGCGTAGTTAACGTCAAGCTCGCCGTAGTAGGCCGGGTCGTCCGGCTTCAGCCCGATGCTGGAGGCAGACATGTGCTCCACGCGGTACTTCTCCATGAACACAAGGAAGCCCTTGGCCGACGGGAACCGGGTATCACCCATGGTGGCGGGCCATGAGCCCGCCGGTTTGTCATTAACGCTCACCGAAAAGGTGTGCGCCGTGGCGTCGGCGACGGCGACTTTCTTGTCGCCGATGTGGACCGTGACCAACTTGTTGAAGTTTCCGATCTGCCCGTTGCCGAGATCGACGCCGAACAACTGCATGTCCATGGTCACCGTGCTGTTGGCGGCCCAGAAGTTCTCGGCCCGGTACCGCACCATGCTGTCGCTGAACCAGTGGAATGCGCCCGCCTGGCCGGATGTCGAGGAGATCTTGATGGCCTTCTCCACTGCCTCCTTGTTCAGCACGGGTTCGCTGAACGTGATCTGCAGCGGCTGCGCTACGCCAACCTTCATGCCGTCCAGAGGGTAGACGGCGGCGTCGGCTTCGTTGGCCGTCGTCACAGTGGTGAACGTGCGTGTCTCATTGGTCTTGCGGCCTGCAGCGTCAGTCACCACGAAGTTGTAGGTGTAGCTGCTGTTGAACTGCAGGGGGCCGACGGCTGACCAGCCGGCTCCGTCCGGGCTGAGGCTACCCTCGACCGCTTTCCCGTCGCTGTCCGTCAGGGCCACGCGGTCAATGCTTCCGTTGGTGACGCGGAGCGACACCGGCGCTGCCGGATTCACCTGCTGTGCACCGTCTGCCGGGGAGGCCGCAAGCTGCACCGGCGCCACCACCGGTGCCGCCAGTCCCGGCGTCGAACGTTCAGCAGAACCGGCCTCGGATTCAAAGGCGGCGCGGCCGGAACCCGGGGCGACGGCGGCAAAAACTCCCCCGCCTGCGGCCAGCAGGCAGAGTGCTCCCAGCAGGAGCACCTTCCTGGTGGTGGTCCGGTGTTCCCGCGCCGTCATGGCCTTGGGACCATTGCAGTCATCATGATCTCAGCCTAGGCCACCCACCTTGGAGTTCACGGGGAAACCGGCAACACAAGGGCCAATAAGACGGGCCCCGGATCTCGCTCCGGGGCCCATCGGGTTCAGCTTTCTGCCGGGATGGCAGCCTCAGTCCTAGTAACGGTAGTGATCCGGCTTGTACGGGCCTGCAACGTCCAGTTCCAGGTACTCGGCCTGTTCCTTGGACAGTTCCGTCAGCTCGACGCCCAGGGCATCCAGGTGCAGCCGGGCGACCTTCTCGTCGAGGATC
The DNA here is from genome assembly GCF_017832975.1 of Arthrobacter sp. PvP023. Classification (NCBI taxonomy): domain Bacteria; kingdom Bacillati; phylum Actinomycetota; class Actinomycetes; order Micrococcales; family Micrococcaceae; genus Arthrobacter; species Arthrobacter sp. PvP023. Next base: position 3,695,494 of record NZ_JAFIBI010000001.1, read on the forward strand.
TTCGGGAGCACGTAAACCTGGTTTTCGTATTCCCGCTCACCCTCGGGCTGGTCCCGCTTGGTGAAGAGTTCAATCTGCGCGATGGTCTGGTTCGCGAACGAGTTGCTCATCACGAACGACGGGTGGCCGGTGGCGTTGCCCAGGTTCAGCAGGCGGCCTTCGGAGAGGACGATGATGGACCGCTCGTCCGCGGTACCGGCGTCGAAGACCCACTCGTGCACCTGCGGCTTGATTTCAACCTTCTTGATGCCCGGAATCCGCGCCAGGCCGGCCATGTCGATCTCGTTGTCGAAGTGGCCGATGTTGCCGACGATGGCCTTGTCACGCATGCCGGCCATGTGCTCGGCCATGATGACGTCCTTGTTCCCGGTGGTGGTGATGAAGATGTGTCCTTCGCTGAGGACGCTCTCCAGCTTGGCCACCTGGTAGCCGTCCATGGCTGCCTGCAGGGCACAGATCGGATCGATCTCGGTGACAATCACGCGGGAGCCCTGCCCGCGGAAGGCCTCCGCAGCGCCCTTGCCGACGTCGCCATAGCCGCAGACGACGGCGATCTTGCCGCCCATCAGGACGTCCGTGGCGCGGTTGATGCCGTCCGGCAGCGAGTGGCGGATGCCGTACTTGTTGTCGAACTTGCTCTTGGTCACCGAATCGTTGACGTTGATGGCCGGGAAGAGCAGCTTGCCCTGCTCCGCCAGACGGTAGAGACGGTGCACGCCGGTGGTGGTTTCCTCCGTCACGCCCAGCAGGCGGGAGCCGATGCGGGTCCACTTCTGTGCATCCGCAGCCAGCGACGCTCGCAGGACGTCAAGGAAGACCCGCCCCTCATCGGACTCGTCCTCTGCTGCCGCCGGGACGGAACCGAGGGCCTCGAACTCAGCGCCCTTGTGCACCAGCATGGTTGCGTCGCCGCCGTCGTCGAGGATCATGTTCGGGCCAAGGTCCGGGTTGCTGTCCGCCCCGGGCCAGGTAAGGATCTGCTCGGCCGTCCACCAGTATTCCTCGAGGGTTTCGCCCTTCCAGGCGAAAACGGGGACGCCCTGCGGGTCCTCAACCGTGCCCTGGCCCACCACGACGGCGGCCGCGGCTTCGTCCTGGGTGGAGAAGATGTTGCAGGAAGCCCAGCGGACCTCGGCGCCCAGGGCTGTGAGGGTTTCGATCAGCACGGCGGTCTGGACGGTCATGTGGAGTGAACCGGCAATCCGGGCACCCTTGAGGGGCTGGCTGGCGCCGAACTCTTCGCGCAGGGACATCAGCCCGGGCATCTCGTGCTCCGCGAGGCGGATCTGGTGCCGGCCGGCCTCAGCCAGGGAGATATCAGCAACCTTGTAATCGAAAGTCATGTGAGTCCTTGTGTTATATCCGGAAAATTCTGGAACGGCGGAAGTGGAGGCCCGCTCGGCGATCTATGGGAAGTTCGGCGCCAAGTGGACGGGCGATGGGCCGGCCGGGCAGTTATTCGGCACTGAAGGCGCCCGACGCTGCGGTGCCGGCCACTGCGCCCGGGCCGCCGTCGTGCTGGTCCGAAGGCGCAGCGTTCGCTGCAGAGACCAGCTCCGGTGGTAACAGCAGCGGGATGCCGTCCTCAATGGCGTAGCGCAGCTTTTCCCCGGACTGCCCGGCGGCGGTGGAGACGAGTTCCTCGCCCTCCTGAACCAGCGTCGAGCCGGTAACGGGGCAACGCAGGACAGACAACAGGTCAGGACTGATCTTTGGCATGGTGGATGCTCCCTGATGGGCGCCGCAGCAGGCGCCGGTGGCCGATGGATTTGCAGCTTCCAGCGTACAAGCTTCGTGGCGGGACCGCGGCTTAGGACGGCTCGCGGAGGACGCGCAGGTGTCCCCTCCGGGCGCCTTCCGCAGGCGGCGGGGCTTCAAGCGCGGCATGCGCCGAACGCTGGCCCGGCGCGGAATCCGCAGACGACGGCCGCAACGCCGCCTCGCGGACGGCGTTGGCGAGGGCCAAAAGATCATCGGGCCCCGGCTGGGGCGGCGTGGCGGGCATGGCCAGGCGCAGCACTTCCCAGCCCCGCGGCACCGTCAGCGACCCCGCGTGCTGTTCGCACAAATCGTAACAATGGGGCTCCGCGTACGTAGCCAGCGGGCCCAGGACAGCCGTGGAGTCCGCGTAGACGTACGTCAAAGTTGCCACCGCCGAATTGCGGCAGGCTGATCTTGAACATTGACGAATAGCACCCACGACATCACAGACTACTCCCCGTTCGCCGCGGCGCCGTGCATTCCGGCCCGCTGTGTTCGGCGGTGTCGGGGAACGCACGGATGCCCCGTGTGGCGTTGCCCGTTATGTCGCGTATTTCAGGCGGCGGGTTTAGAGTCAATATATGCAGCAATCGCACCACGTTCCGGGTTTTACGGTCCGGTTGGCTGACCCGGGAGCCGGCCAGCCGGCGGACAACGCCGCGCCGTCAGTGGCGGTCCGCGGGAAGAGCTTCAGGCAGCGCCGCAGGAACCGCCATGGCCGCGGCCTGCGCGGTGAATTGATGCTGCCCACGCTGCCCGGTTACCGCACCCGTTCCGACCGCTTCGACGAGATGGTCATGGACTCCGCCCAGCGCCTCCATGACATCTGGGGAAAGCCCTTGGACGGTGTCAGGTTTGCTGTCGACGAGATCCCGCAGGGCCTGGAGCAACTGGTCGCGGACCGGTCCCCTGCGCCCATGGGCCTGTACGAGCCCGCCACCGCCGGCGAAGGTCCCGTGATCACCCTCTACCGCCGTGTCATCGAGAACGCCTGCTCCAGCCGCGAAGAACTCCAGGACCTGGTGCATGACGTCGTGGTGGAGCGGACCGCCGAAATGCTCGGGGTTGCACCCGAGACACTGGACCCCGTGTACCGGCGCCGCTACTAGCCGGTGCTAGTAGCCCAGTTTCACGGCGACCTGCTCCTGTCCGGCGGCCCCCGGGGCAACCGCCACCGTGGCGATGTCCGCGCGACCGTTCTGTTCCAGCAGCACCGTGCCGTAGGCGGCGTCGCCGGAGGCTGACACTACGTACCCGAGCACCTCAGCATCGTCCACTTCCCCCGGCACCTTGATAACCGTCGTCGTTCCGCCCGCAATGTCCGCGGTGGCGGCCGCGCGGACCTTGCCGTCGGCCGTAATGGGCGTGTAGGTGATCTTGGCCCGGTCCTCGGGTGCACCGAAGACCAGATACCGTTCCCCACCGCGCGGTACGGTGACCACGTGCTGGCTGCCGAGCCTGGCTGACGCTGCCGACCACGCGAAGTCCGTGGCACTGTCCGATTTGAGGCCGCGGGCAAGCCGCGCAGCAGCGGCGAAGGACACATCGGAACTGGCTGCGACCGTGTACTGGCCGGCCGGTACTCCGGCCAGCGAAACCTCGGTTACGGACCCGCCTTTGGCTGTCACGACTCCGCCGCCTGGCAGTGCCTTTTGGCCGTCACGTCCATACAGCTTGATTTCCACCACGGCATCGGCCGGGCCGGGAACAGCGATCTGGAGGGCCGCTGAGGCATCCGCAAACCCCTGTTTGGCGGTGAGAGCCTTCGCTGATGCGGGATCCTGGATGTCCAGGCCGGACATCACCTGACGGGTTGCGGGTGCCGCGCCGGGCACGATGAAGTCCACACCGCCGGGGGTGAGCCCCCGTAGGACACTCTGCTGGATGACTGCGGTGACCGGACCGCCCGCACTGCGCGCATGGATGCTGAGCTTTTCCTGATCCGGAGCAAGCCCGGCCAGCACGATGGACCGGGTGGTTCCCGGCGCAACCAGGAGTCCCCTGCTGCCGGGAGCCTGGATCTGGCCCTGCGCACCGTACAGCTCCAGGCTGACGGTGGCCGGGGTGCTGGAAGCATTGCTGAGGTTGAGGACCGCTGTCCGTCCCAGCGACGTGTTCGCCCCCACCAGCCACAGGTCGTTTGCCGGCTGCTGGCAGCCTGCAGCCGCCGAGCCCTGGAGGTCACCGTCCGTGGCGGTGTAGCTCATGACCGCGCCCGCGGTGGCCTGTTGGTTACCCACTGCGTCCGCGCTCAGGACGCTGACGGAATCCACCGGGCGCTGCGAAACGACGCCTGCGAGCAGCGCGGGAGGGGCAGCCGACGTGGTGGGACTGCCGGGATTCTTGGCAATTTCGGTCAGGGGATTTCCGTTGAGCTCCGCAAGCCTGCTGCCGGGCAGGGCACCGGAGTTGGTGCTCAGCACGGCAGCATTGACCAGGCTCTTGGCCGTGGCCGATTCCGGGCTGAACTGAGGGTCGGTGCCGACGGCGGTGCCCTCCAGCAAGCGGGCCGGGCCGGGGCAGATCCCCACGTTGCTGCCCGCTGGGACTGCAGCCAGCGGCGCTTCAAGCGCGCGGCTGCCTGCGCTTTGGGGGACCATCGACGCTGCCGCGACCAGGCTGCCGGCGGCGGCCACGATGATCACAGCTGAGGCCATCCCGGCGACCGTTCCGCGGACGGATAGTCCGCGCCCGTTGAGGCTTTTCAGGCTGCCGGCAGCGGGAGTTCCGTTCGCCGTCCCGCCCGCTGCGCCGGAGCCGTCCGCCGCATCCGCCGCATCCTGTGCACCCGCCGCGGAGTTTACGTCACCAGGTACCTGCGGCACGTCGTCGTTCGCGTCCTTATGCATGCTGATGTTCCTTACGCAGGGAGCCTTCATCCCGGGAGAGGCCGGTGTTCGGCCGGCGGGCGGGCATGGGGATTGCGAGCAGGACGGTGAGTCCGATCACCGTTGCCTGCACGACAGCGGACCACACTGCCCACGGGTTGTCGTACCGGATGGTGAGCTGGCCGCCCTGGGCGGGGAGGGTGAACGCTTGGGACCAGCCGGACGTTGTGGACGTCAGCCGCCGGCCGTCCATCCACGCAGTCCATCCCGGATCGGAACGTTCGGCGAGAACCACGAGCCTGCCTTCCGGCCCTTCCGGAACAGCGGCATCAACACTTTCCAGGTCCGATGGCAAGAGCCCGATGGCAGCGCCGGCGCCGTCCACGATGCGCACCCGGTGCGCAACGTCGGCGGCGTCGATGACAGGCTGGTTGAGCGGGCTGATCCGCCAGAGCCAGCCGACGTTTGTCTGCCCCACCGCCACCAGTCCGGGCACGGCATCCATGCGGCTCGCCGTCAGCTGCGCTGCAGTATCCGAGGCCCGCAGGACAACGAACCCAGCGCCAAGGCGTTCCAGCTCAGGCCTCGGGTCCACGCCCTGGCCCGCGACCACTGTGGCAACGACGCTGCGCAGTGCCGCCGTGACGGCGTCGTCATCCCTGACCGTTTCCTTGCCGGGTTCGCCCATGATGTTGCGGGCGGCCGCAATGGTGGACAGTCCGTCGAGGGTAGTCCCGGCACCCCTCACGATCGAGGCGTCGAAGCTTCCGTCATCCGCTGTGTCGATGACCAGGGTACGGGTCTGCTCGGGCCCCTGGCCGCGGTCGATGGCCGTGGCCGGCAGGGTCCGCGCGGCCGTGGGAGCGATCTGCCGCGGGGTTCCCAGGGGTGCGGTGCCCGGAGGGGTCGTGCCCGCCGCCGCCGGTGCTGCCCCGGATGCGGACTGCAGCAGATTTCCGGCTGCCCAGGCGGTCAATCCGGCCACGGGCCCGGCGAGGAGCAGCACCATCGCAAGGACGGACAGGGCCTGGAGGACGATCCGGCGGACGGGAGGGGCTTCGGCCGCCTTCTCAGAGAAGCAGAGCAGGCCGTCGGCACCGATCAGGGCGGCGCCCAGCAGCAGGAAGCCGGACGCGGACACAACCGGTCCGGTGAAGGGGGTGACGAGGGTGTCGGCGCCGGCACCGCTGGCCACGTGGCTGGCGAGCCAGCCGCCCGCAAGGATGATCAGGGCGGCAACCCACAAAGCGCGGGCCACGCGGGTGCGCTTGCCCGGGACGAACAGTGCCGCCGTTGCAAGTGCCAGGACAGGGAACCCGATCAGCAGTGCCAGGAGCAGCGCCCACGGCACGGCAGACCCGCCGAAGACCGGAAGGCCGGCCAAACCGCCGTCGGCATCGAAATACAGCGGCTGTCCCAGAACCTGCTGCCACAACGGCGCGCCGTCAAAACCGAGCGGGACGCCGGGGTCCGCGAGCAGCGCCCGGGGGCGCTCAAGAACGGAAATGCCGAACGGAATGAAGAGCGCGGCGCTCGGCAGCAGCGCCCACCATACGGTGCGGCCGCGCCTGCCCAGCAGGATCCCGGCCAGGACAACCACGACGGCGGACGGAAGCAGTAAGGACGGAGCGGACGCTGCCACGACAGCCAGCGCCAGGCCGGCAGCCGCTGCAGCAGTCCAGGAAGGCGTGCCGTTGACGCCCGGCTTGGCCGGAGGCTTTTCCAGGAAGCGCCGGTCCCCCGGTTCGGGAACCGCGAAGCGTCCCCGGCCGCGGGCGGTGCCGGTGGCACGCAGCAGTGCCACCACCAGCAACGGCACCATGATGTGCGCAACCAGGGCGCCAAGGCGCCCCTGGTTCAGTGCAACCTGCAGGACGGGCGCCCCGCCCCACACGACGGCTGCCACGAGGCGGAACCGGCGCCGCGTGGTCAGGGCTCCTGCCGCAAACCACGCAGCGAGAGCGGAGAGCGGCATGGCAAGGAGCAGCAGCCACGCCAGGGCGCTGTTCGCATCGCCACCGCCGGCGAGGCCAAGGATCCACAGCAGAAGGGCGAACGGGTCGCCGTGGCCGGGCAGTCCGGCACCGAGTCCGATCCACCAGCTGGTGGCGTGGTGCCAGATGTCCGATATCTTCGACGAGACCGGGATCAGGGCGCCGCCGGAGACGGCTTCGGCGCGGAATAGTCCGGAGAGCCCAAACAGCGAAGCCGCCGCTGTGAGAATTACCGCCAGAAGGGCGCCGTTGCCCACCCAGCCGCGTTCCGAAGTGGTCAGGGCGGCAAAGTCATCAGTGGAATCACCGCTGGGCTGTTCGGCCAGCGGATCCGTCCGGGCCGAGTCCCCGCCCGGGTCGTCGGAGCCCAGGGCTTCAATAAGGGAACGCCGGTGGGCCCAGACCTCGCGGCGCGGCGTCTGCAGTCCCTTGATCACCGAGCGGCGGATCCGTCGCGTTCTGGCCGCGTCGCGGCGTCCGCGGATCACGGCCCCCGGCCGCCCCAGCGCAACGAACGTCGCCATGAGTTGGGAAAATCCGTGACCGGGATCCTTAACGGCAATGCTGAGGACGAGCTTGAACAAACTCCCCAGCAGCGCCCCTGCCGCATGCAGCGGCACCTTCCACCACACTGTGTGCTTGAGGCGCAGGTAGACCTGGGCTTTCCGGGCGGCACTTGCACTTCCCAGCGCATGCGGCCGGTGCGAAACGTGGAACATCCGGGCGGTGGGCACCACTACTACGCGGTGCCCGGCCAGGCGGTTGCGCCAGCAGAAGTCCACATCGTCACCGGTGCCCGGAAGGGCGGAGTCAAATCCGCCCAGTTCCTCCCAGACGTCCCGCCGCACGAGCATGCCGGCGGAGTTGACCGCGAAGGTATCGCTGCGGCCGTCGTACTGCCCCTGGTCGAGTTCGTCCGCCTCAATGAGGGTGAGCCGTTCAGCCCAGCGGCTGGTGGAAAGCCCGACGTCGATCAGCCGGCGCCTGGCGTCCCAGTCCAGCTGTTTGCACCCCGCCACCGTCACCGACGGCGCACGCTCCACGGCATGGAGCAGTTCGGCAAGCGCCTCCGGCGCGGGAGCGGCGTCGTCGTGCAGCAGCCAGATCCACTCGGCGTCGTTACGGGAGTCCGCGTTCCGGGGTGCCAGGTTCGCCAGGGCGGCCTTGACCGCCTCCCCCATCCCGGTCCGTCCCTGCTGGAAGGTGGTGACATTGGCCTCGCCGAACGCCTGGTCAAGCAAGGCCAGGGAATTGTCCCGCGAGCCGGTGTCAACGCCAATAGACGCATCCACCGGACGGGTTTGCTGTGACAATGCCGCCAAGGTCCTGGGAAGATAGTCACCGCCGTTGTGGGCGACCACAACGGCGGTGACATGTACTACTTGAAGAATTAGACTGCTCGCTTCCTCAGCCGACGGCGCTCGCGCTCGGAGAGGCCTCCCCAAATGCCAAAGCGTTCGTCGTTCGACAGCGCGTATTCCAGGCACTGAGAGCGTACGTTGCAGGCGCCGCAGACTTTCTTGGCGTCACGGGTGGAGCCCCCCTTTTCAGGGAAGAATGCCTCCGGATCCGTCTGGGCGCACAAAGCGTCCGTCTGCCATCCGAGTTCGCCTTCGTCGTCGAAGTTCTGCTCGAAAGGAAGCCCGATCCAGACCGGCTGCGCGGTGGTTTCCGAATGGAGGGTCCGCAATTCCATTGGAGGATCGTGGAGATCATCGTCCTGGTCCGGGTTGCCCGCCAGAAGGGCTTCGTGCGCCGCAAGGAAGGCCGTGGCCTGGTCCTGCAGCAAATCGCTGGTGCTTTGGTTGTACCGCTCGGCGGCATCCGGGTCGGCCGGATCTACATACCAATCGCTTGGTACGCCGCGTGAGCGGTACTTTGCCGACGCCTGTCCGGCGACGACTGCATCTTCCTGGATACGCTCAACTTGCCCCATTTGTGGCGTCCCTCCTGAATTGCTGCCCGTGGCTGAATACTTGGACACTCGGTTGTGTGGCCTGCATTTTGCGCTTGGCGTTCGATAACTAATTACACGTGTGTAAGTAGTCGGGAGTCAAGCGGCAGCAGGGATAATAATCAACTCCGGACGGAATCCGCCGCCACGCCACGCCCGTGATTTTTGGCCGGCTCGCCGCCATCACGGGAATTTTGACAGCATACTGACTAGTTTCCTGTGAATTTTCCGGGAATTCCGGGGAATCCGCCTGCAACTGTGATTTTCGCCAACAAAGTTAGCAAAAAATAACGTGGCGCAGATCACATGGCCCTGCGGGCTGTCCCCGGCCCCCGCGGCCCCGCCTGGCACCTCCCGCCCCGGCGGGCACCGTGGCAAGATGTTGGCATGAACATCCCGGCGATCGACCTGATGACTGCCCTGCGGTCCGGCCACTCCACCTCACCGCGACTGACCTGGTACGGACCGGACGCCGAGCGGGTGGAACTGTCCGGCCGCGTCCTGGACAACTGGGTCGCAAAGACGAGCAACCTGCTGCAGGACGAACTTGACGCCGAGCCCGGGATGCGGCTGCGGCTGGACCTTCCGGTGCACTGGAAGTCCATGGTCCTGGCCCTCGCCGCCTGGCAGCTCGGTATGGAAGTTGTCCTTGACTCCGCCGACGCCGACCTCCTCGCCACCGAGTCACCGGACGCCGGACAGGAGCACGGCGCGTACGACGCCGTCATCGCGGTGCCGCTGCCGGCATTGGCCATGCGCTGGCCCGGGGAGCTGCCTCCCGGCGTCGTCGACTTCGCCGCCGAAGTGCGTTCGCACGGCGACGTCTTTATGGCGCACGAAGATCCGGAAGGTTCCAACCGGGCCGTCGTGTCGTCGGCCGGCACCCTGCATCCGCACTCAGACCTGCTGGAAGGGTTCGCTGCCGCCCACGACGCGGGAGTGAGGTTACTGGTCCGGGCCGGCGACGGGCTGGAAGCTGCCCTCGCCCAGTCGCTGGGTGCCTGGCATAGCGGTGGGTCCGTCGTGCTGGTCCACCCTGACGTCACAGTGACGGACAAGCTCCTCAGCGACGAACGGGTCCAGGGAGGGTAGTCCCCGCCTGGCCTAGCTGCTGCGGGTCGGACCGGGAAGGTCGGTATCCTCCACCTGGTCCGGCGCCTCGGTAGCTGGAACCCGTACCGGGCGCTGGTTCTGGTGGTGGTGGTGCAATTCCATGATTTCGTGGTCGTGCGAGAAAGCCGGCTCTTCGTCGAGTTCCTTGTTGAAGACGAGGAACCTGTAAGCGAAAAAGCGCACCACGGTGGCTACGAGGATGCCGGCCACGCCCGCCAGAAACAGCATGTTCTTGTCCGTGATGCCGAAGGAATACTTGGCCAGGGCCGTGAACCCGGTCGAAATGCCGATGCCGATGCCGTTGATCAGAATGAACATGAAGAACTCGCGGATCACGTTGTCCTGGCGGCGGTGGCGGAAGGTCCAGAACCGGTTCGCGATCCAGGAGAAAATCGTGGCAATCGTGGCACCGACGAACCGGGCCTTGGCCTCGCTGTCCGTCATGGGGCCGTGCATCAGGTAGTAGGTCAGGCCGTTATCGATAACGAAGGCGACACCGCCAACGGCGCCGAACTTGGCCACCTCGCGCCAGAAAAGCGAGGCGAGTCCGCGCAAACGTTCTGCAAGTGTGTAAAACATGACCCTCCATGGCCGACTGAAATTTCAGGCCACAGGGCCGAGAACCTATTTTAGCCCGCAAAGCTGGGAGCCGCCCCGCCGGGCCGGGAGCGCGGTCTCCTGCGGCGCCGCTATGACGCAAAATTCCCGGTTGAAACAGTGGTGAAGCCCGGAACACCGCTGCTCTTCTGTAGGCTGGCTCTTGTGACTTTTCCAGTAATAGGCGTAGTTGGCGGCGGCCAGCTAGCCCGCATGATGGCCCCCGCCGCAACGGCCCTGGGCTTTGAACTCCGTGTCCTGGCCGAAGGCGAGGACGTTTCCGCGGTTTCCGCAGTGCCGACGTCGCCGGTGGGCGACTATAAGGACCTTGACGCCCTCCTCGAGTTCTCCCGCGGGCTCGACGTCATGACCTTTGACCATGAGCACGTCCCCAACGACCACCTGCGGGCCCTGCAGGAGGCCGGCGTCAACGTCCAGCCCGGACCGGACGCCCTGGTCCACGCGCAGGACAAACTGGTGATGCGTGCAGCGATCGACCGGCTTGAGCTGCCCAACCCGGCCTGGGCTTCCGTTGCCGACGTCGAGGCCCTGGTTGCTTTCGGTGAGAAGACCGGCTGGCCCGTGGTGCTGAAGACGCCCCGCGGCGGTTACGACGGCAAAGGCGTCCGCATGGTCGGATCGGCCGACGAAGCCGCCGACACCGCCGACTGGTTTGCGGCCATGACCCCGCTGCTGGCCGAGGCCAAGGTGGAGTTCAGCCGCGAACTGTCCGCACTCGTCGCGAGGACTCCTGACGGCGAATCCCGGGCCTGGCCCGTGGTCCACACCATCCAGGTGGACGGTGTCTGCGACGAAGTGATCGCCCCGGCCCAGGACACTCCGCTTGAGGTCGCCGCGGCCGCCGAAGACGCCGCAATCCGGATCGCCAACGAACTTGGAGTCACCGGCGTCATGGCCGTGGAGCTCTTTGAAACCCCCGGCGTCGGGTCAGGCTTCCTGATCAATGAGCTCGCAATGCGCCCGCACAACACCGGCCACTGGACCCAGGACGGATCGGTCACGAGCCAGTTCGAACAGCACCTGCGTGCCGTGCTGAACCTCCCGCTCGGAGCGACCGACGCGCTGGGACAGATTGTTGTGATGAAGAACTTCCTTGGCGGCGACAACCAGGACCTGTTCTCGGCGTATCCGCTGGCCATGGCCAGCGAGCCGGCAGCGAAGATCCACTGCTACGGGAAGGCCGTCAGGCCCGGCAGGAAGATCGGCCACGTCAACCTGGTGGGGGCAGCAGCTTCCGATGTTGACTCCGTCCGGCAGCGCGCCACCACCGTAGCCAACATCATCAGGGACGGCCGCGCTCCGGCCCGACCAGCACCAGGGAACTCCGAGGAGACCGTATGAGCACGCCCGCATCGATCCGCCCGGCGGACACGGACAACGCCGCTCCCCTCGTGGGCCTGGTGATGGGCTCGGACTCCGACTGGCCCGTCATGGAAGCCGCGGCAGAGGCCCTTGCCGAGTTCGGCATCCCGTTCGAGGCCGATGTGGTCTCAGCCCACCGCATGCCCACCGAAATGATCCGCTACGGCCAGACGGCCCACGAGCGCGGACTGCGCGTCATCATCGCCGGAGCCGGCGGCGCGGCACACTTGCCCGGCATGCTTGCGTCCGTGACGCCGCTGCCGGTCATCGGCGTCCCCGTCCCGCTCAAGACGCTCGACGGCATGGACTCGCTGCTGTCCATCGTCCAGATGCCCGCCGGCGTTCCCGTGGCCACAGTGTCGATCGCAGGGGCACGCAACGCCGGCCTGCTGGCCGTCCGGATGCTGGCATCCGGTACGGACGACCTCGCGGTCCGCCTGCGCGGTGACCTGATTGAGTTCGCGCAGGAGCTCAATGACGTCGCCACCCGCAAGGGCGCGGCCCTGCGGCACAAAGTCAGCGAAGTGTTCTCCGACGGCAACGTCGTTCTCCGGGGCAGCCGTTAGGAATCAGTAGATGACCACCAGCCACTCCCGCCCCCAGGTGCCGCAACAGGCCCTGACGGACCCCGTCCGCAACCCGGCGAACGCTCCGGCGCCCGTCAGGACCAAACGCGCGTTTGTCCTCCTGCTGCTGACCCTGTTCGTGCCGGGCAGTGCCCAGATCGTGGCCGGCGACCGGAAACTGGGAAGGATCGCGCTCCGGGTGACCCTCGCTGTCTGGGGACTGGCGATTGCGGGACTGGTGCTGCTGCTGGTGAACCGCACCCTCCTGATCGGGATCCTCACCAACACGGTGGCCTCACTCCTGATCATCATCATCCTCATTGCCCTCGCACTGGGCTGGGCCGCGCTGTTCGTCAACACCCTCAGGCTGATCCGGCCGGTCCTGCTGGCACCCGGAATGAGGCCGGTCGTCGGCGTCACGCTGGTCCTGGCGATGCTGCTCAGCAGCGGGACACTGGGCTACGCCGCGTACGTGCTGAACGTGAGCCGGAACGCGATCGGCAGCATCTTCTCGGCGGGCCCCGCAATCGACCCCGTGGATGGCCGCTACAACTTCCTGATGATGGGCGGCGACGCCGGCGACGACCGCACGGGCCGGCGCCCGGACAGCCTCTCCGTCCTCAGCGTCGACGCCAAGACCGGCCAGACAGCCATCATCTCCGTGCCGCGCAACCTGCAGAACGCACAGTTCAGCGAGGGGTCCCCCATGCGGCAGATCTATCCGGACGGTTACGACTGCGGCAACGAGTGCCTCATCAATGCGATCAACACCGAAGTGACCAACGAGCACGCGGACCTCTACCCCGGCGTCGCCGATCCCGGGGCCCAGGCAACCCTTGAGGCTGTCTCGGGTACGCTCGGCATCACCGTCCAGGCCTATGTCCTGGTGGACATGGAGGGCTTCGCCAAGCTCATCGACGCCATGGGCGGCATCAAGATCAAGGCCGGCGGCTGGGTGCCGCTGAGCGGCGACATGGTGGACGAGGCCAACGGCATCCACGGAATGCCCCTCGGCTGGATCCCGGCCGGTGACCAGCATCTGGATGGCTACCACGCACTCTGGTACGGACGTTCCCGCGAATTCGTTGATGACTATGCCCGCATCCAGCGTCAGCAATGCGTCCAGCAGGCCATGTTGAAGCAGCTGGACCCGGCAACGCTCCTCGCCAAGTTCGAGGACATCGCCAACGCGGGCACCAAGGTGGTTGACTCCAACATTTCCGCGAGCCAGCTCGGCAGCTTCGTGGACCTGGCCATGAAAGCCAAAGGCAAGGAAGTCAGCCGGCTGACCATTGGACCGCCGGACTTCGACGCCTCGTTCTCCACGGTGCCGGACTTCAACCAAATCCACGACAGGGTTGACCAGCTGCTGGCCGCGCAGTCCGAGTCGGCCGGAGCCGCGGATAATCCCGCCGGGGAGGACACCATCGTGCAAGCCGGCACGGCCGCTGGCCCCCTCATGGCGGCCGCACCGGCGGCACCCCTGACCCAGCCGGCGCCCTCGCCGTCGTCGTCGGACTTCACGCCCGTGACCACCACCCCCGACGGCGAGCCCATCACGGAAGAGATGCTCAACCAGTTCAAGCGTGAGGGCAACGAGCAGGCGATCCGCGACCTTGTGGCCACGAACGGCCAATGCCGCCCGTTGTAGGCGCCCCCTGCCCGACCGCCTGACGCCGTAACTGCTGCAATGAGATAAAGGACACCTGGCTGTGTACGAAATTGAGAATGTCCTCCGGCCCTACGCCTGGGGCTCCACCACGGCCATTGCCGGCCTGCTCGGCAGGCAGGCCTCCGGTGGGCCGGAAGCGGAGCTGTGGGTCGGCGCCCACCCGGACTCGCCGTCCGTGGCAGCAGCGGCCGACGGCGGTCCGCTGGCTTTGGATGCGCTGATCAGTTCCGACCCCGGCCACCACCTGGGCAGTGCCAGCGTGGCCGAGTTCGGGCCCCGGCTGCCTTTTCTCCTCAAGGTGCTTGCCGCGGAGAGCCCGCTGTCCCTTCAGGTCCATCCGACGCTGGAACAGGCGCGGGCGGGCTTCGCCCGCGAGGAGGCTGCCGGCGTCGACCGGTCCGCTGCGGAGCGGAACTATAAGGATGACAACCACAAGCCGGAGATGATCTTCGCGCTGACGCCGTTCGAGGCGCTCTGCGGCTTCCGGCCGGCTGCGTCCACGCGCGCCCTCTTCGAGCATCTGGCCGCGTCGATGCACGGGATGTCCTTGGATGTCCCACACGTGTTCCTCGACGTCGTGGCGGACCTGTCTGCCCCGGCGGAGCACGACGCCCTGAAAGCCGCGTTCACCCGGCTCATCGGCGGAGGCCATGCCGTCTCGCACGCGGTACGTGAGCTGGTCGCAGCGCTCAAGGCCGGGCTGCCGATGTCCCCCTACCAGACCGAACTGTCCACGGTGGTCAGCCTGCACGGCCATTACCCCGGCGACCCCGGAGTGCTCATCTCCTTGCTGCTGAACAGGATCTCGCTGGCCCCCGGGGAGGCCGTCTACCTGCCGGCGGGAAACGTCCACGCCTACCTGCACGGGCTGGGCATCGAGGTCATGGCCTCCTCGGACAACGTGCTCCGCGGCGGGCTGACGCCCAAGTTCGTGGACGTCCCCGAGCTGTTGGCCACCGTCGAGTTCGAGTCGGTGGGAGTGCCGATGCTGCCGGCAGAGACGTCCGAGCTGGGCCAGGAACTCTACCGGCCGCCGTTCCGTGAATTCCAGCTGCAGCGGATCGAGCTGGAGCCCGACGGCGGGCCTGTCCCGCTGGCGCAGTCCGGCGCGGCAGTGATTATCGTGGTCTCCGGTTCCGTCCTGCTGGACTCCCCCAAAGGCGATCTCCATCTTGACCGCGGCGCGAGTGCCTTCCTCCCCGCCGCTGAGGCTCCGGTCAACGTGCATCCGGCGGCCGGTTCCTCCGGGACTGCCGTTGCCTTTGCCGTGACCACCGCGCTGGGGGCCTGATCCGATGGAGTACTTCCTGCAGACCCCGCAGTGGGCCGATTTCCAGCGCTCCCTGGGCCGCACGGTACACGAACAGTCCGGCCCCGGCTGGAGCTTCCTGGCCGTGGAAGAGAAGAATCCGGCGGGCAAGGTCCTTTACGCGCCGTACGGTCCCGTGGCGGAGTCCCTGGAAGCATTCGACGCCGCCCTGGCCGCCCTTGTGGCACTGGCCCGCACCTGCGGCGCAGCGTTTGTCCGGATCGAGCCGGCCAGCGCCGGATTCGACACCGCCGAGTCGCAGTCCGTGCTGCGAAGCCGTGGACTGCGGCCCGCCCCCGTCAACCAGCAGCCGGAACTGAGCTGGATCGTGGACCTGGACCGTGATTTCAAGGATGTTCTCGCCGCCATGAAACCGGTGAACCGGAACCTCTACCGGAACATTCACAAAAAGGACGTGACTTTCCGGGCGTCGCAGGATCCCGACGACGTCCGCATCCTGTTGAATTTCCTGCACATGACAGCCAAGAGGAGCGGGTTCAAGCCGCAAAGCGATGAGTACCTCAGCCAGGTGGCGCGGTCCCTCATGCCTGCGGGTGCGGCCACCCTGTTCATCGCCGAACGCCACGGCGGTCCCATTGCCGCGGCGCTGGCCTACGACTCTGCCGATACCCGTACCTACGCCCACGCGGCCCTTGACGACTCGCACCGCAAGCTGAGTGCGGGCATACCGTTGCTGGTGACCCTCATGGCGGATGCCAAGGAGAAGGGCCTGAAGCATGTGGACCTGTGGGGCGTTGCCCCGGAGGACCAGCCGAACCACAAGTGGGCCGGGTTCACGGCGTTCAAGAAGTCGTTCGGCGGGCGCGAAATCGCTTATCCGGGCACCTGGGACCTGCCCGTGAAAAAGGTCCGCTATGGCGCCTACCAGCTCGCCCGGAAAGCCCGCGAAAAGCTCCGCGCCCTCCGCAGCTGAGCCGAGCCCCCTGCCCTTGAGCGCGCACGCCGTCGAACTTTGTGTTAACGCGAACGGGCAGCTCACGACCCCAAATCTTGGATTTGAGGGCATTTACTGCCCGTTCGCGCTGAATAAAGCGGGTAACCCGCAGCGACTAGCTCTTCCGGGCGTAGCCCTCCCACTTGCTGGCCTGGTGCTCGCCGTCCACAAAGCGGATGGTGCCGGACTTGGACCGCATAACGATTGACTGGGTCAGGACCTTGTCCTTGGAGTAGCGCACGCCCTTGAGCAGGTCGCCGTCGGTGATGCCCGTGGCCGCGAAGTAGCAGTTGTCGCTGGAGACCAGGTCGTTGGTGGAAAGCACCCGCTCGAGGTCGTGACCGGCGTCGATGGCCTTCTGCTTCTCGTCGTCACTGGTGGGCCAGAGGCGGCCCTGGATGACGCCGCCGAGGGACTTGATGGCGCACGCGGCAACGATGCCTTCCGGCGTGCCGCCAATGCCCATGAGCGCGTCAACGCCGGTGCCGGAGCGGGCGGCAGCGATAGCGCCGGCGACGTCGCCGTCCATGATGAACTTGGTCCGGGCGCCTGCTTCGCGGATTTCCTCCACGAGGGGACGGTGGCGGTCCCGGTCCAGGATCATGACGTTCAGCTGGTTGACCTTCACGCCCTTCGCCTTGGCGATTAAGTGCAGGTTCTGCTTGACCGGCAGTCGCAGGTCAACCATGTCCGCGGCTTCCGGACCCGTGACGAGCTTCTCCATGTAGAACACGGCGGAGGGGTCGAACATGGAGCCGCGTTCTGCGACGGCGAGGACGGCGAGGGCGTTGTTGATGCCCAGTGCGGTCAGGCGGGTTCCGTCAATGGGGTCGACGGCGACATCGCACTCGGGACCCGTGCCGTCACCGACGTGCTCGCCATTGAAAAGCATGGGAGCTTCGTCCTTCTCGCCTTCGCCGATTACCACAACACCGTTGAAGTGGACTGTCTGCAGGAAGGAACGCATGGCGTCAACTGCTGCGCCGTCAGCCTTGTTCTTGTCGCCGAAGCCAACCCAGTGGCCGCCGGCAATAGCCGCGGCTTCGGTGACGCGGACAAGTTCCAGGGCAAGGTTACGGTCCGGTTCGTCAATGCCTACGGCAAGCGACGGCGAAATCGTGGAGTACTGCTGGGTCATAGGCGCTGGTGACACGTGAACCTCTTCTTCGAGTGGCGATCATTGAACCCGTACGGCCGGTCTGAGTCCGTCACGGTGATTCCTCTGCTACTGATCATAGTCGCGGCAGCATCAGAAGGTCATGGGATGACCACCCCGTGAAACACGGCGTTTCCTCACCGGCTGCACGGCAGGAATGTGAGAACGGCATTCACATGCGCGACTATAGAAGCGTGAGCGAAACGCAGGACAAGTCCACCCCCAACAACCAGACGGCCGGCACGGGCTCCCCCGCCAGCTCCGAGGGCCCACCGGATGCACCGGTGGTTAAGCCCGTTATCCGCGCGGCTGCGGCGAAAAGGGCCAACGCCTCGGTCATCGGGATGATCATCGCGCTGCTGGTCAGTGTCGCTGCGTTTCTTCCCATCGTCTTGATGAACCCCTCGCCGAAGTCGGACGGCTACCGGCCGAACGTCAATGTGAGTGCGGTAGCGCAAAACGCCACCGGTGTGGCGGGATTCACACCGGTGACACCCGAGACCGGCGACACATTCAGTCCGAATTACGCCCGCTGGGAGTCCGGGACCGGCAGCGGCGTGCCAACCTGGGAGGTCGGATACCTCACGCCGAAGGAGTCATTCATCGGCTTGGTCCAGACCGCCCGGGCGAACCCGACATGGCTGCTCCAGCAGACCAGGAACGCCCCCGTGACCGGAAGCCGCAATGCCGGCGGTCTTGACTGGGAACTCCGCGACACAGGCAAAGGCGAGCGGAGCATGGTCCTCGCCCACAAAGGCACCACCGTTGTGTTGACCGGGACCGCCCAACTTGACGAGTTCGCCGCGCTGGCGGACGCCGTCGTGAAGTCACTGGAAAGTAATCCGGCCGCAACGGTTTCACCCTCACCCACTCCTTCGCCGTAAAGTGGCCCCGTGGCTACTTACTTGACTCCAGCTCTGGCATGGCGGCGACTGCGCGAAGGAAACGAGCGTTTTGTCGCCGGAGAATCTTCGCACCCCAACCAGGACGCTTCACGCCGGTCCTCGCTTGTGGAAAACCAGCACCCGTTCGCCGTGATCTTCGGCTGCTCGGACTCGCGCCTCGCCGCTGAAATTATCTTCGACCTCGGCCTGGGCGACGCGTTTGTTGTCCGTACGGCCGGCCAGGTCATCGACGACGCAGTACTCGGCTCGCTGGAGTACAGCATCGGTGTGCTGGGCGTGCCGCTGATTGTGGTCCTGGGCCATGACAGCTGCGGCGCGGTCAGCGCCACGAAGGACGCCGTTGAGACGGGCCAAATGCCCGTGGGCTTCATCCGCGACCTCGTCGAGCGGATCACGCCGTCAGTGCTGACCTCCCTGCGCAACAACGAAACCGAAGTCAACGACATGGTGGTTGAGCATGTGAAGCAGACTTCACAACGGCTCGTGGACAGCTCACGTGTGATTTCGAACGCCATCGAAACCGGACGCGCAGCTGTGATCGGCCTCTCCTACAGCCTGAAAGAGGGCAAGGCCGACCTTGTTTCGGGGATCGGCGAACTTTAAATCCCCGGCCAACGGGCGGTGGCCGGGGCTGACTCAAGCGCTTCACGGTTTTAGCCCCGGCCGCCAATCGCCCTAAGCTAGCCCCATGACTTCCACTGAAGAATTCCGCATTGAACATGACACGATGGGCGAAGTCCGCGTCCCCGTGAACGCCCTGTACCGTGCCCAGACGCAGCGTGCAGTTGAAAACTTTCCCATTTCCGGCAAGACCCTGGAACGCGCCCACATCGAAGCCCTCGCCCGGGTGAAGAAGGCTGCCGCCCAGGCCAACGCAGAACTTGGAGTGCTCGACGGCGAGCTGGCCAAGGCGATCGCGGATGCCGCCGATGAGGTTGCTGCCGGGAAGTACGACGGCGACTTCCCGATCGACGTCTTCCAGACCGGCTCCGGCACGTCCTCCAACATGAACACCAACGAGGTCATCGCGGAGCTCGCCTCCCGTGCCCTCAAGGCCGCCGGCAGCGACAAGGTTGTCCACCCGAACGACCACGTCAACGCTTCGCAGTCCTCCAACGATGTTTTCCCGACGTCCGTCCACGTGGCTGCCACGTCGGCGCTGATCAACGATCTGATCCCGGCCCTCGGCTACCTGGCCGAGTCACTGGACCGCAAGTCCGTCGAGTTCAAGGACGTCGTGAAGTCCGGCCGGACGCACCTCATGGATGCCACCCCGGTGACCCTGGGCCAGGAGTTCGGCGGCTACGCCGCACAGGTCCGGTACGGCATTGAGCGCATCAACGCCTCGCTCCCCCGCGTGGCCGAAGTTCCCCTCGGCGGCACCGCTGTGGGCACCGGCATCAACACGCCGGCTGGCTTCCCGGAGCGCGTCATCGAACTGCTCGCCACCGACACCGGCCTGCCCCTGACCGAAGCACGCGACCACTTCGAAGCCCAGGCCAACCGCGACGGCCTCATCGAAGCCTCCAGCCAGCTGCGCAACATCGCGATCTCCTTCATGAAGATCAACAACGACCTCCGCTGGATGGGCTCCGGCCCCAACACCGGCCTCGGCGAAATCGCCATCCCGGACCTGCAGCCCGGTTCCTCGATCATGCCGGGCAAGGTCAACCCCGTCATCTGCGAGGCATCCATCATGGTTTGCGCCCAGGTCATCGGCAACGACACCGCCATCGCCTGGTCCGGAACCAACGGCGCCTTCGAACTGAACGTCGGCATCCCCGTCATGGCCGCCAACCTGCTCGAGTCCGTGCGCCTGCTGGCCAACACCAGCCGCGTCATGGCCGACAAGATGATCGACGGCATCACGGCCAACGTCGAGCGCGCCCGCTTCCTCGCCGAGGCTTCGCCCTCCATCGTCACCCCGCTGAACAAGTTCATCGGCTACGAGAATGCAGCCAAGATCGCCAAGAAGGCAGTGGCTGAAGGTTTGACCATCCGCGAGACCGTCGTCGCCATGGGCTTCCTGGAGCGCGGCGAGCTGACCGAAGAGCAGCTGGACACCGCCCTGGACGTTATGTCGATGACGCGGCCGCCGCACAAGGCCTAGGTCCCCAAAAAGTACGACGGCGGCCGCCCACCTTCCCAGCGAAGGCGGGCGGCCGCCGTCGTTCTTTATCGCCGTGGAGTTTTTGTCCCCCTAACGGGACTTGTAGGCCCGCGAAGTCCCGTTACGTGGACAAAAACTCCACGGCAGGCATAAGTTGCACTAATTTTTATTGAGTGCAAATATGTACTATATGAACGAAAGTGCAGTTACTGAGGGGGGTCTGAGGGAGCGTAAGCGGGCCGCCACCCGGGCGGCGATCACCGCCACGGCCCGGAAGTTGACCGCCGCACGCGGCCTGAACGGGTACACGGTGGATGAAGTCTGCAGCGAAGCGGGCATTTCGCGCCGTACGTTCTTCAACTACTTCCCGGCCAAAGAGGATGCCATCATCGGCCACGCGGACGACGAACTTCCCCACGAAGTCATCGACGAGTTCATCGCCGGCGGCCAGTCATCACCGCCAGGCATCATCTCCCCCACACTCCTACAGGACCTGGTCACCCTTTCCTTGAGGCTGTCCGAGAACATGGCCGCTTCCGAGGAGGACACCCGCCAGCTGATCGGCGTCATCAAGAAGGAGCCCCAGCTAATCCTGCGGATCATCGGGGCCACCGAGCAGCGAGAGGCAGAGTTCGCCAAAGACGTCGCCCTCCGCGAAGGCGTTGCGCCGGACCACCCAGTGGTTCAGATGGCCGTTGTCCTGCTGGGAAATATCGCCCGCAAGAGCAGCATGGTCTATTTCTCCGAGGGCAATACCCGCCCCTACCGGGAGCTGCTGCTGGAGAACATCTCCGCCGCCCGCCGGCTTTTTTCCCAGGAATTTCACGAACCCGCACCCGCAGAAGGACGACCATGAGCACCGCCGTCACTCCCAAGCCGGCAGCCGAGCCGCTGCTGCTGACCCAGAAACGCATCTGGATCATCTTTTCCGCACTCATCGCCGGCATGCTGCTCTCCAGCCTGGACCAGACCATCGTCTCCACCGCCATGCCCACCATCGTGGGGAAGCTCGGCGGGGTGGAACACCAGGCCTGGATCACCACCGCCTACCTGCTGGCCACCACCATCGTGATGCCCATCTACGGCAAGTTCGGCGACGTCCTCGGCCGCCGCAACCTGTTCCTCGTGGCCATCGCACTCTTCACCCTCGCCTCGGTGGGCTGCGCGTTCGCCACCGATTTCTGGGGCTTCGTGGTATTCCGAGCCGTCCAGGGCCTGGGCGGCGGCGGTCTGATGATCCTCTCGCAGGCCATCATCGCCGACATCGTCCCGGCCAAGGACCGCGGCAAGTACATGGGCCCGCTCGGGGCCATCTTCGGCCTCTCGGCCGTCGCCGGCCCGCTCCTGGGCGGCTACTTCGTGGACCACCTCACCTGGGAATGGGCCTTCTACATCAACATCCCGATCGGCGTCGCCGCCTTCGCCATCGCCTGGTTCACCCTGACCCTGCCGAACAAGAAGGCCGAGAAGCGGATCGACATCCTCGGCGTCCTGCTGCTCTCCGCAGCCACCACCTGCCTGATCTTCTTCACCGATTTCGGCGGCAAAAAGGACGGGGGCTGGGATTCGCCGCTGACCTGGGCGTTTGGCGCGGGCCTCCTTGTGGCCGCCGCCGCGTTTGTCCTGGTGGAACGCCGTGCCGAGGACCCCATCATCCCGCTGGGGCTGTTCAAGAACCGGATCTTCGTGAACTCGACAGCCATCGGCTTCACGCTGGGGCTGGGCATGTTCGCTGCCATCGCTTTCGTTCCCACGTTCCTGCAGATGTCCTCCGGCACCTCCGCCGCCGAATCCGGCTTGCTGATGCTTCCGATGATGGTGGGCCTGATGGGAATGGCCATCTATTCGGGCATCCGGATCTCGAAGACCGGCAAGTACAAGATGTTCCCCATCGTGGGCGCCGCGCTCACCATGGGTGCCATGCTCTGGCTGACCACGCTGACGGCGGACACCCCCATCTGGGTGATCTGCGTCCAGCTGTTCGTGTTCGGCGCCGGCCTGGGCTCCATCATGCAGGTCATCGTCCTGGTGGTCCAGAACTCCGTGCCCGCGGAGCAGATCGGTACGGCCACCAGCACGAACAACTACTTCCGCGAAGTGGGTGCTTCCCTGGGTGTGGCCGTGTTCGGCTCCATCTTCACCTCACGGCTGGCAGAGGCCCTGGCCAATGCTTTCACCGGGGCCGGGGCCTCAGCCGACCAGGCTGCGCAGTCCACCCGGACCCTGGACCCGCAGGCCCTGAGCCAGCTCCCGGAACAGCTCCGGGACGCCATTGTGAACGCCTATGCCGATTCGCTGGCGCCGGTGTTCTGGTACCTGCTGCCATTCCTGGGCATCGCACTGATCCTCGCGCTGACGCTGAAGCAGATCCCGCTCTCGGACACTGCCGGAATGGTGGCCCGGGGCGAGGCTGT